>CAYJND010000001.1:0-56188 GCA_964371565.1 uncultured Desulfovibrionaceae bacterium
GGGAAAACCTTTTGTGAATAAAAGGTTTTCCCCCATACCCCCCTTTCCAAAAAACTTTCCTTGCGACAATACGTTATCTTTGAAAGTAAAATCTTGCCGCATCAAAAAATTATAAAATTATATTTTTATTCACTTTATTTCAAAAATATTTTAGAACGCTGAAAAAAATGTAGACCTTATGTAAGGCTCATAAAGCTAAAAAAACGCCCTCATAATCCCCTTGCGTATCCCTCATATTCCCAGTATAAAAAGCCCATGAATAAAACATTTACCATTACTGCCACCGACGGTGCAGCCCGTACCGGCATTTTGCAAACCGCCCATGGCGCCATAAATACCCCCATTTTCATGCCTGTGGGCACTGTGGGGTCTGTAAAAGCCATTGCCCCCGATGATTTACATGCCATGCAGGCAGAAATTATCCTTGGCAATACCTATCACTTATACTTGCGCCCCGGTGATGACTTAGTGGCTCGCCGCGGTGGCCTGCACGGTTTTAATGCTTGGGATAAGCCCATTTTGACCGATAGCGGCGGCTTTCAAGTGTTTAGCCTTAATGATTTGCGCAAAATCAGCGAAGAGGGCGTAGAATTTCGCTCTCACATTGATGGCTCTAAGCATTTTTTCACACCAGAAAATGTTATTAAAATTCAGCGCAATTTAAATTCTGACATTATGATGGTGCTGGATGAATGCGTAGCCTTTGGGGCAGATTATGGCTATACAGAAAAATCACTGGCCCTCACCACACGCTGGGCCAAACGCGCCCGTGAGGCTTACCCTCAAGGCACCGCAGGCAATTTGCTGTTTGCCATTACCCAAGGCGGTTTTTATAAAGATTTACGTAAACGCTCGGTGGAAGAATTGTGCTCCATGGACTTTGACGGCTTTGCCATAGGCGGCCTTTCTGTGGGCGAAAGCAAAGAAATTCTTATGGATTTTCTCTATTACACAGCGCCGCTTTTGCCACAAGATAAAGCCCGTTATCTTATGGGTGTAGGCACGCCCCTTGATATTGTCAACGGCATTGCCGCCGGTGTAGATATGTTTGATTGTGTGCTACCTACACGTAATGCCCGTAATGGTACCTTATATACTTCCCTTGGCAAGGTGAATATTAAACGCAAAGAATATGCCGAAGATGACGGTCCTTTAGATCCGCAGTGCAATTGCTATACATGCCGCACTTTTAGCAAGGCCTATTTGCGCCACCTCTATGTGAGCAAAGAGCTTTTATCCTTTAGGCTTAACTCCTTGCATAACTTAACGTATTTCTTAGATACGGTGCGCCGCGCTCGAGAGGCCATTAAGGCCGGCGAATTTGCGCGCTTTAAGGCGAGCATGGAAAGTATTTATCCTGAGGAAGTAGTTTCTTAATTTTTTCTTCATAAAAGGCGGTTATGGTCTCACCATGCCGCTTTTTTTGTTTTACTAGTATGAGGTTTATATGAGTACTTCCCCCACTCCTTTTGTTGATATAGCTTCTTTAACGCCCTCAGAGCGCTTAGGGCAGGCGCAAGATATAGCGCAAGACTTAACCTATGAAGCTCTTTTAGCCTTGCCTCTCAACCCCGATGAACGCATGTTGCAAAGTCGTGTTTTTGATACCAGACAGCGCCTTGTGCAAAAGCTTTTATGCCAATGCGCCGAAGCCTACACCGAGCAAAATAAAGAGCTTAAAATTTCTGCCGACGCCATGGAAGATGCCTGGCGCGAAGCCTTACCGCCTTTACTCTTGCCGCCCATTGGAAAAATAGCGCATTTTTCTGCATGGCGCACGGCTTTGCTTGCCCTTTTGGGCTTTTTGCTGGGCTTGGCTGTAGGGCAAGCTTTCACCTCTTTGGGTGTGCTTGGCGCCTACGATATGGGTGATGCGGCGCGGCAAGGTCAAGCCATGGGCGAAAGCTTGGGGCAGCCCTCTTTTTCCATGGGCATACAGCTTATATGTGGTCTTTTGGGCGCCATGGGTATAGTATGGTTTTCAGAATATTTACTGGGCGGCATGACCTCAGGGCGCTTGGTATTTTTAGGCAAAAAGTACACTTGGAAGCGTTTTAGACGATTCTTCACTTGGGGTGTGGGTGGCTTGCTTGTGTTGAGCCTTGTGCGTGACTTTATGGGGGCTAAGCTTGGCATTTTACACTTGGTGCAAGGCTTTGGTTTTATTTTTACCTCAGGACAAGTATTACCTTTTTTTGCTAATGTTTACGGCATTGTCTGCTTTTGCGTGGCCTTTGCGCTCTTATTGCAGCGCCCTTTGTCTTTTGATGAACATGATTTTTCTGAAAAATTACAAGTAGCCATTGCTCAGTGGTGGACAGGGGCAAGCCTTGTGGGGCCCTTGCTTATAGAGAATATGCAACTTAAGCACGATCCCACCAAGGATGCGTGGAAAAAAGTAGGCCTTGAGCTGTATTCTTTGGCAGGCGAATTACCTGAAGCACGCGGGCAATGGCTTAAAGAACGTTTGCGCCGTGTGGGTGTAGAGGCTACCCGCGAACAAGGGGATGCAGGGGCGCTGTATTGGTCAGAAGAAATGAGCGAACGTTATACGCCTTTGGGCTTTATAGCCGTGGGGGATGCCTGCTATGTGGATGAACCGCCACTACTTGAGCAAGGTCTTTTGGTGCGCAAAGGCACCGTGCGTAAGGTGAGGAAATAATATGCAACATATGATAGCCATGGATTTAGGCACCAGTAATACCTGCATTGCCACCAGTGAAGAGGGGCAGGGCAAGGTACGCGTTATCAAGCCGCAAGATTGGCACAATCCCACCCTTGGCGGTGCCATACCCACCTTGATTTTGTATAAAGAGGGGCATCCCTTTCTCATTGGCGCGGCGGCAGAGTACGAATTTGGCGAGGCCAGCCCCCATGAGCGCAAAAGCTATCATTTGTATAGCCAATTTAAGCCAGATATAGCCGTTAATGCTGAAGCTAGGGGCTATATGGTAGATTTTTTACGCCTTTTGCGCACGAGAGTTTCAGAGCTAGACGCGCCTCAAGTGCATGATCAGGTGGAAAATCCTGAAGCAGAGAAATCTTTAAGCTCTGCGCTCCCTGCCGTGTTAGTGGGCATTCCCTCGCAGGCAGAAAATCATTATCAGCAAATACTGCGTCAATGCTTACACAGTACAGGTTGGCATAATGCGCAATTTTTGCGCGAGCCTGTGGGGGCGCTTTTGCACTATATGGCTAGCGGGGCTTTATCTCCTTCGCAAGCCGCTAAGGGTGTGCTTACGGTGGATTTTGGCGGCGGTACCTGCGATTTTGCTTATTTGCGCCGTGCTGATGTGGTGGGTCGCTATGGGGATATGCTGTACGGGGGGCGTCTTTTTGACGATTTACTCTATCAAGTGCTTTTAGAGCATAATCCCGGCCTTGAGCGTCAGTTAGTGCAAGAAAATAATGAATATTACGTGCACTGGGTGGCGTGCAGGCGAGCAAAAGAAGAATTTTCTGCCGCCATGGCACATAATCGCGAACAAAGTGTCACGGTGCGGGTGCGTTGGTCTTACTTTGACGGTAAAAAAAGCCAAGAATGTTCAGCCTATATAGAGAATTTTACATGGCTAGACTTTTTAGAACGCGCTGGAAATTATAAGCCCACATCCAGTTTTTTGTTATCTTTACAAGAACATGGTGCGAGATCAGGCCTTTCTGCTCGCGGTGAGGGGCTTTTGGCGGGTAAAAGGGCTGATCTTATCTCGTGGTTTGAGGACAGCTTTTTAGAAAGCCTTAAAAGCATGCGCCAAGAGCAGAGCTCACCCACAGGTTTTTATGCCACTACCCCCATGGTGCTTTTAACGGGGGGCAGCAGTGCGTGGCCCTTTGTGCAAGATATTATAAAGCAAAATCTTGGGGCAGAAGTGAAAATTCTCATGGGGGATGAGCCTTATGCAGATATAGCCAAGGGGCTTGCCCAGTACCATGTACTTACGGCGCATTTGCGCCAAGGGCGCGAAGCTTTAAAAAATGAGCTGGGCGTTTTTATGCATGAGCGTATTCGCCGTCATGGCATAGAGCGCATTTTAGAAAGCGGCTCTGAGGTGCTTATGCGCGAAATGGGCTCTTTTTTGCGCGATGTTATCCTTATGCCAGAATTTCGACGCTATAGAGAGCAAGGCGGTCCATTAAGCAAGCTTATGCAAGGCATTGCACACAATCTTTTGCAAGAAGAAAAAAGTGTGCAGCAACTTTTAGATGCTTCCATGGCACGCATGGGGCGGCAAATTGTAGATGCCTGCCGTCAAGAGCTTAAAAGCTGGTTTCACGAAAAGGGTATTCCCATAGTGCCAGAGCGCTTAGAACAAACTTGGATAGCCGTTGCCATGGATAATTTTGTGGCGCATATGGGAGAAAAGCTTGGTAAAAGCACCTTGTGCCAAGATCGTAATGCGGCGGAGCTTGCCACCATGGTGGCAGGGCCTGGCTTAGCGGCGTTGGCGGCCTCTGGGGCGCCCATGACGGCTACAGTTATTGGGGTAAGCGGTCTTGTGCTCATGAAAGTTTTTAATCTGAATAAATGGGTGGTAGACCAAGTGATGCATGTGCCCACGCCCTCACTTATTCGTAAAAAACTCTTTAGCGAAAAACGGTTAGAAAAACTCTGTGATGAACAGCTCAAAGCTTTTGGGGCAGAATTTAAAAAGCAGATTTTAGCTTCGTGGAAAATGAGCGAAGGGCAAATTATGGCAGAAGCGGCTCGCGTAGCCGAAGAAGAAATCTCTGCCCTAGATATTTTGAATATTTCACCAAATTAAAATTATTACTGAGCATGGGGGATACTATCCCCCATACTATTTCATAATTTCTTTAAAAATAGCTATTTACCAAGCAAACCTAATTTGCGTAAATGTATTTCTAAACACGCAATGGCCGCAGGGGTTACGCCAGAAATACGTCCGGCTTGCCCCAAGGTATGTGGTTTTAGTTTTAAAAGCTTTTCTTGCACTTCTGCCGAAAGGCCTGCCACATGGGCATAGTCTAAATCTTGGGGCAGTGGAGTGTTTTCAAGGCGCGAGGCGCGTTGAACCAATTGCTCTTGCCTTTGCAAATAACCGGCATATTTCACTTGAGTTTGGCTTTCGGCCTGCACATCATAAGCATAGTCAGCTATGGCTGGGCACAGCGGGCTTAGAGTCTGCAAGGTTACTGCTGGGCGACGCAAAAGCTCTGCTAAGCTGGCACCGCCATGGGGGCTATTTTCGCCAATGGCCTCTAGCGCTGTGCGTAGCTCTGGGCTTGGGCTTATGCGGGTGCTTTCAAGGTAGGTATTTAACTGCGCCACCTTGGCATATTTTTCTTGAAAGGTTTGCCACTGCGCATCTTGCACAAGGCCAAGTTCTCTCCCCTTGGGGGTAAGACGCGCATCGGCATTATTTTCGCGTAAAAGCAAGCGGTGTTCAGCGCGAGAGGTAAACATGCGATAAGGCTCAAGGGTGCCTAAAGTGACAAGGTCATCAATAAGCACAGCCATATAGGCTTCTTCACGCCCTAAAATAAAGGGCGGCAAGCCAAGAATTTTTTGTGAAATATTAATGGCTGCCCACAAACCTTGCGCCGCAGCTTCTTCATAGCCTGAGGTGCCGTTAATTTGACCTGCATGCCATAAGCCCTCTACCTTGCGCGTCTCTAGCGTGGGGTGCAATTGCACAGGGTTTACATAATCGTATTCAATGGCATAGCCGGGGCGCAGCATATGGGCATTTTCAAGGCCGGGAATGGTGGCAATGAGCGCCAATTGCACATCTAACGGTAAAGAAGTAGACACGCCGTTTACATAGCACTCTGCGCTATGCACGCCCTCTGGTTCAATGAAAATTTGATGACGCAAACGCTCGGGGAAGCGCGCAATTTTGTCTTCAATGCTGGGGCAATAGCGCGCCCCTGTGCCTTGAATAACGCCGGTAAAAAGGGGTGAGCGGTCAAAACCTGTGCGTATGACATCATGGGTTTTGTCATTGGTCCAGGTGATATAGCATGAAACTTGCTCTAAGGGAGGCTTTGGGCCATGAAAGCTAAAGCCTTCAATAAATTCTTCGCTTTTTTGTTCTTCCATTTGTGAAAAATCAATGGAAGAGCGCAAAAGGCGCGGGGTGGTGCCTGTTTTAAGGCGTCCTGTTTCTAAACCTAAATCTTGTAAAGATTTGGTTAAATGCGCTGTGGGAGCATCGCCAAGGCGCCCTCCCTGCACAGAAGTCATGCCAATATGAATGCGTCCGCATAAAAAGGTGCCCGTGGTTAATAGCACATGCTTTGCGTGAAATTCTCGCCCAAGGGCAGTACGCACACCGCGTATGCCAGCATCCCCCGTGAGCAATTCCTCTACGCTATCTTGCCAAACTTTAAGATTTTTTAGAGAAAAAATACTTTGTTTGACCACGCTCATATAGGCATCTCTATCCATTTGTGCGCGTGTTGCACGCACGGCTGGGCCTTTGCTGGTATTTAAAATGCGAAATTGAATACCGCCGGCATCGGCCCAAAGACCCATCATGCCGCCAAGAGCGTCAATTTCACGTACCATATGCCCCTTGGCTAGGCCACCTATGGCAGGATTACACGATAAATGCCCAATGCGGTCAAGATTACCAGTAATGAGCAAAGTGTTATGCCCAAGACGCGCCAGAGCATGAGCGGCTTCACAGCCGGCATGTCCTGCGCCCACCACGATGACATCAAATTGAGCGTCCATACTAACCCTTAAAATACTTAAAAATCCATAGCAAAAAGGGCGGTAAGTTTGCCTTGCGTGATGCAAAACAAACCTCCACCCTCAAAAGTGTAGGGGCAAAAATTTTATTTGCGCTCTTACTTGCGACCTTTTGCAGCACGCTTAGAAGCTTTAAGGGGGTTAACCTTAGCGGCTTTAGCAGCAGCAGCTTTTACGTGTGTAGAGAAATTACATCGACCACCCACCCATTTGCGAGCTGGTGTAGGGTAAGTAGAGCAGAAGTTTTCACCTTCAAATTCGCGAATACGACCGCAACCTTCACATTGCTCAACAACAGGAGTAAGAGTAAAGCCGTTAAGCTCAACACCTGCAGCAGTTTTTACGGCATTTTCTAAAGTAGCCATTATAGACCTCCGGTACGCCTTATGGCGTGAAATTTCTTTTGGGAAGCAAAGTTTATACAAAATATTTTTTCTGTCAAGAAAAAAACCTTGGGTTTACACCGCACGCTCTATAAAATATCTTGTAATACTGGCAAGCTGTACTATTTATACGTTATTACCCCATTTTTCCTGAAAAATTTTGCCTGCATCAAAGGTTTCGCGGCTTTTAAAATCTTGATCTGTATAGCCGCACACAATAATACCAAGCACTTCAGCATGCTCTGGCAAAGCAAAAAGCTCTTTAAAAGCGGCGGCGCGTTCGGCAATGGGGGTAACACCTGTCCACACGGTGCCCATGTTTAAATCTCGTGCGGCAAGCAATATATTTTGAATGGCAGCAGAACAATCTTGCACCCAAAAACCGGGGTATTTTTCTGCTTCAAGGTCTGCACAAACAACTATACATACAGAGCTTTCTTTTGCCATTTGTGCGTAAGGGTGCAGCTTAGCAATATTTTCAAAGGTGCTTTTTTCGCGCACCACAATAAAGCGCCAAGGCTGGGCATTGCCGGCGCTGGGGGCAGCCATGGCAGCTTGTAAAAGCGTGGTGACATCTGTATCGCTCACAGCTTTATCATTAAATTTGCGAATACTGCGACGAGTAAAAATACTTTCTAAAGTGTTCATATTTTATCCTTTTTTAACGAGTGTCAGTAATACGTTTTGATTTACTAAAGGTACGTGGTAATGTGGCATTATCCACTACTTGCACGCTTACGCGCGCCAATAAGGCCTTATGCAATTTACGGCTCACAGCTTCGGCCACATGAGCATCATTGTCACGGCTGCCATCTTCGCTACGCTCAACACGTAACAGCATATGATCCATAGATTTATCATCGCGCGATAATTCCACATGATATTCACCGCCAAGCTCGGCAAAGCTGCCAATAACATCCATAATTTGACCGGGGTAAATATTCACCCCGCGGAAAATAAGCATGTCATCGCTGCGGCCTAAAATTTTATCATGGCGAGGTATGGCACGCCCGCAACCGCACACGCCGCTTATAAGGCGTGATAAATCTCTGGTGCGATAGCGAATAAGGGGGCTAGCCTCTTTGCAAAGACTTGTGACCACCATTTCGCCCACTTCTCCCTCTGCCACAGGTTCTAAAGTATCAGGGTTGATAATTTCTATATAAAAAAGATCAGCCCAATAATGCAAGCCTTCATGGGCATCGCACTCAATGGCGGTGCCTGGGCCATACATCTCAGTCATGCCGGCAATGTCATAGCTACCTTCAAGGCCCAGTTTTTTCTCAATGGCAAGGCGCATTTTTTCACTGCGCGTTTCAGAGCCGCAAATGACTTTGCGTAAATGTATTTTATCTTTAAGGCCGTGGCGCTCTATTTCTTCTGCTACCAATAAGGCCATAGATGATGTGGCGCCAAGGCAAGTGCTTTGCATATCTTGCAAAAGCTGAATATGCATTTCCATATTGCCAGGCCCCACCGGTATGGTAAGAGCCCCTAGCGCCTCACAGCCCTGCTGAAAACCAGCGCCTGCTGTCCATAAGCCATAACCTACAGCCACTTGCATTCTATCCATGGCAGTAAGACCTGCCATGGTGTAACAGCGCGCCATTTGTAAGTTAAAGGTATCCACGTCTTTTTGCGTATAAGCTAAAATTTTGCGCTTGCCTGTGGTACCCGAAGAGGCATGAATACGCACCACGTCTTCTTCTGGCACGCTGAGCAGGGGCAAGGGGTAGCCTTCGCGTAAATCTTCCACCGAAGTAAAGGGGAGCTTGCGCACATCTGCAAAGCTTTGAATGTCATCTGGCTGAATATTCCCTAGCTTGGCACGGTATTGCGGCGAATATAGCGCCCTTTTTATGGTGTTGCGAATGCCTTGCAATTGAAAGCTTTCTAGGGCTTTTCCCCCATGAGCCATATGGTCAAGGCCTTGCAAGCTCTTAGTAAACATCTTGATATTATTCATATATTCCTCAGAGTATCCCCTAGGCTAGGGATTGCTTTTTACATAAGAAAAAGGTACATAGCCTAAATGCTTTTTGCACAAAAGCCGTAAAAAGACAAAAAGGCGTGCCATAGCAAGCCGTGTATAGATGCCCATAAGCCCAAAAGGCTTAAATAAGCTGTCTTTGCTCTTGGCGCTTAAAGGCATAGCAGTTTTTATGCTTTTTGAAAAGGCATACTGTATACAAAAATAAAAGTGTTTTTATTGGTATATAAACAAAGGAGTTATTGTGCGTGTACTTGTTATTGGTTCTGGTGGCAGAGAACATGCTTTGGTATGGAAGCTGAGCCAAAGCCCCACAGTGAAAGAAATTTATATAGCGCCAGGTAATGGCGGCACAGCCTTAGAAAAGGTTAAGCATGTGCCCATTGCTGTGGAAGAAATCAACTCATTAGTGCGCTTTGCCCAAGAAAAGAAAATTCAACTAGTGGTGCCTGGCCCAGAGTTACCATTGACTTTAGGTATTGTGGACGCCATGAATGCCGCGGGTATACCTTGCTTTGGCCCAGATAAATATTGTGCACAGCTAGAGGGCAGCAAATCATTTGCCAAGGGCATTATGGCTAAAGGTAATGTACCTTGCGCAGCAGGCTCGCATTTTAGCAATCACGCTGCAGCTGTAGCTTATGTTAAACAGCACGGCGCCCCTGTGGTGGTTAAGGCTGATGGTCTGGCTGCTGGTAAGGGTGTGGTGGTTGCACAAACTGTAGAAGAAGCCATAGCCGCCCTTGATTCCATAATGGTAGACAAATTGCACGGCGCTGCTGGTGCGGCTGTTATCATTGAAGATTGTCTTGTGGGTGAAGAAGTTTCTTTCCTTTGTTTTTGCGATGGAAAACATGCCGTGGCCTTGCCCTCTGCGCAAGATCACAAGGCTATTTTTGATGGCGACAAAGGCCCCAATACAGGCGGCATGGGCGCTTATTCCCCTGCGCCAATTTTGCAAGCCGATCGCTATCAAGAGATGCTTGAAATTGCCATTTTGCCCATCTTAGAAGTGCTTGGCAGTTCAAAGCATCCCTTTAAAGGCGTGCTTTATGCTGGTCTTATGATGACAGCTGATGGCCCCAAGGTGTTAGAATATAATACACGTTTTGGTGACCCAGAGTGTCAGGCTTTGCTTATGCGCTTAAAAACACCCTTAGATACCATTATGATGGCCTGTGTAAAGGGCAACCTTGATACGGTGCGCATTGAATACAGCAATGAAGTGGCTGTGGGCGTAGTTTTGGCGGCAGAAGGCTATCCTGATAAATATGCAAAGGGCATGGTAATTGGCGGCATTGAAGCAGCTGAGGCTGTGGGTAATGTGAAAGTTTTTCATAGCGGCACTAGCCTTGAAGATGGAAAACCTGTGGCCAACGGCGGGCGTATACTATGCGTGACTGCTTTAGGTAGTGATTTGAAAAATGCTCAAGAAACAGCCTATGCAGCCATGGGAAAAATTACAATGGAAAAAGGGCAATATCGTAAGGATATAGCTCTAAAAGGCATTAAACGCTTACAAGGATAAAACAATGGCAAAAGTAGCTATTTTTATGGGTTCTATTTCTGATGAGCCCCAAATCAGCCCTTGTGCTGAAATTTTGAAAAAGTTAGACATTCCCTTTGTCTTTACCGTAACTTCAGCTCACCGTACCCCTGAGCGCACTGAAAAATTGGTGACAGAGCTTGAAGAGGGCGGCGTGCAAGTATTTATTTGTGCAGCTGGTATGGCGGCACACTTAGCCGGCGCTGTGGCAGCCCGCACCATTAAGCCTGTGATTGGTATTCCTGTATCCAGCGCTTCATTGGCTGGCATGGATGCTCTTTTTGCTACGGTGCAAATGCCTCCCGGATTTCCGGTAGCAACAGTTGCCACCGACAAGGCTGGCGCTCGCAATGCCGCATGGCTTGCCGCGCAAATTCTTTCTTTGCAAGACCCTACGCTAGTAAAGAAAATTCAAGATGCGCGTCAGCAATTTAAAGATGATGTAGAAAAAGCTGGCCAAGAAGTATTGCAAAGATATCAATAAAGCTTGCTTTTATATATTTGTTAAAGCGCCTCTTTTGAGGCGCTTTTTTTATAGACAAATTACAAATCTACGATGCAACTAAAATCATTTCTTGCATTTTTTTAATTTTATCGCGTAATACTGCCGCTTGCTCAAATTCTAAATTACGCGCAGCTTCGCGCATTTCTTTTTCCCAAGCTTGTACTTGCTTAGCCATATCTTGTGGCGATAAATCCATGGGGAAATGCCCCTCTGGCACTGCTTTTTTCCCCTTACCCCGCCCGCGACCAACGTTTGCCTCTGCATCACCAAAAATCTGATCAAAGTGCGAATCCATACTCTTACGAATGGTCACAGGCACTATGCCCTGCTCCGTATTCCACGCCTCTTGCAACTCTCTGCGTCGCGCAGTTTCGCCCATGGCAGCTTGCATGGAACGGGTAATTTTATCGGCATACAATAATACCTTACCCTCAGCGTTACGGGCAGCGCGCCCAAAGGTTTGAATAAGTGAGCCTTCAGAGCGTAAAAAACCCTCTTTATCGGCATCTAAAATGGCTACCAGAGAAACTTCGGGTAAATCTAGCCCCTCACGCAATAAGTTAATGCCCACCAATACGTCAAATTCGCCCATACGCAAGGCTTTAAGAATTTGCATGCGTTCAAGGGTATCAATATCTGAGTGCAAGTAACGTGTTTTTACCCCCATTTGCTTGCAATATTCAGTAAGGTCTTCTGCCATACGCTTGGTCAACGTAGTCACCAGAACACGCTCATCCTTGGCAATACGCGCCCTGCACTCGCCAAGTAAATCTTCCATCTGTCCCTTGGTGGGGCGCACTTCCATAAGCGGGTCTAAAAGCCCTGTGGGGCGAATAATTTGCTCGGTAACAATACCTTGAGATTGCTCAATTTCCCACTTTCCAGGCGTTGCCGAAACGTAAACAGCCTGCCCTATGAGATTTTGAAATTCATTGAATTGCAGAGGTCTATTATCTAAAGCAGAGGGTAAGCGAAAGCCAAAGTCCACTAGCGTTTGCTTGCGCGAGCGGTCGCCTTTATACATGGCACCCACTTGCGGCACTGAAATATGCGATTCATCCACAAAGAGCAAAAAGTCTTTGGGAAAATAATTTATCAAACAATGCGGTGGTTGCCCTTCTACACGCCCATCTAAGTGGCGCGTATAGTTTTCTACACCATTGCAATAGCCAAGCTCTTCAAGCATTTCTAAATCAAGTTGCGTACGCTGCTCAAGGCGCTGAGCTTCCACAAGTTTATTGCCTTGCTGAAAATATTGCAAACGCTCTTGCAATTCATCACGAATATCACTCATGGCACGGCGCAAATTGTCTTGAGCAGAAACATAGTGCGAAGCAGGATAAATGACTGTTTTTTCAATTTTTTGCCCTACTTCACCAGTAAGGGAATCAATTTCATAAATACCCTCAATGTCATCGCCAAAAAATTCTATACGTAGCGCCATTTCATGATGATAAGCAGGGATAATTTCCAGCACATCGCCGCGCACACGAAATGTACCGCGGTGAAAATCGTAATCATTGCGCTCATATTGCACTTCCACAAGGCGCCCCATAAGAGCGTCCATAGAAATATGCTGATCTATAGCAATGGGTATGACCATTTGTGCATAATATTCTGGCGAACCCAGACCATAAATGCACGAAACTGAGGCCACAATAATAACATCGCGCCTCGTAAGTAAGGCATGGGTAGCCCCGTGGCGTAATTTATCTATATTATCATTGATGGAAGAATCTTTTTCTATATAAGTATCAGAGGTAGGCACATAGGCCTCTGGCTGATAATAATCATAATAAGATACAAAATACTCCACAGCGTTATGCGGAAAAAAGGCCTTAAATTCATTATATAATTGCGCCGCCAACGTCTTGTTTGGCGCTAGAATAAGAGCAGGCCTATTGCACTGTGCTATGGTATTGGCCATGGTAAAGGTTTTGCCAGAGCCGGTAACGCCAAGCAAGATTTGATCTTTCACACCTGCATGAATATTGTCTACAAGTTGGGATATGGCTTGAGGCTGATGCCCTCTTGGAGTATACTCACTTTGCATGGAAAAAATTTGTTGTGACATTTTTCACTTCTACCTTTGAGGAGTTTCTCATGGAATACAGAATTATTGCCGCTTCCCCTTTTACAGAGCTTGACCGTGTCTACCTTATACAGGCCACGCTTAAAAGCTTCAAGGGGCGCCGTGACGTAGCCGTGTATTTGTTTCGCAATGACACAGGCGAAGAAGAGTTGAATGAATTACGTGGCCTTGACCTTGTGGATAAAGCCAAAGACGATACCCCAGAAGACGCTTCGCCCGATGCGGCTCTGCGCTCGGTCTTAGAAGCTTTTACCGCCGAAGAGGGCAATTTAGTGCTTGATTATCTTAAAGAGCGCTATGAAGAGCAAATTAGTGAGGTGGTGGTAAGCCCCATTGAGATTCCTGTGCCCCTTGGCATGGTACCTTTTTCTGCCATACCCGAAGGTAAAACCATGGGTTTTATCCGCTTTGAAGCTGTAGCAGACTATAATTTACCCTTTGTTGTACGTGGTTTTTATGATTTAGATGCCCACGAATCCCTCATGGCAGAAGTATAAAAATACACTCACATTACATAACATAGGCTTTTTAAGGGCAGTGGCAAGGGTTTGATATAAATTCTTGCCACTGCCCTGTCTTTTTTACCCTCTTAACCACTTTTCATTGCATAAACGGCAAAGGCGATCTGGCTTTGTAAGTAATTTTTTACGGCACTAAAAATTCTACTCTGCCACTTTCTAAATCATACAAAGCCCCGCGCACCACAGCATGCTCACCTTGAAAATATTTTTGCAAAGGGGGGTGAGCTGCTACAGTTTGCAACACAGATTGCACATTGGCTTTTTCAGCCTTACGCGGATCTTTTTCTCCTTGCAAAGTAGCGTGAATATGGCGCACCACGCCTGATAAGGCACTGGGGGCGACCTCTTGTTGCGCTTTACCATCATACGCTAATGCCGCGCCCACAGCGCCGCAATGGCTATGCCCTAAAACCACCACAAGCTTTATACCAAGATGCAACACAGCATATTCTATGCTCGCTAGCACTGTTTCGCTAAGCACATTACCAGCATTACGCACCACAAAAAGCTCACCAATACCAGCTAAAAAAATGTGCTCCGGCGGCACGCGCGAATCTGCACAGCTTAAAATAAGCGTATGTGGATTTTGTCCCTCTTGAGCATTCTTTTGGCGCACAGCTAAAGAAATATCGGCATCATTGTGCTTTGCCTGCACGTAAGCGGTATTATTTTTTTGTAAAAGGACCAAGGCCTCTTGCCAAGGCATGGCTCCATACATAGCCGTGGCACCATGGCCTGCACGGGCTGCATAGGCTGCATGGTCAAAAGATCCCACTAGCAAAAAACAACATATGTATAAAAATACTTTTTTTATCCGCATACAGGCCTCCAAACAAAAACAGCCCTCTCTGATAATACAGAAAGGGCTGTTTATTTACATATTCTACCTAACCTAGCTTATCTGCTACCGCTTTCAAAGTCGCTGATATCAGGAGCGGTATTAGGATTGCTTTGGCTTAAATCTAAGGGGTAAGCCATGATAACGCCCTTACGCGAACCTACGCCCATGGCGCCGGGGTGGGTATTTAAGCCCACAATGAGGTCAATAATGCCGTCATTATTAAGGTCGCCAAGGTCAGAGTTTACCACAGAGCCGCGAATGCGACGTGTTTTCCATTTAAGGCCAAGACCTACGCCATCCCAATACAAAGCGTGAATTTCACCTTGAGGATACATGCGATAGTTTTCAAAAATCTCAGAAGCGGTAGACACGGGCTTATTGATAAGCACCACATATTCGCCACGACCTTCAAGATCTGCAATGTTTAAACGCATAGGAGCATAGTAGTGGCTAGGGATTTGATATCTCTTATCCACGCCAAGGCCTTCAATGCCTTTGTAGTGCTCCATGCCCACAGAGGAGCCAGAGAACTTATCCATGGTTTGGTGCATTCTATTTTTACCATTGTTACCGTATACGGTAATGCGCTCTTCGGGGCTAAAGACTAAAAGCTTATTACCATCGCCTTGATTACCGGCAGGAAGCCAAGCAAAGCTGTATAAGTTGGTACCGGAAGGTAAGTTAATTTTTCCGCCAAGGGTTACTGCGCCGCCACCAGTATTAGCTAAATGCACACCAGCGCGGAAAAGCTTTAAGCTATCCCAGCTTTGAGCCACCAAGGTAGGCTTAAAAGAAGGCGCCATGGGCACCACGTTTAAAAAGTAACTCGCAGGCTTTACATATTCACGTAAAGAGCTACCGTCAAAAGCATAAATGTAGGAAAGAGGTCTATTGTCGCCCTCACCAAAAGTGCTGACGACTAATTTTTCGCCGCGTCCGTCAAGAGCAATTTTACGCAAAATAAAGGCTTGGTTAGCAAGACCTAAAGACACAGAGGCTTTTTCTTGCATGGCGCCATTATTCCAATCATAGACGTATAAGTGGTGGTCACCAAGTACGGCAATTTCTGTTCTGCCATTACCGCTAAAGTCACCTGCCACAAAGTCTACCATATTGTAGGGCAAAGCCTTACTGCGTAAACGAGAACCATCTTCCGTACCAGAACCTTGATAACGGAATTGAGGATTCAAATAGACGCCTTGCTGTGTGGTTTCGTTAATAACAATACCAGCATTCATTTGATTCACGGGGCCTTGACCGCCGCCAGAATACATGGGAGTGCTTTGAGCCCTTGCAGGACGACCAAAAGCAGAAGTGCTTAGGCCATCAGCTACACTTTGCACAGCGCCCACAATATTACCCACAGTGCTTTGTCCTGTGCGCTTCCATTCTTTACCAGATTTATCGCGCAAAGTTACATTTAAGGTAACATTATTATTTAATACATTTACTTCACCCCATGCCACATAATCTGCACCGGTGCTTTTTTGAATTTGAGCAGCGGCTGCAGCGGAAGTGGGGGCCTTATCTGTAGTACTTTTAAATAAGTCTATATGTCCAGGCCACATAAGACGTGTGGACAATGTAGACGGAACGGCTTGACCAAGATACTTATACCCCTCGGGGGCATTAACAGTAAAAGGAAGTACCATGACAGACTTTGCAGCCAAGGCAATACTTGCCCAGAGCAATGTTACCATTAGCACAAGGGCAATTCGTAATGTTATTTTCATGAAAATCTCCTTACAGTTCGAGAATTTAATCTCCAGTCCGTCTTATACATTATACCTGCCTGCTATAGCAAGCTTTAGCAAGAGAAGTTTTTTACTAGCAAAATATCATTTATCTATTTAATATAAAAGAATATTATAAAGTGTCAATTTTTTGGTACAAAAATTTTGTCTAAGCCCTTTTATCTTGTTGCCTTTAATACAACTATTTCATATGCTCCGCTTAAAGCGTCAAGCGTTAAAGCCACGCCCATCATTTTTCCCAAAAGAGAGCCCATGTCACGCATTTTACGTTCTTTTAGGCTAGTATGTGAAGAGCCCCTTATCCCTCTTGTGGAATTGCTTTTACAAGCAGAGGGCTATGTTTTTAGCCCAGAGCCTTTTTCCCCTTGGTGCCGCGCCTTACATGAAGAGCCGCGCCCCCTAGGCTCTAGCCTTGCAGCCATTTTTGGGCTTATTTATATTCAAGACCGCTCTTCCATGTTGCCCCCCTTAGCTTTATTGGACGAGGCCACAAGAAATAGTGAAACTTTTTCGCAAAATCCTGTGATTTTAGATATGTGCGCCAGCCCAGGCAGCAAAACAGGTTTTTTAGGGCAATTAGCAGGTAGACATAGTTTTGTGCTTGGTAATGAGCCAGCAAAGCCAAGACTTGCTACCCTGCGCGCCAATATGCAAAGCCTTTCGCTTTTACATGTAGGCACCTGCTCTTATGGCGGTGAGACTGTGCCTTTACGTCCGGCTTCTTTTGACTTTATTCAACTAGACCCGCCTTGCTCTGGTTGGGGCACTGTTGAGAAAAACCCCAATGTACTTAAATTATGGCAAGGGGATAAAGTAAAACCCCTCATAGGCTTGCAGCAATTACTTTTACAAAAAGCGTGGGAGCTTTTACGCCCAGGCGGGCAAGTGGTCTACTCTACCTGCACCACCAATGTGCAAGAAAATGAAGATCAGGTGCGCTTTGCCGTAGAAGAACTTGGCTTTGAAGTTGTACCCATTACGCCTTTTGCAGGCTTTGTGTGGGAAGATAGCGCCCATGCCTATGGTGAGGGAACCTTAGGCGTAGACGGCGAACGCTCGCAAGCGCAAGGTTTTTATATTGCAAAGTTTCGTAAACCTCTCAGTGCAGAGATGCCAAATGAGGACGAAAGTGACCAATGCCCGACTTTTCAACTTACAGACAGTCTAAATATCTCTGCCCTAGAAGCCCCCTGCACAGATATATCTTTGTTAGCCGAGGGACATATTGGCCTTTTTGGCGATATGGCTCGCTTTATTCCGCGCATGACTACAGAAATATTGCCTGCAGCCTTGCAATGGCAAGCCGCCCCCTTGGGTAAAGTTACAGGCAATACCATTCGCTTAGGTTCGCGCTGTCGCGCTTTACTACCCCTTGTTCCACCGACTGAAGCCTTAATACTTGATTCATTACAAACGCTACGCGCCTTATTACAGGGGCAAAGCTTACAAACCGGCCTTGAGGGAAGAGAAACAGGACTTTATCTTGATATGCAAGGAAAAGCTTTACCCTTAGGTCGCATTACCCTTAAAAAAGGACGCGCTCTCTGGTCAGCTAAGTAATTTTCTATACAATATTGACAGGCATTGCCTTACAACGTATAGCTATCAACATAAAAAACCCATATCTAAAGGAATTTTTATGTTATTGCAGCAAATTACTGTTGTAGGTCATGCCACAGTAGAAAAGGAATATCACGAAGCTTTTCTTGCCGAAGCAAGCCAATTAGTTGCACTTAATCGCCAAGAAAAGGGATGCATTCAATCTTTTGTTTTGCAACATATGAGCGATGCAAACCAATTTATTCTTCAAGAAATTTGGGCAAATAAAGACGCATGGACAGCACATTTACAGAAAAAACATGTGTCTGACTTTGTAGAAAAAAGCAATACCATGGGCAAGGGTTTTCAATTACACAAATTCCAACAATGCGACATATAGCGCATTGCCATCACATATATTTTAATCAAAACCCACTACGCCCCTAGCGCAAAATCAAAATAGCCGCGCCGGAGCAAGCCACCACTGCGCCCCCTATGGCACCCCAAGGTGGCAAACGCCTTTCCATAACGCCTGTTATGATAAGGGTAGCAATGGGCTGCAGGCCAATAAGCGTAGCCCCCACGGCGGCGCCGGCATATTCTAGCGCCACAGAAGAAATCCATATGCCCCCTACAGGCCCCACAAAACAGCCCCACAAAAAATATTTTATAAGCTCAGGGTGTTCCCTCAGGCCAGTGATGGAGCTACGTACTCTATGAAAACGTAATGCCATAATCCATAGCAAAATCGAAGCAGCTACATTGCGTACAAAGGTCAGCATAAGCGGTGACATGGAGGCATTAAGCGCTTCTTTACTCATGACAAAAGAAACAGCCAAAAGAAAAGCCGATAAAAGCCCAAGGCCCACACCTGCGATATAATCCTTGATGCTTACATCTTGTTCTTGCTTTGCTTTTTTATCGCATGTGGTACGACTTTTTTCTGCCCGCACCACCACAATAACACCTAGGGTAGCCAGAGCAATACCCAGCGCCCCCTGCAAGCCCAAGTATTCGCCCAAAAAAAGCACCGCCATTAAAGCGGTCATACTGGTAGAGAGCGAAAGAAACACTACTCCAGCGCGCAAACCAATGCGGGCAAAACATTCATACCCGCACCAGTCGGCAATACCTATGCCCAAAAAACCTGACAGCAAAGCCATGAGCCAAATATAAGCCGGTTGATGCGAAAATTGTCCTAAAAAAATACAGAGAAAGAAAAGAATCACAGCCGCCAAAGGCTGACGAAAAAGCATAAATCCATGCACCCCGAGCACGCGGGCTAAGGATGCATGGATATAGGCAGAAATGCCCCAAGAAAAGGCTGTTGCTATGCCTGCCGCAACGCCAAGCATGCCTGTAAAGGTCAACATAAAGTCTAGTTAGAGCTACGTAAAATATCTTCTAAAGCCGCTAAAAAAGCGTCCAATTGCGCTTCTTCTACGGTCAAAGCAGGCAGCAAACGCAGCACAGTATCTTGCGTAAGATTACAAATAAAACCGCGCTCAAGCAAAGCATCCCACACGGGCTTGCCAGGCACAGCTAAGTCAATACCAAGCATAAGGCCAAGGCCGCGCACTTCTTTAATGGTACCTGGCAAACGCTGCGACAAAGCCTCAACTTTAGCCATAAAAGAAGCGCCCACACGCCCTGCACGCTCTGCCAAATTATCGCGTAGCATAATATCCATGCAGGTGGCTGCCACTGCAGAGGCCAAGGCGCCGCCGCCAAAGGTGGTGGCATGACTACCAGCTTCAAAACCAGGATTTACTTCATTGGTGGTAAGCATGGCACCCATGGGCAGACCATTGGCTAAAGCTTTAGCCACGGTAATAATATCGGGCTTTACGTCAAAATTTTGGAATGCCCAGAACTTGCCTGTACGGCAAAGACCACCTTGCACCTCATCCACCATAAAAAGAATATCTTTTTCGCGGCATAGGGCTTCGATGTCTTTAATATACTGCTCTGTCATGGGGCGAATGCCGCCCTCGCCTTGCACTACCTCAAAGAAAATACCAGCTGTTTGCGGGCCTACGGCATCACGTAGAGCCTGTATATCACCCCAAGGCACTTGGGTGAAACCTTCAGGAATGGGGGCAAAGCCATCTTGAAAACGCTCTTGCCCAGTGGCAGCAATGGCCCCTAAAGTACGCCCGTGAAAAGCACCCGTTAAGGTAATAATTTCATACGCATCACGATTTTTTACCTTACGCATATAACGACGCGCCAGTTTAAAAGCTGCTTCGTTGGCCTCTGCACCGGAATTACAGAAAAAAGCTTTATCTAAATGACACGTAGAGAGCAATTTTTCTGCTAAATCCAATTGCTCTTCTTGGTAAAATAAATTGCTCACATGCCACAGCTTTTCGGCTTGCTTTTGCAAAGATTGCACAACTTCTGCATGACAATGCCCAAGGCCTGTCACCGCAATACCGGCTAAAAGGTCAATATACTCTTTGCCGTCAGCATCCCACAAAAGAGAATCCTTACCGCGCACAATGGCTAAAGGATAGCGCCCATAGGTACGACATAAAGATTGTTCTTCTCTTGCTTTCATGGCCAAAAAAGTAGCTGATGCTTGCGTCATTTCCATTCTCCTCAATATATTCTAATTATTCTTGTCCTGTATGTCCAAAACCGCCGCAGCCTCTATGGCTGTCATCTAAATGCGTACACAGCTGTATTGCAGGGCGAAATATGGGCTGAAACACCAATTGCGCCACACGCTCACCGCGCTGAATAGTGTAAGGGCTTTGCGAGGTATTTAAAAGCATAATCATTATTTCACCGCGATAGTCGGCATCTATAACCCCTACCCCTTGCGCTACCATAACACCATGCTTGGCACCAAGGCCACTTCGCGAATACACAAAGCCGGCTACATCTTGCCCGCCACTATTTTCACGCCCCTCGGTCACAGGTTGCACCGCCACCCCAGAGGGTATAAGTACTCGCTGCCCCGGGGCAAGACAATAGCTAGGCTCGGCAAAGCAGGCTCGCAAATCTAAGCCCGCAGAGCCTTCAGTGGCGTACTTTGGCGCGCCGTCATACAGCGCCTCAGCTTCTGGGCGCATAAAACAAAGATGAAGCATGTGCATGCCTATGGCATACCTTAAAGGCGCTCAGTGAGCAAGAAAGAATGAAGCGCTAAGTGTAGTTACACAAAAAAAGGGCTCTTTCTAGGTAGAAAAAGCCCTTATATACTATGTAATCTCTACTCTATATTTCAATATTTTCCCATTTATCTGTGGGTAACCATTGGCGCAATACTCGCTCAAGCTCTTTAATAATCAGTGGCTTAGAAAGATAATCATTCATACCACTACGTAAAAATTCAGAGCGCACATCGCCTACAGCGTTAGCTGTTAAAGCCACAATGGGCACCATGCGAAAACGATCGTCCACAAGGTTACGAATATGCATGGTGGTCTCTACGCCATCCATTTTAGGCATCATATGATCCATAAAAATCACATCGTAATGCACTTGCTTCACGGTTTTAATGGCTTCTTCGCCGCTCAGTACCGTATCTACGGCAACGCCATATTCTTCGAGCACGCTTTGGGTAATAATAAGGTTAATATTATTATCATCAACCACCAAGGCACGAACACCGCGTGTTTTGAGCGAGAAAGAGTTTTGGTTAGCAGCAGAGTCGCTCACATGATAGATAGAACCCTCTAAAAGGCGCGCCACTACAATGGTAGTCAAGGGCGCATAAGCCACGGTCACATTATCGGGCACATCTTTACTTTCAAAATAATTGCGCGACAATGCCAAAACATGCACATGGGGTACACTGGCCACATCAAAAGTAGAAAGCTTGGTGTATTCCATAAAGACATGTGTATATTCGCAAATGACCTCAGAAGAACTGATTAGCGAGGCATTTGCCCCCATATCATTAAGCTTTTGGCACAAAAATTCTGCTTTTATGCTATTTTCTAGCCACACAGCCACGCGCATATTTGCAAAGTTTTTGGTTACAAGCAGCGGCGTTGTATCTTCTACAACTTGCGGCAATTCAAAAGAAAATACCGAGCCCTTACCATAGACGCTCTCTACATGTACCGAGCCGCCCATGGCTTCTATAAGGCTTTTGGTAATGGCAAGCCCTAGCCCCGTACCTTCAATATTTCTATTTTTCTTAGTATCAAGCTGTGAGAAATTATTAAAGAGCATGGGTAAATCTTCGCGGCGAATGCCTATGCCGGTATCTTCTACCCGCACTTTTAGCACCACCATTTCACCCTTGGCTGCAGGCTCAGCCCGCATGGTCAAGCGCACATGGCCTTGATAGGTAAATTTAAGTGCATTGGAAAGTAAATTTACCAGTACCTGCTTAATGCGAATACTATCCCCCACGAGAATGCTTGGCATGGCGTGATAGTCTTCTATAAGCAATTCAATATCTTTGCGTCCTATACGTACATTCATAAGAGACACAATATCATTGATAAAAGACTCTACATAATACGCATCGGGGATAATTTCTATGGCGCCGGCTTCAATTTTAGAAAAGTCTAAAATATCATTAATAATAGCCAGTAAAGACCCAGCAGCGCCCTTAATATTTTGTAAACATTCGTTGATTTGCCCTTCAGGATTATGACGTAAGGCAATATCTGACATACCCAAAATGGCATTCATGGGCGTGCGAATTTCGTGGCTCATATTGGCAAGAAAGGTGCTTTTTGCCTGATTGGCTAGCTCTGCACTTTCGAGGCGTCTTTGTTCGGTAATATCACTTAAAAAGCCTTCTAAAAGGTATGGCTCACCAGCATGGGTAAACTCTGCCACACGGCTGCGCTCCCATACCCACTTTACTGTACCATCTTTAGTGATAATTCTAAAAGTGGTATCTAGCGGCAAGCCCACATCAAGGGTGGCTAGATTAACTGCAGCCAAAGCCTCCACATCGTCTGGGTGCACAAGATCAAAAAAGCGCACGCCGCCTTCGCGGGTAAGTTCGTCTGCCGTATAGCCATACAAAGCCTCACAGCCATCACTAATGTAGGTAAATCTATATATGGGAGGCTCGTTAAAGCATTGATAAATGGCACCCGGCAAATTGTTCATGAGCCTTTCAGCACGGCTTTGGGTAATGCGAATATCTTCCATGGCTTGATGGTGCAACTCTGAAGTCATGGCTAAGGCCACAAAGTCGGCTAACGAAGAGGTAAATTCTTTTTCTGCCTCTGTCCACACGCGCTCTGTACTCATTTGCTCTACGCAAATAACGCCCACTACCTCACCATGCATACGCACAGGTGCATCTAAAGTGGCACTCATAGACTCATTATAGCTGCCTATAAGATCTATATAAGTATCCCCGGTGCCTGCATCAATGCTTAGAACACGATTTGCCCTAAGCCCTACCAAGTAATGAGGATGCGCCACCAGGCTCAAATCATCCGCCACAGTAACGCTATCACTCTCCAGGGTATAGACCAAGATAGAACGCAATACATTTTCTTCTGGCATGATGCGCCATAAGGAAACGCGCGTTACCGCTAAGGCCGAGCAGGCTTCTTTGGCAATAGTAGAGGCGGCCTCTTCTAGATTACCAGAGGTTAAAGTTGGAGACTTCGTTATTCGCGCTAAAGCGTCACTTAAACTTCGTGCCCTATCAGAATCATTGGCAATATTCATAAACCCTTCACAATAAAAGCTAATTTCCTTCCAAAACCTTTTCAATGCGAGAAAGAGCTTCCATAAGCACTTCATCGGCGAGAGCATAAGAAAAGCGAATGCATTTTTCATCACCAAAGGCAGAGCCAGGCACCACAGCCACATTGGCTTTTTCTAAAAGCACAGTGCACAGCTCAGCATCATTGGCAAGACCAGGGCGATAATAATTATGCACATCTACCATAAAGTAAAAGGCACCGCCAGGCTTAGGACAAATGGCCTTAGACCAAGTTTGAATGCGGGCATAACCAGCATCTCTACGGCGCGTAAAAGCGGCGCGCATTTCATCCATAAAGTCTTTGGGGCCGTCTAAAGCTGCAAAAGCGGCCTTTTGTGCAATGGAGCACACATTGGAGGTGCTTTGCCCTTGCAAGCTAATAATAGCCTTGGTTAAAGCGGGGCAGGTTACCGAAAAACCTACGCGCCAGCCGGTCATGGCATAGCTTTTAGACACACCATTACATAAAGCCACTTGCTCAGGATAACGCACAAACCAGTGAGCCGCTGTGGCAGACTTTTGACCATCGTATACCAATTGGTCATAAATTTCGTCAGATATAACAAAAATCCCCTTAGCCATGGCCCATTCCATAAGAGCATCAAGCTCTTCTTGGCTATAAATAACGCCGGTGGGATTAGAGGGAGAATTTAAAATAAGCATACGCGTTTGCGGCGTAAGATATTTTTCTAATTGCGCGGTGCTTACCTTAAAATCTTCTTCTACCAAGGTGGGCACAGCCACAGGCTTAGCACCGGCAAGGAGCACCATATCTGGATAACTTACCCAATAAGGGGCAGGAATAAGCACTTCATCTGCTGGGTTTAGCAGGGCCTGCATAATATTATATAAAGGTTGCTTACCCCCATTGGAAACAACTACATTGGCAGGGGCAAAGCTGGCGCCGTATTCTTTTTCATAATAAGCAGCAGCGGCGCGGCGTAATTCCATAATACCTGGCACCGCTGTATAGCGGGTAAACCCTGCATCAATGGCATCTTTGGCAGCATCGCAAATATGCTTTGGCGTAGTAAAATCAGGTTCACCCACGGCCAAAGAAATAATTTCTACCCCTTGGTTTTTTAATTCAAGAGCTTTGGCGTTAATTGCAAGAGTGGCAGAAGGTTTGACAGCGGAAAGTTTATCTGCGAGTTTCATGGGGCAGTCCTTTAAAAAATTACTTTATTGATACAGCTTGCCTTTGTTTTTCATAACATATTAAAAAAAAACATAAAGGCCTCTTTATGCACACCAGACGCCAAGCGTCATAAAATAAAATCTGGTTAAAGCTACACAACACCATGAAAAATGTAAACAGTCCGCAAGTAAAAAAAATTCCAAAAGGTTCTTTATTACCACACCCTGCCCATTGCCGTGTGGGGCAATTTTTACGCCGCCAAAAAAGATTTAGCGTGGCAGTAAACTTACACCAAGGCTGCGCAGAGCCCAATCAAGAACGTGAAGAAACCTGGATTCACAGCAATAATTCAGGGTCCATGCTGGGTCTTTTGCGTCGCCATAGCCCTGTATTGCTCTCCCCTGCTGCCAATGCCAAACGTAAATTACCCTTTACTCAAGAGGCCGTGTGGATGCCGAGGCACTGGCATGCACAGCACATGCAGCACTTACACAGCACTAAGGCAGAAGATTATGACCAAGGTTTTTGGGTAGGTGTCAACACCTCTGTACCCAATAAACTTTTAGAGGCGGCCTTTTACGCTGACCTGCTTCCCTTTGCCGCAGGTTATACACAATTTAAACGCGAAGCTAAACGCGGCGCTTCACGCCTAGATGCGTGTATCACAGGGCAAAACCTCCCCACGCTTTGGGTAGAGTGTAAAAATGTGACCATGGTGGAAGATGACGTGGCGCTTTTTCCCGATGCCGCCACAGAGCGCGGGCAAAAGCACTTGCAAGAGCTTATGGATATTGTGCATAACGGCGAACGCGCTGTGATGTTTTACCTTGTGCAAAGGCCAGATGGGCAATGCTTTGCCCCGGCAGACATTATAGACCCAGCCTATGCCAAGCTTTTTTGGCAAGCGGTGGATTGCGGCGTAGAAATATATGCCATGCGCGGTGTGGTAAGCCCTGCGGGTATTGATCTTGGGGAAAGACTGCCGCTAGCATCATGCCCAAAATAGTATATTTAAATCACTCATACCAGACTTTTACTAGGCTAAGCCCCTGCGGCGGCGCTGTGGCAGGGGCAGCAGGTCTATGCTTTGCCAGAAGCAAGGCCGGTATATCTTGCGCCTTAAATCGCCCTTGCCCCACTGCCACTAAAAGCCCTGTAATATTACGCACCATTTGCTTTAAAAAACCATCTGCTTCAGCGGTGAGGGTAAGTAAATGAGGATGTAAAGCTTGCGGCGCCCAGGCTGAGCCTTGGCTTAATTCTAATGTATGCACCGTGCGCACGGTATCGGCTATGGGCGTGCCCACATTTTGCATGGCGGCAAAGTCGTGAGTGCCGCGTAAATGGGGCAAAGCTTCACGCATGGCTTCTATGGCAAGATTACCCGGCGCCCAAACAAAAGGACGCAAGCGCGGCGGTAAAAAATTACGTTGCGTCCAGAGGGTATAGGTATAGGTTTTTTGCACAGCGGAAAAACGGCTGTGAAAATCTGCGCTCACTTCTTCTACTTTCATGACGCAAATATCGGCGGGCAACATACCATAAAAGATATTTTCCCATTCTGAGCAAGAGCGCACTTTACTTGTATCCGGCAAGGTAAAATGCATGACCTGCCCCTCGGCATGGACGCCGGCATCGGTGCGCCCTGCCCCATGCACACGCACGGGCTGGGAAGTAACTTTACGCAATACCTTTTCTAACTCGCCCTGAATGGTGAGGGGCGCCCCGGGCTTTTCTTGAATTTGCCAGCCCGCATACTGCGTACCCACATAGCTTAGGGTACATTTATAGCGCGTCATTACTGCTCAATGCGCATGCGGCTCAGCAATTCTGTCAGCTTCGCCGTCTTTATGGGATTCATATAGCTTAAAATTTCACCCGACTGCTTGGGCTTCATGCTCACTAAAATTTTAGCAGCAATATTTTCATCCATATTTTCCATGGCGGCACCAGCTTGGCGCGGCTTCATATTAGAGTACATACTGATTAAAGTATTCACTTTTTCGGCTTCTACTTCTTTAGCATCTTTAAGCATACCCTGCACCTTGCGCTCAGCCGCTTGCAACTCTGCCAGCCTTTGTTCCATTTGCTTTTTCAGCATAAGGATTTCTTGCTCGCGTCTTGCTAGCTCTTGCTGTTGACGGGTAGGATCTTCTGGCGGCACATACGCATCTAATTGCGGCGCAGGAGGATTGCTATTGGGCACAAGCAAATTATCGGTGGTACTAGGTGTAAGCTGTGGCCCTGCAGTGCCCGCGGGTAAAATTTGCGTAGGCGGCGTAAAGGGTGACATGGTGCCGGTTTTGGGTGGCGGCGGTGGCGGCACGGTGAGCGGCGTATCAATGGTGGCGGCATAGGCCACTTGGTCTACCCCAAGGCGCGGAATGGGTAAGGAGGTCATAGAGCGAATATTATCCCACCACGAAACATCTTCTTTAGCAGGCTTTTCTGCTCTTGGGCGCATAATTTCTGGCTCAAGGCTAGGCGCCTCAGCCACAGTATTGGGTAATTGATCTGCATAGTTATTGCGCGAATCAGCCTTATAAGCTAAAGCCGCACGCACAGCGGCAGAGCCTTGGGGCATGGCGTCTTGCTGTAAAGCATTTTGGGCATGCCCTTGCGGTGTAGCGGGGTTTTGCTCTGCGTTGATGCTGTCTACACCATGACTAGGGCGCACCTCTGCTGTCAAAGTATTGTCAGAAGGGCTATTTTCTAAGCCAAGAATTTGCTCATATTGCGCAGTGATGGCGCTCATAATGCCCATATCCGGCAGGGTATAGCCAAAAGCTAAGGCTACAAAAATAACAATTTTTAGCGAGCACAGCCCCAAAAGAGCATGACAAACTCTAAAGAGAGACCATGTTGAACCGGAGCGTTGCTGCTTCGTCATTGGTTTTTCTTTCGTGTTCTTTTTCTGCCGCATAGTGACGCTCCTGCTGTTTTTCTTTCAGCTTTTCTAAAACTTTTTTATCTTTAGCTCGTATAAGCACCATTTCTTTACATTGATTTACACTTTCATGCAATTGGCGCAAACGGGTATGACTTTGACTCAAATCAGATTTTAAACCTTTGATAAAATTTTCAAAAACCCAACGCGAGCCTGCATCAATAGTTCTATTTTCGCACATTTGCGCTTCGGTGGCTTGCAGCTCTCCTTGCAGGGCAGCAAAGCGTTCTTCTTCACGCTTTAGCATTTGCAAAGCTTTACTCAGGCGCACCTTGGCTTCTTCTTCAAGCATGGCCCTGTAATCAAGGATTTTTTGCATGGGAAATACAAAAGACATATAACCACCCGTTAGGAAAATGACAATGTAAAAAGTTGATGCAAAACCCTTGCCAAGTGTAGATATATTCACTAAATTTCTCTGAGTATATTTACAACATAGCGGGAGAGCACATGACAACAGCAGGCATTAAACTGTGTATTATAGGTCAGCCCTTGGGGCATTCATTAAGCCCGGCTTTTCACACCAAGGCCTTTGAAAATTTAGGCATACAGGGCCAGTTTGACGCTTGCCCTCTTGACGCTGACGCTGTGCCAGATTTTTTGCAAGCGCTACGCCAAGGGCAATATCACGGCGCCGCTGTGACCATTCCGCACAAAGAGCTAGCGCTATCGCTGGTAGATGAGCTTACCCCGCGCGCCAAAAGTGTCGGCGCTATCAACACTCTCTACAAAGAAGGCTCTGTAATTTGGGGCGATAATACCGACGTGCAAGGTTTTTTACAGCCTCTTTTAGGGCGAAAAATCCCCACGCGCGCCATGGTTTTAGGGGCAGGCGGGGCAGCAAGAGCCGTCATTGTGGGGCTTAAGCAATTACGTAGCGCCGGCATGAATAGAATTTTTATCAGCGCCCGCAACCTTGCTAAAGCCGAAGCCTTAAGCGAAGAATTTTCCCTAAGCCCTGTACCTTGGGAAAAGCGCCATACCATAAAATCCCCTTGGCTTATCAATACTACCCCCCTTGGTATGAAAGGCGAGCTTGTAGATGAAAGCCCCTTTCTGCCCAAGCACTTACTACAAAACTTTGAAAAACAAAGCCTTGCCTATGATATAGTGTATAACCCCTTGCAAACACGTTTTTTGCGCGAAGCACAAGAGGCTGGCTGGCAAGTGCAAGATGGCTTAGATATGTTTGTGGCTCAAGCACTAGAACAAGAGCGTATTTGGCTGGGGCAAAGCGCAGATTTTGCCACCATGCGCGCTTTTCTGGAGCAAGGGTTCAAATAAGGCTTGGTTGCACAACCTATACAACACAAGCTCTCGCAAAAGCTGTTGGCGCCGAAAATAAATTTCGTTCTGCCTCTTCCCCAAAGGTGCTTACCGCATCCTGTAGCAGGCTGTTCAAAACAATTTACCTAGGGATAAGCGTACAAGCTCTCGCATAAGATCTTGCCGTAAGTGTTTATCAGAAATAGACGCCAATAAGCGTTCTACTTTATACGCAGTAATGCGCAAAAAAGCTTTGTGCTGTATATCTTCACGCGCAAGTACAGCCTCATACACTTGATTTGCCCAGTGCAAAAGCGTTTGCGGTGCCATATCTGGCACCAAACTAAAATCAGAATTAGCGAGCATGGCATGTTTTTGCGTACTCAATGTATCGTGGGGCAAATGCAATGTTTGCAAAAGGCGCTTAACTGCCATGGCATGGTATTTTGTATTGGTAGGCCGGTGAAAATAGCGGTATTTATACAATATTTGCCCCGTATTACTCATACGCAAGGGGCTTGTAAAAAGTGTATCTAGCCAAAAGGCATAATCTTCTACCCGCGAAAGCTGAGCATCGTAGCGTAAGTTCGTATTCACAAAATCTTTAAGGCGCACACACGCTGTGGCGCTAACAATGGGGCTTATCCACAAAGATTGCGCCTTCATAATAGCATGACTTAAAGCCGGCTTAACAACGTGCTCAGCGCCCCCAAAGCATTGCATGGCTGTTCCTTGTACGCTTATGTCCGCACGGCTCTCCATAAAGACAATTTGCCTTTCAAGCCGCTCTGGCAAAGAAATATCATCGCCATCCATCCAAAAAAGATATTGCGCGCCCTCTTCTTTATGGGCAGTGCAGGCGGCATCTAAAGCTCTATTGCGTGCCCTAGGCCGCCCCACATTTTCTTGCAAGGAGATGCAACGGATACGCCCATCAATTTGCGCAAAGTTCTCTATAATATGAGCACTCTCGTCGGTACTACCGTCATTAATTATAAGCAGCGTAAAATCTGCAAAAGTCTGCGCAAGAATAGATTGAATAGCTTCAGCTAAATAAGCAGCATCATTATAGACGGTTAAAGCGACAAAGGCTTTAGACATAGTTATACCTTGCGTTTACGACGCAAATTTCTCTCTTCCATAAGAAATTTGCCCGTCACGGAATTAGGATCAGCCACAATGGCTTCGGGGGTACCCTCTGCCACAATGCGCCCGCCATTTTCACCGCCGCCAGGGCCTAAATCCAGCACATGGTCAGAGCTTAAAATCACATCGGTATTATGCTCAATGACCACCACCGACGCGCCGCGCTCTACCAATTTATGCAATACGGTTATAAGCTTACCCACTTCGTGCATATGCAAGCCTGTGGTGGGTTCATCTAAAATGTATAGGGTGCCGGGCAAAGATTTTTTGCCAAGCTCACGAGAGATTTTAATTCTTTGCGCTTCACCGCCAGACAAGGTAGTAGCAGGCTGCCCTAAACGAATATAATCTAAGCCCACATCTTTAAGCACTGCCAAGCGCCGCGCCAATACAGGGTAATTTTCAAAAAAAGTATAAGCTTGATCTACAGAAAGATCTAACACTTCGGCAATATTAAGCCCCTTATACCTAACTTCAAGGGTTTCGTGATTATAGCGCTTCCCTTTGCACACATCGCATTGCACATACACATCGGGCAAAAAGTGCATTTCTACACGAATTTGCCCATCACCATTACAGGCCTCGCAACGCCCACCACGCACATTAAAGCTAAAACGGCTCGCCGTATAGCCGCGCTTACGTGCATCGGCTGTACTGGCAAAGATATTACGTATTTCATCAAAAATCTTGGTATAGGTAGCAGGGTTAGAACGCGGCGTACGACCAATGGCGCTTTGATCAATGGAGACAATACGCTCAATGCCCTCATGTCCGCTCATACCGGCAATAATGCCGGGCTGATCCACACGAATGCCTTGTGACAAAGCCAAATGCTTATATAAAGTATCTACCACCAAGGAAGACTTACCCGAACCCGAAACACCGGTAACGCAAGTCAGCACCCCAAGGGGTATATGGCAATCAATATTTTTAAGATTATTGGTGGTAATGCCTCTTAAGGTAAGGGTGCCTTTTCCCTCGCGGCGCTCATCGGGCAGGGCTATACCCATATCACCGCGCAAATATTTAGCCGTAAGGGTTTCGGCCTTATTCATGAGGGTGGGCACATCGCCCAAAAATACAAGATCGCCGCCGAAAGAACCAGAACCAGGCCCAAGCTCAATGACGGTATCAGCCTCGCAAATGGTGGCTTCATCATGCTCTACCACCAGCACCGTATTACCGCGCTGTTGTAATGAGCGTAAGGTGCCTATAAGGCGTTCATTATCCCGCGGGTGCAGACCAATGGAGGGTTCATCTAGCACATAGGTAACCCCCACAAGGCCAGAGCCAAGCTGCGAAGCTAAGCGAATGCGCTGGGCTTCACCGCCAGACAAAGTAGACATGGCGCGCCCCAATGAAATATATTCTAGCCCCACATCATGCATAAAGCGCAAACGATGACGAAGCTCTTTAAGCAAAGGTTCAGCAATAAGGGCGTGGCGCCCGCCAAAGTTTTGTTCTTCAAGCCAATCAATGGCTTTTTCTACAGAAAGGCGGCAAAAAGCATCAATATTACTATCTCCTACGCGCACAGCCAAAGACTCAGGGCGTAAACGCGCCCCCTGACAATCAGGGCAATAGGTGGATTGACGATAACGAGAAAGGGTTTCGCGCCAGGCATCGCCGTATTGCATGCCTTTTTCTAACAAGGGCATAACACCAGTCCAGCGCTTTTCATTGATGGGCACAGCGCCTTGTGCCTCTTCATCATGGCTAAAACTTTGGCTGTTATAATCGCCTTGTGCGTCCAAAGCCACATTGCCGCCCATCCAATTGCGGCGTAAACCTTGCGAGCCCTGAGCAGGTTTACCCTTGGCATCTTCACCGTAAAAAAGAGCAGAAAGAGCCTTTTCGCTAAAATCTGCTAGGGGAGTATCTAGGGTAAATTTCCATCTTTTACCAAGAGCCGTTAAGGCATCGGCATAGCGAGCAAACATTTTAGGTGAAGCCCAAGGCAAAAGCGCCCCACCCGTCAAGGACAGCCCCTTATTGGGCACCACTAGCAATGGCTCAAAATAATCGACAGTGCCAAGACCCACACAACGCGGACAAGCGCCTTGGGGGCTATTAAAAGAAAATAATTGCGGACTGGGCGCCGGCAAAGAGAGACGACATTTCTTACACACAGATGATGTGGCATGCACAATATCTTCTTTGGTGTCAGGCATATGCAGGGTCAGGCGTCCTTCGCCATAGCGCAAAGCCAGCTCTACCGAATCTGCCAAGCGTCCGCGTAGTCCCTCTTTGTTCACCAAGCGGTCTACCACCAAATCAATGCTGTGTTTTTTATTTTTATCCAGCGCCGGCACATCATCAATGCCCAAAATCTCGCCATTGACTCGCACGCGCACAAAGCCCTCGGCTTTAAGCTTTTTAAAGCGATCTGCATGGGTGCCTTTTTGATGCTCTACCAGTGGCGCCATAAGAATGAATTTTGTGCCTAAGGGAAGTTGCAAAATATCTTCAATAATTTCATCGGCAGCGCGTGCTTCAATGGGTTCATCACATTGAGGGCAATACATACGCCCAAGGCGTGCAAAAAACACACGCAAAAAGTCGTAAATTTCTGTCACGGTGCCCACGGTAGAACGGGGGTTACGGGCGGTAGATTGCTGCTCTAAAGAAATAGCCGGCGATAAACCTTCTATTTTTTCCACAGCAGGTTTATTCATTTGCGGTAAAAATTGGCGTGCGTAAGCAGAAAGAGACTCTACATAGCGGCGCTGCCCCTCAGCATATACTATATCAAAGGCTAAAGTAGACTTGCCAGAACCAGAAGGACCACAAATAACTACCAAAGCATCACGGGGAATATCCAAAGAAATATTTTTTAAATTATGGTGCTTGGCACCTTGTATGGAAATGCAATTTTTCATGGGGCAAAGGTAGTGCCTATCTTGCCCTTTGGCAAGGCAAGGAAACGAATTTTTATAAAAATTTTCGTAGAAATTTACCCCTGAATGGTATACTTTATACGGCGCAAACCAGCATAGCACCAAGCGGTGCCCAAGGAGATGTCTATGCGTGAAATTCAGGCTGAGGCCATTAGTAAAACCGTAGCGGAACTTGCCATTAAAGCTTGCTGTAAACTTCCATCCGATGTGTACCAAGCCTTTAAAGATGCCAAGGATAACGAGCCCTCCCCCGTGGGGCAAAACATTTTAGAGCAGCTTATTTTAAATGCGGACATTGCCGCACAAGATAGCATTCCCATCTGTCAAGATACGGGACTGGCCGTAGTTTTTGCCGATGTGGGTCAAGATGTGCGCATTGTGGGCGGCGATTTTGAAGCAGCCATTCACGAAGGTATTCGCCGTGGATATACTGAGGGATATTTGCGTAAATCCTGCGTAGAAGAACCACTTTTTGAAAGAAAAAACACTAAAGATAATACCCCTGCCATTATTCATACCCGCATTGTGCCTGGTGATGCTTTGCATTTGCGCTTAGCCCCCAAGGGCGCCGGCTCAGAAAATAAAAGCGTTTTAAAAATGTTAGTACCTGCCGATGGCATTGAGGGCGTGCGCCAAGTGGTACTTGATGCCATTAAACTTGCCGGCCCCAACTCTTGCCCTCCCATGGTGGTGGGTGTAGGTATTGGCGGTAATTTAGAAATGGCAGCCATCTGTGCCAAACGCGCCGCCGCGCGTGATATTGATACACAAAACCCCGATCCGCGCTATGCCGCCTTTGAAAAAGAGCTTTTAGAAATGGCCAATAAAACCGGCATAGGGCCACAAGGGCTTGGCGGTAAAAACACCGCCCTGCGCGTGCATGTAGAATGGTATGCTACCCACATTGCGTCTTTACCCGTAGCAGTAAATATCAACTGTAACGCCGCGCGTCACGCCGAAGCCATTTTGTAAGGAGAGCCGCCATGTCTGCAAAAAAAATCACTGCCCCCTTTGATGATGCCACGGCGCGCTCTTTACGCGCTGGTGACCGTGTACTTATTAGCGGCACCATTATTGCCGCGCGCGACGCTGCTCATAAAAAATTAGTAGAAACCTTAGATGCAGGGCAAGAGCTGCCTGTGGATTTAAGTAATGCCGTTATTTATTATGTAGGCCCATCCCCTGCTAAACCTGGCGAAGCCATTGGCGCTGCTGGCCCCACCACTTCTGGACGTATGGATGCCTATACCCCCCGCATTTTAGAGCAAGGGGTACGCGGCATGATTGGTAAGGGCTATCGCAAGCCAGAAGTGGTAGAATCCATGAAAAAACACGGCGTGCCTTATATGGCTGCTGTGGGCGGCGCAGGTGCACTTATTGCCAAAAGTATTAAAAAATACACGGTACTTGCCTATGAAGACTTAGGCCCAGAAGCAGTGGCTGCCATGGAAGTGGTAGATTTTCCTGCCATTGTGGTTGTAGACTGTGATGGTAATGATTATTACGAACAAGGCCAAGTGCCCTACCGTCAAATCTAAAACCTCTTTATGCGTATTGCCCCTATTTTATTGAAAAAGGGGCAATGCGTAGTACAGCACTTTACTTTTCTTAGCTTACGCCCCCTTGCCACCATGGTGAAAAGGTTTTATATTGTAGCCATGTTGACAGTACACACTTTTTCTTCTTTCCATAAGCGGCATTTGCTTAAGGCAAAGGGTTATGTCATGACTTTTTGCGCTCTTTTGAGTCTAGGTATTATACATTTAGGCTTTACCCCCGCTCTACATGCCAAGACCCTTATGGACGCCCCTGAACTTTCAGAACTTTCAAGCGCCTCCTCAGCAGAGCAGCAGCGCGCTGCCGCCTTTGGCGTGTGGCAAAATCAAGAAAGTGTTTTACCGCGAAAAGAAGATAAAATTTGGCAACAAGGCACCTCCGCTGGTGAGCTTTTGCGCCAAAAAAACCCGCTACAAGCAAAGCCTACCCCTAACCCCACCCCCGACATGGGTCCGCAACAAGCCCCAGCCCCCACTGAGCCTGCCAAAGAAGGTATAACCTTAGCCGGCGGAGCTATTAAGGGCGACTCTGATGTAATAGGCAGCACTTGGCATGCCCCTGGCTCTCAAGAGCCTATTATTGACGAAGATATGATGCATAGACAGCACGACGTGGTGGGTGCTTATGGGCAAATGGCAAGCGGTGACGATTTTAAAATGACCATGGGCCCAGAGCTGTATATTCCCGGTGAGGGGGCAGACGTGCTTGGTAAAGACAGCTCTGAAGCATCTGAGCTTGGCATGAGCATGAAGTTTAAATGGGGCTTTTAGACACTTTTTCACCTTCTCAAAGAGCCTACGAAAAAATCTCGCCCTAGCAGTACGTTCCAGCATATTCATTATTGACTAAGCTCATTAAAAATAAGCCCAACAATAGCACTTTTATCAATATAAAAAAGCCATGTGTACCACATGACTCTTTATGGATATAAACATAAGCAACCGCAGGCTGATAGCCCAAAAGTCACTGAAAAACACCCTATACAGAATGTGTTGTTATATCTCTCCTCTATGGGGCCTCAAAAAGCAGCTTCATCAAGAAAATACACAGCGCTTTTAAGAACTACTCATCATCTATTTGGCACTTCACATAGAATATATAAATAACAAATCTACAGCGATTATCATGTTTATTTTTATACGATTTTACCCCGCAGTTATAAATTTTTCTCAAGTAAATAGCCAAGAGTTAGTAGCTTGCCACAGTGCGCATTTTTATGGTACCTGCTCTCATATACGAAAACCTCTGCACAATTATTTTTAAATATAACTTTACCAGTAATTATTTTTAACATTGCATAAAGTTAAAAATAAACGTGCAAAGGTCTTATACGGCTCATAGTGCGAGGTTGCACTTGCCAGAGCCGCATATAAGCCTCTATAGATAAAGATAAGGGTATGAAAACAAAATACTGTTTACGCTTTTTGGGTTTAAGCCTTGGCGCTAGCCTTATGCTCTATTTTGCGCTTACCCTGCACTGGAAAGAATTCATTGCCCTTTTCACAGGTATACATTTACTTCCACTTCTAGCGGCGGCGGCGCTTTTTATTTTTGCAAGTTTTTTTCGTGCGCTGCGTTTAGAAATTATTCTACGCACGCAGTGCCATGCATCCCATAGCCTCGGCGCCCGCCTCAGGCACTGTTTACACGCCATTTATATTGGCAATTTTGGTAATTTTATTTTTCCTGCTCGTGCAGGTGAAGTGCTACGCATGTACCATGTGCATAAAAAATTACGCATACCTTTTATTGATACCATTACCCTATGCATGGTAGATAGGCTTTTTGATGTATGGAGCCTTTTTCTCTTGGGCGGCGTGCTGGTATGCAGTGTATTTAGTCATATGCCTACCTTGTTTACAGCTTTTTTCTCGCTGCTTGGTATCACAGCTTTAAGCCTTGTGGCCTTGGGTATTGTTTTTATCTACCCTGTGCATATATACACGCTACTATGTGTTCTATTTAAGCCTCTCCCCCCATTTTTACAAAAAAAATTACGCCATTTTTGCAAATCTAGCCTCTTATCTTTACAAAGAATACGCTCGTTAAAAATACTCTTTCTTGCCCTTGGCTACTCTCTTTGCTCTTTTGTTATAAGCATATTCATGTGCCAAGAGCTTTTTTTCGTTTTTGGCTGGCAATTACCCCTTACCGCGGCCCTTATGATGAAGCTGTGTTTAAGCTTTGCAGGCAGTTTACCCTCTGCACCAGCATTTTTGGGCTTATACCAAGCTGCGGCGGTTTTTGCCTTAGCCCCTTTTCACCTTGGGCGCGAAGAAGGCGTAGCCTATGCCCTTATGCTGCAAATGCTCTCTTTTTGCCTCTATGCCCTTTTAGGGGGCGGCGGATTTTTAGCTTTAAGAAAAAAGCAAAGCCACTTACAAGCCCAAAAACAGAACACGTAAGTGCTTTTCCACTATCCAGAGGGATAAATCATGCCGAAAGCACAAGATGTATTTGATGAAATGAATTTAATATAAATTGGAATACTCTTGAAAGACTCGTTTTACAAGAGGCAATAAGAGCTAAGGTGACAATAGCTCCATTATTCTTACCAGCACTAGACTGTTAAGAAAAAGTTAACAACTCACCCCCCCCTTGGCTTCGAAAATCCGAAACCAAGGGGATTTTTTTATTTTTATGCTACAGCACACTTTCTAGTGATAGGCAAAGTTTATCCACCAAAAAGTCAGCATTTTCTTTGGTGAAAATCAGCTGTGGGCGGAGTTTTAGGCTAGCGCCATAGGCACTGGTGGTTCCCACAAGAACGTGATTATCTTTCAATGTATTCACTATCTTTACCGTAAGTTCTGGCTGCACTTCCTTATGCGGCCCCACAATATCGATGCCATAGAAAAAGCCCTTGCTGCGAATTTCACCCACCATGGGATACGGCGCCACCTTGCTTTGCAATAGCTGATCAAAATAGGCACCAACCACATTGACATTTTCTATAAGACGTTCACTTTCTATGAAATCAAGTACCGCTGTGGCGGCGGCTACAGCGCCGTGTGAGCTGGCAAAAGTATTAAAATAGCCCTGCCCCTTGTTAAGCTGTGCAAGGTATTCAGCATTGGTGGCAATGGCGGCTACAGGGTAGCCATTGCCCATGGGCTTACCCATGGTCACTATATCCGGTGTGATATTTTGACTCTCAAAACCCCACATGGTACCCGTTCTGCCAAAGCCTGGTTGCACCTCATCGGCTATATACAGGCCTTTTTTCGCATGCAAATGCGCAATGCCGGCACACATAAAGCCCAGTGGTTCGCTATACACGCCATCACTAGAAAAAATAGTATCTGCCAAAAAAGCCGCGCAACCATAGCCCTCTTTTTCTAGGGCATCAATGGCTTGCTCCATGGCCTGTAAAAAGGCTTGTGCAGGATCATCCGAAGCGCAGATAGCCACCATATCAATGGGTTTTAGCCAAGGCTCTTTTTGATTGTGACGCATGGCAGAGGGCGAAACCTTGGACACCAAATCTGTATTGCCATGATAAGCCAAGGCGCTCACAATAATGCCGTGCTTTTGCGTCACTTCGCGTGCGCAGCGAATGGCTAAATCGTTACTCTCGCTACCCGTACAAGTCATCATGATCCTATCAATATTTGTAGGTAAAGTAGCAAGCAATCTTTCTGCATAATCATGTAAGCCCTGTGAAAGGTAGCGATTATGGCAATTAAGTTCCTGCCACTGCGAGGCAATGGCTTTACCCACTTGAGCATTGCTGTGCCCTATGGACTGCACATTATTATAGGCATCTAAATAGGCTTTACCCTCATAATCATACAGCCATACATCTTTACCCCGCACAAGCTCTAAGGGCTGCTTATAAAAAAGCACAGACATGGGGCCAATAAGGTTTTGCCTACGCTCTACTTCCTTTTTTAAACGCACATTAGATGTGGGAATAGATGCAGGATCATAGGAATTTTGCTCTAATATGGAAAAATTGGCCTCAGAAATAACGGCACTTTCACTAGCATTACACAGCATCTCTATATACCTCTACAGAGTGATTATTAATATATTGTTGCGCCAAATACACGGTACCCTTGGCATAGCCATCAATATGCTCTTCTGCCGTGGGGGTATCGTCATGGCTCGTAAGCCAAGCCACCAAAAGCACACGACGTAAAAAGATAAAGGTCTCCATTTCGTCATAGTCTTCTTGGCGTATGGGGGTTACAGAAGTGTACCCTTTTAGCCATGATGCTTGCAAAGCTGCAGCTTCTTTATGCAATTCATAAAAGGAAAGCGCCGCGGCAAAGTCATACATATACCAGCAAAAACCACTATCATCATAGTCAATAACAATAAGGTCATCGCCATCCATAAGCAGATTAGACAAACGTAAATCTGCATGAATAAGGCCATAATTCTCGGGGGTATGATATTTTTCAAGCCTTTTTTTCACTATGTCCAAGGCATAAGAAATAGTTTGAATATCCTCTTGGCTTAGGTCTTTGCAGGTACGCCAATCCCCCCAATAACCGCTGGGGCTCACCATGGTTTCCACATTCCAATGCTTGCGCACAAAACCTTGTGGCGGTGTCCAAGTCTTGGCATGTTTGTGCAACTCTGCCGTCACTTGGCCTAATTTTTCAAACCACGGTACCAAATTTTTACCAGCGCGCGGTTCAACACCTTGGCAATACTCAAATGCCACCACTTGCAGCTCAATATCCGTAGAATTATAGATAAAATTAATGGGTACAAGGTTGGCGCCCGTGCAGGTTTCAAGCACCATGGGGCTTTTTACGGCGCAACCACTGACCGCAATGGCCTTTACCCATTCAATCTCCGATTGCAACTCTTCTAAGCTATGATAAAAGGCTCTATTTACGCGAAAAATAACTATTTTACCATCTTCATACACACCTTTGAATGTAGCATTTTCTGATACCGTAAGCAGGGAAAGTTCGTGTAATGGCTCCGTATGCCATAAGGGGGCAACTTCTAACAAGGCCTTGTGCATGCAATGGATAAATTTCTCTGTATACATGATAATCTCCTTATTTTTTTATTATGTGTTTGCTTAAGCTTCTTCGCTGGCTAAAAAGAGCATGGCGAATTCTTCTTCGGCAGATTGAGCCACCACATGGCTACGGCTGTAGGCAAAGTAATATAAAACAGCGCAGAGGAAGAGAATTACTGTGGCGTAAAAAGCTTTAGTATCAAAGGCGTATACACCAACCATAGCAATGAGAGACAAGACAAGTGAAAGACCAGAAGTGAACACGCCGCCCGGAGTACGATAAGGGCGAGCCAGCTCTGGTTGCTTGAAACGCAATACTATATGACTCAATGACATGAGCGCGTAGGACGCAGTAGCAGCCACCACAGCCATGCCAATGATGAAATCCCCCTTACCGGTCAAAGAAACTATAAAGCCTAAAATGCCGGGTAAAATAAGAGCACGCGCGGGAATTTTCTTTTCATTGGTGACCGAAAGAAATTGTGGTAAATAGCCTGCTCTTGAAAGGGCAAAGACCAAACGGCTGTAACCATACACCACAGAGAAAAACGAAGCCACAAGCCCAGCCAAAGACAGCACGTTAATGGCGGTAGCCAGCTCAGGGCTATTGCTATACTTCAGGGCATCCACCAAGGGTACAGCGCTTTTGCTTATCATATCTGCGCCCACGGCACCGGAAAGGAAAAACATCACTAAAGCAGCGGTAATCATAAGAAACACCATGGCTGCAATAATACCTTTGGGCACATCTTTAGCAGGATTTTTAGCTTCTTCAGCGGCTAAGGGCACGCCCTCAATGGCTAAGAAAAGCCACATGGCAAAAGGAAGCGCCGCCCATACACCTTCAAGACCAAAAGGTAAAAACTCACTGGCAGCCGTGCCTTGCGTCGCAGCCATATCAAAGAGGTTTGCCCATTGGAAATCATCCACGAGCCCCACAGAAGTTATAACAATGGCAAGCACAGCCACAGCGCTGATGCACAGCATGAGCTTTAAGGCTTCGCCAACGCCTGTGAGATGAATGCCAATAATAAGCAGATAAAAAGCGCCGTATACCAGCGGCCCATCTATGCCAAACAAAGAATTAATGGCGGCGCCGATAAAAATAACAATGGCCGATGAAGCCAAAATATATTCAATAAGCACTGCAATTCCTGTGATATATCCACAAAATTGCCCAATGGCTTGACGCGCAAAGCTATAGCCACCGCCAGCGGTGGGAATGGCAGCAGACATTTCTGCCAAAGAAAAAACCAAGCTAAAATACATAATAGCCATGGCTATGGCCGCCACAAGAAAGCCGCCCCATCCAGCTTGAGCTATGCCAAAATTCCAACCGGAAAAATTTCCGGATATAACATACGACACACCTAAACCGGCCAAAAGTATCCAACCGGCTTTGCCCCTTTGCAATTGCCTGTTGGCAAGGTACTCTTTGTAGTCAACCATAATAAACTCCTTTGTTGAGAATGACACATAACCTAAAGCAACATGCATACCAACACTGAGCCATTGAAAAATGTTTATATTTTCAATGTATTACAGTTTCAAACAAAGAGATAAATCTACATTTTTGTAAAAACTTCTTTTATAAAAAGCCTTTTTTATTTGAAAATAATAATCAAAAATAAAACCTATTTCCCTGCATTTCAAAATAATTAGCGCACAAAAAAAGCCCTTTCCCCTACAGAAAAGAGCTTTCTACCACCAAGGCACTTTGATGTATTTCATACATTTTTTGTATAATTGCGTCTTTTTTGGGGTTTTTACCGCATTTATAAAAAATTTTGTCGTGAATTCCTAGAATGAACACCTTAACATAATACGTATTTTTATGGCATTTGCTTTTACATACTCTTCATAACATCATGTAATATAATGCCCTGATACCATAGAATATTATATCTTCCTGCTCTGGGCATACAAGCTATCGCATAGGGAATAAGATTTGAAAGCAAAGCCATTTACAAGCCCAAGAACAGAGTGCATAAACCTTTTCTTTTACCAAAAAAGAGCTTATACTTTTTTTCACTTACCCGAGGGAGGAAAGCATGCTCGATTATTGCGCCATACTCAAAGCTGCCACCGTGCCCGAACATTCTGTGCACTTTATGCATGCCGTTTCAGGGGGAAAGCCCTTTATACAAGATGGCTATCTGTGCTTTAGCGCTGATGACTGGCTGACCATCATCGGGTACCCTCTGCAGGATGCGCACCTAGGCGCCCCGCAGCACTGCCCTGATTTTTTTTCTGAAGTAGTGCATAAAGCCCTGCAAAAAACTGACGCCGCCCAGTGCTTTGTCATAACAGAGCGCATGCCCCAAGATTTGCAAACGCACATTCAAGAAAAGGATGTGTTTTACACCTTAGACGCGCATGCCCCCATCCCCCCAAAGCTACGGCGCCCCGTACAAAAAGCTAAAGAAAAACTACGTATAGACAGGGGAAACATTTTTACACCAGAGCATCGTCGACTGTGGACAGAATTTTTACATCGCGGCGCTAGAGAAGATACACAACCTATGCCCCCCATGTCCCCCATGGTAAAGAAATTATTTTTAGCCACACCCGCTGTACTGCAAGCCCCAAACACAGAGCTTTGTTTGCTTAATGCCTGGAATACAGAGGGACATTTAACCGCAACCTTACTTATAGACACAGCACCTACACATTTTTGTTCCTATCTTTTAGGTGCGCATTCACGCAAACATTATGTACCCCATGCCGCTGACGCCCTGTTTGCCGAAATGCTTAGCCTAGCCCAAGAGCAAAATAAAAAATATATTCATTTAGGCCTTGGGGTGCATGAGGGCATTAGCCGCTTTAAGCGCAAATGGGGCGGCAAACCGAGCCTTGATTATGAAATGGCAACTTGGGACACTACGCAGAGTATAAGCACGCAAAGTAGCGTTAACTCAAGCTTTGGGCAAGACATGCGCGATCTTTTTAGCGCCCTTATTCTGCCCCCCGCTGAGCGTAAAGAAAAAACAAAAGATGCAGACCAAAAGTCGGAAGATATGAGCGCCTTTTTAGGCAAATCCAAACGTCAAATACTGGCTTCACTGCCCGAACAGCGCCCCCATGCCATGCTTTGGAAGGTACAAAAAGGCGATAAAATATCTTGGATTGGCGGTTCGGCACACTTTTTTTGTTATTCTTTTGAGCAATCTTTTCGTAAGCTCTTTGAGCAAGTAGACTCGGTACTTTTTGAAGGCCCCCTCGATGGCGAAGCCTTGCGCGTGGTTGAGGCTGCTGGCAAAACCCTTACCCCAGAGCAGCAGCCCTTATTACCTTTATTGCAAGAAGAAGAAATTCGCCGCCTAGAGCGTGTGGTGCGCGGCCCAGAGGGAGCGCTGGCGCGTTTGCTTAATATGCACGCCAAAAAGCCCACAGACGTGCGTTGGTATTTAGCCCATGCCCGCCCTTGGGCTGCCCTTTTTACCCTTTGGACGGGTTTTTTGGAGCGCAAAGGCTGGCAGCAATCGGTGGATTTAGAGGCTTGGAATTTAGCCCATAATATGGGCAAGCAAGTGGTAGCCATGGAAAGCCTAGAAGAACAATTGGCCTCGCTCAATGCCGTGCAACCAGAGCGTGTGGTGCGCTATTTTCAAAATTGTCACCTTTGGAAAACTAAAATGCGTAAAAATGTGCAAGCCTACTTACGCGGTGACCTTTTGGGACAAATGGGAACCAGTGCAGAGTTTCCCACGCGCACCCATACTATTATTAATGTTCGCGATGAGCGCTTTCGCCGGCGTATGCGCCCCTTTTTAGAGCAAGGGCGAGCTGCTGTTTTTGTGGGCACAGCGCATATGCTTAATTTACGCACCATGCTGGCAGAAGATGGCTTTAGCCTTACGCAAGCGCAACCCACCCTCAGCCATAAAATTCGCCATTGGTTTGCCCATGAATAGCACTTCCACGCCCCTTGAACACATAAGCTTACAGGCCTATACCCCAGACCAAATCTTGCCCTATGTGCATGCTGTAAGCTCGGTAAAAACCACCCTTGAACAAGATTTTCTAGTGCACACACACGGCTCTCATGCCATAGTGGTGGGTTATGCCCTAGGTGCTGACCTAGCTACTTATATGCAAGCTAACGAGCAATCTTCCCAACCCACCCAATTATACAATCATAAATTAGAAAAACTTTTGCAAAATCTCAACCAGCAAGAACACCTTGAGCGTATTACCCTTTTAGCCGCACAAAAATCCGCCCTTGTGCCAAGTAACGCCCTTTGTCAGCAAGATGCCTATTACTTTTTAGCCTTACCCCTTGTCAAAGCTCAAGCCCGCAACGCTTTTTCCATGTGCCGGCGCGCTTTACCCCATATACAACTCACTCAAGATACAGGAAAAGAAGCTTGGACGGGCGCGCATCAAGAGCTTATGCTTAGCTATTTACAACGCCAAGATGTAAGCAAAGAAATGGGAAGTATTTTTCAGCGCTTAGATGCCTATTGCCGCCTATCGCCGCATGTTGTTCTTTTTTCTGCCTATGATACACACACAGGGGCGCTCATGGGCATGACCTTGGGGGATTTTAGCTCTCTACATACAGCTTTTTATATGTTTGCTTTTCGCCACCCCCATGCTGAACCCGGCGTTAGTGAAGCGCTTTTAGGCGCCTTGGTGCAAGAGGCCGAAGCCCGCGGTTATGCTTGGTGCAATTTAGGATTAGGCATACATGATGGCATACGCTTTTTTAAAGAAAAATGGGGCGCACGACCACTCTTGTCCATGGTAGAATGTAGCTGGGATTTACAAGCACAAACGCCCGAGCACAAGCACGGGCACAAGCACGGACACATACAGGCAAGCGATACAAAAAAATCGTGGTGGCAAAAACTTTGGGAATAAAAAGCATGAATACAGACTTTCCTCTCAAGCTAGCTCAAACGCAAGGCGTAGATGTGTTTAAGCACAAAGCCTTTCAAGAGGCCGGCGTATGGCAACTTATTAAAGAATTGGTGCGCCCCGCACAACGCCCCTTTGACTGTCTTCAAGTGGAGATCACCTCACACTGCGCCGCCCGTTGCAGCTATTGCCCCCACACTACCCATGGAGAACATTGGCAAGGACAACATATGCAAGCGACTACCTTTGCAAATCTGTGGCCTCTTTTGCTGCAAAGCGCGCGCGTGCATTTACAAGGATGGGGCGAGCCCCTCTTGCATCCCCACTTTTTTGATTTTGTGGCCTTTGCCCGCAAAGCTGGCTGCCAAGTGTCTACCACCTCTTGCGGTTTACACCTAAGCGAGGCGCAAGTTTTGCGTATTTTAGACAGCGGCATAGATATATTTGCCTTTTCTCTAGCAGGCACTGATGCTGATACTAATAGCGCTCGCCAAGGGGCAGATTTTCATAAAGTCTGTGAAAAAATAGAGCTTTTGCAAAGCTTGCGCAAAAAGCATTGGGCTGTGCACCTAGATGTGCATGTGGCGTATATTCTTTTAGCTGATCGCATGGAAGCCGTGCTTGCTTTACCTAAGCTTATGCAAAAGCTTCAGCTAAGCACCGCCATTGTGAGCACTTTAGATTATGTGCCAGAGCCTCATTTGCAAGCACTGGCGCTGCGCCCCGAAGAAGACATAAAAATTGCCCGCGCCAAAAAACTCTTACAAGAGGCTAGCGCTCATGCAAAAAGTCTTGGTATGGATATACATTATGCGTTGCCAAGCGTAAACACCAAGGGAACCTGCCGCGAAAATATCCAAAAAAGTTTATATATTAACGCCGCCGGTTTTTGTTCGCCTTGCGTATATCTAAATATACCTTCTTTACAAGAAGGCAGTCGTAAAGCAGGGGCTCTCTTTGGCAATGTGAATGAGCAACACCCCTTAAATATTTGGCAAAGCACAGATTTTACCCATTTTCGTCAAAGCCATGCGGCCAATACGCCTACACATGCTCTTTGCCATAGCTGTATTAAGCGCCACGAAGATAGCTGTTAGCGTACGCTTTCCCCTTTGGCGGCGCGTTCGTCTTTAACGCGCTTTTTCCACGCATACATACGCTCATCAGCCTTGGCTAAAATTTCTGCCATAGAGTTGCCCTCTTGGGGAAATTGCCCAAAGCCAATGCTGGAAGATATATTTATATTAAGCGTATCGATATAAAATTGCTTTTTGGATAAAGCATCAATACGTGCAATAATACTTTTTAAAGCAGTTTCAGAAAACTCTTGCTGTAAAATAAGCACAAATTCATCGCCGCCCATGCGCGCCACCACGCTATCAGCCTTAAAATTATGGCGCATGCGCTCCACAAAGGCTACGAGTAATTTATCACCCACCTCATGCCCGTGCACATCATTAACAGGCTTAAAGTCATTTAAATCCATATAAAACAGGGTAAAAGCATCTTTTGGGGTCAATTGACGCTGTTCTATGTATTCTTCCACCATCTTTCTATTATAAGCAGAGGTTAACACATCCATATAGCTTAATTTTTTAGATTTTAAATGTTTAAGCTCAAATTTTTTAATTATATAATACATAATAGTAGCAAGCACAGTGTAACTTACAAGAAAAGACAAAAAGACTATATTCAATTGCTCTATCTTGCTCTTATCATACAGATATAAGCTCCATGTTTGATCGCCTAAGGTAAATATGCGCTTATAACCTTTATCCTTATCAAAGCCTTCGCTACTACCCACCTCTACAGCTTGCCCCTTAAATATGGTATATACGCCATATTCAAAGTCAAAGTTAGCAAGAGTACCTATACCTATAACGTCTTTGAGAATTTTTTCCACATCAAAGCCCACAGATATAAAGCCCCAAAATTCACGCTTGCCATCAGCAGTATAGTGAAAAACGGGACGCCGAGACACAATGGCTTCTATATTTCCTGTTTTATAAGGGCCGGCAAAAATAGTACGTCCGCTATTTTTTGCATATATGGCATCTTCGCGGCTATGCTTTTCTGTGAGCACATCCATACCCACAGTCCATTCATATTTTTCTTCAGGATAAATATACTGCACAACCCCCTCAGGTTGATACGAGATAAAAACATAGTATTGTGAGTTAAAAATAATACGCGATATATCATCAAAATTTTTCTTGCTCAATGCTCCGGGGAAAAGATTAAACATCTCTTGCAAAACGCGCCCATCATCTACAATTTCTTGTACAACGCTTTGAATGCGCCCAGCATAGAGCACGGCTACTTCCTGCTCTTTTTTATGGGTACCTTCCCAAAACTTATGCGCTTGAAAACTAGCAAACAGCACAGAGCAAAAAAGCATGATAATATAAAATTTTTTTGAATAACGCATAAGAACCCACCTTTATGAAGAAAATATAAGGCAGAGCGAAAGAAATGACACATGTTCATAAGAACCTATGAGCAATGCCTCAATAAAATAAGATATATGCCCATAAAGAGTCAAGTATAAAACCAGTACACTCATGACTTTTTCATCTACGCTTACAATAAAAAATTTATAGCATATTAGCACTATTTGTGTTTTTAAAGCAGATACTTTATTCTAGTCATATTTCAAAAAACATAGTCCATAACAGGCTGATAAGGATCGCAACTATGGCTAAAAAAATTAGCAGAGAATTACGCGAACGTTTAATTCGTTTTAGCATTGGAATAGGCATTTGCTGCACCATGCTGGTTCTTTTCATCTGGCAACCCAACATATTGCAACAAGCCGACAGAAACGTCTATGATGTGCTTTTACGTGCCAACGGCGGTGGCGAGCCCGCTGCTGCACCAGGCCTCATTGACCTTGATGATCCAAGTTTAGCTGAATTTGGGCAATGGCCTTGGCCGCGGCATTTGGTGGCAAAGCTTGTGGCAAACCTTACCGAATACGGCGCCGCTGCCATAGGGCTTGATATACTTCTGGCTGAGCCAGATAATGCTTCTGTTATAAATTTACAAAAATCTTTTCAGCGCCACTTTAACATTGATATACCTTTAGATAGCATCCCCCAAGCCTTACACGATAACGACCGCATCTTGGCTACTATTTTAGCCCAAAGTCCCTCGGTTCTTGGCGTTTATGCCCGCTTTACCGGAGAGAAAATCCCCCTGCCTAAAGATATGCCCACCCCCGAAGGTATTATTGAAATGACGGTTGCAGGAGGGCTTTCGCCTCGCACGCATATTATGACAGGCAAGGGCGCCACTGTGCCCCTGCCTGAACTACGCGCTGTGGCCCCTTTAGGCGCGCTTAATGTGGCGCAGGATGCTGACGGCATCATTCGCTCTGTACCTCTAATTTCTCAGGTAGATGGGCGCATTATGATCTCTTTATCCTTACGCTCACTCATGCGCGGCCTTGGCACAACTACACTTTCCCTCATTGGGGGCGCTGACGGCCTGCAAGCTTTACGTGTGGGTAAATATACCATTCCCGTCACACCCGATGGTCGCTTTATGGTGGCTTTTCGCGGGCCGCGTAATTATTACCCCACCTTTAGCGCCGCTGACATTCTCAATAAAAAAGTACCCCCCGAAGAAATAGAAGGACGCGTGCTCATTGTAGGCACCTCAGCAGCGGGGCTTTTAGATATTCGCGCTACGCCCTTTGACTCTATGTACCCCGGCGCAGAAGTGCACACCACGGTTATTGATGCTATTTTAAGCAATCGTTTTATCGAAACACCAGCCTGGATACCCGGCGCGCAAGTGGCTTCTATTCTCTTTTTTGGGGGCATTGCCTCGCTCATTTTTGCCTTGGTGCCAGCCATTGCCTATTTGCCCCTTTTGGCAAGCCTTGTACTTAGTGTGAGTTGGGGTAGCTGGCATATTTTTCAGCAAGGCATTTATCTCTCGCCCCTCTACACCCTTATTACCTTTGTGGCTTTAGCCGTAACCTTGCTCGGGGTGCGTTTTTGGCAAGAGGCTAGACAAAAAAGAACTCTTCGTAATGCTTTTAGCCGCTATATTGCCCCTGATATGGTGGCACGAATTGTTGACGTTGGCGAGGCAGTATTGGTGGGTGAAGAGCGTGTGGTAACCCTACTCTTTACCGATATTCGCGGCTTTACCACCCTATCTGAAAGCCTTACCCCAGACCAAGTGGTAAATGCCCTAAATAGATATTTTACCCCCATGACTTCTATCATTCGTGGCAGTCAAGGCACCGTGGATAAATTTATTGGCGATGCGGTCATGGCCTTTTGGAATGCGCCCTTAAATGTGCCCCGTCACCCATTGTTAGCTGTTAAAAGCGCCATGCAAATGCATGTGGCCTTGGCAGAACTTAATGAAGGCTTTCAAGAAGAAATAGGTATTAAATTGCGCATGGGAGCCGGTGTGCACACAGGCAAGGTGTATGTGGGTAACATGGGTAGCGCCGAGCTTTTAGACTATACTTGCATTGGCGACACTGTAAACCTAGCCTCACGCCTTGAAGGCATGTGCGCCGTTTATGGCGTTGGCGTGGTTACCAGCGCCGAAACTGCCGACCAGTGCCTAGCCTACGCCACGGGTGATGACCCTATACCAGCAGAAGAAATACCTTTCTTTATTCCGCTAGACTCCATTCGCGTAAAAGGTAAAACCCTGCCCGTAGAAATTTGTACGCCCATTTCTCACGAAGAAAAAGCCGCTCGCGCCGATGAAATTGACCTTTTCATGCAAGCGCGCGCTCATTACGTAGAAGGTAATTTCACCAAAGCTTTAGAAGATTTTAACACCCTTAAAAACAACTTCCCAGACTCTTTACTCTACGCACTGTATGCTGAGCGCAGTGAAGTATTACTGCAAGAACCCCCTGAAAATTGGCAAGGCGTGTGGACATTTACGAAAAAGTAAAAGTCATAAAAAAGGGTGTCATATAGTGACACCCTTTTATTTATTCATAGTTAAAAAAAGGTCTACCATTCACTCTTGGGTTCAATAATAATATCTTGATACTTGCTTTGAATAGCCATCATGGTATCTAATATTTCCATAAAGCTTTCTACCATTTCTGGGTCAAAGGCTGTGCCTGATTCACTTTTAATAATGCTCAGAGCCTTATCTAAAGGCATGGGTTCTTTATAACAACGGCGTGATACCAAGGCATCGAAGACATCCACAATGGAGGTAATACGCGCTTCCATGGGAATATCAGTACCAGCCAAGGGACAGTCGCCCTCAATACCTGTATAGCCTTTGCCATCCCAGCGTTGATGGTGATGCAAAGCAATAGTAGCTGCCATTTTATCCACAGTACGCTTGGCGCCTTTAAAAATTTCTGCCCCAATGCAACTATGTTTTTCCATGATGGCGCGTTCTTCTGGGGTGAAGCGACCGGGCTTTTTAAGTACTTTATCCGAAATACCTACCTTACCTACATCATGTAGCATGGAAGCCAAACGAATATTAGGCTTAGCGGCTAAAATTTCAACCAGATCTATGCCTTTTTTCAAAGCCCAATGATGATAAAGCTCTGCAGCCATAGAGCCTACACGTAATACGTGAGGCCCTGTTTCTAGAGGGTCTCGCAAACGTGTGGTTTCTAAAACGCGTAAAAGCATATCTACGGTCACAAGGGCTTGTTCAATTACCTGCGCGCCCACAATGCATAGTTCGCGCAGTGAACGCTCTACTTGAAAAGAAAAAGGTATAGCACTACCATCAAACATGCTGTTAATAATTTGCATAACAGCCAGCAATTCACCATCTGCAGACACAATAGGCAAAGCACAAATAGATACGGTATTATAGCCGGTGGCTTTATCAAAAGAGTCGTTAAAAGAATAAGGCGCGCCCTCTGGCAAGTTACGCACATTACCAATATTAAGCACAGATCTATTACAAGCCACATAGCCAGCTATAGACTCTGGCGTCATGGGTAAACGTGCATTTAAATATTGCTGACGTGCCGATTGTGAAGAGGTAAATAAAGTTTCGTTGTGAGAGTAAGAAAAGACTAATTGCCCATCTTCCACCAAATAAATAGTACCTGCATCGGCATGGGCTAAACCGCGCGCCTTAAGTAATAAAAGGTCAAGCACGGTGCTGATATCGGGAATATTCATAAGCTCTGAAGAAAAGCTGCAATTATCGCAGTCAAACATGCTTGCCACATATTCATGGGGGCTTGTATGTATATCTGCGCAGCGCAATATAAGACCTTCATAAGCCATGCACATTCGATTGCACAAATTTTCATTACTACTCAATAAACCGTGAGCAAGATTATCTAAATATTCATCATCGCTATAGGGGCCATAATGCGATGGCACAAAGGTTTTAACATTAAACTCTTCAATAAGAGGAATCCACTGCTCAATGGCAGAGTGCCCCCAGCCCACATGATCCTTATAGGTGCTTAAGGTGTATTGCGAGTCTAAAATGGCAATATCTGCCCCCCTAAGCCCTTGGAAAAAAGATTTTTTCTTATCTTCTTCACTCACTTCAAGACCTAGTTCATGGTCACCACTATAAAAAACACTATGTCCATTATACTCTACGCGGTACGCAGTGGCATAGAGGCCTTGCACATGGTCTCCGCCATGCCAAGCTTCATAGGGAGTTACCGTAACGCCCCCCTCAAGGGTGATGCGTTCTTGATCTTTTAAAGGAATAATGCGCCGTGTGCTCGCCAAGCTTTCCCACGATACAGGAAAAAAAGATGAGGAAAAAAGACTTTTCACAAAAGCATCCGCCGTCATCCCCCCAATGGATTCGGGGGCATAAATATCTATTTCCCAACCTTTTTTATATAAACAGTCAAAAAATGGCAGACCAGACACATGATCCCAGTGGCTATGAGTTAAAAACAAAGCGCACTTTTTCACCTTGGGCGCATCCTTAATGGACTCACCAAAGTTACGTATGCCAGAACCGGCATCTAGGATAATGTACGGAGCTTCAGCAACCTCTATGCCATAACAAGAGGTATTACCGCCGTGATGCATGTATGCCTCACCGCCACTAGCTAAAGACCCACGCACGCCCCAAAGATGTACTTGCATTTTGTTAATCCACTGTTTTTAATTCGTTATTTTAAGACCACTGTCTGAAACATGTATGCACAAAGCATTTACACAAAAATGTAGCGAGTTCTCACAAAGTAGACTTTGCCTCAATCTTTGTCAATGAAACTCATATGCCTTTTATATAGTTAGCTTTATACTTTTTACATCCCAGCTGTAAGGCGAGCTATGTATTTTGGTAACAGCTTTTTCTCATCATAATGCTCTAGCACAAAAGCTCTTGCCTTTTGCCGCATTCTTTCTAAATTACTATGATGTTCTAAGGCATAACAAACCTTAGCCGCTATATCTTTAGCATCATGCATATCCGTTAAAAAACCATTTTCACCATCTTGTATCATTTCATGCACAGGAGCCGTATCAGAGCCCACCACTGTGCAAGCGCAGCTCATGGATTCTAACAAAGACCAAGAAGTGGTAAAAGGTACCGTTAAGTGCACGTGTACCGTAGATAAATGCAATAAAGATCTATAAACAGGATAACTTTGCATAGGTAGTACATGCACACGACTTGTATCTACAGCGACATGTTTTTGCATATAGTCCAAATAGCTTTGCCCCTGCGGTAAAGCTAAGGAATAAGAAACTTTCTCATCGCCCGCTATCACAATATGCGCCTCGGGAAATTTTTCCAAAATACGAGGAATCGCGCTGTAAAAACTCATAAAACCGCGATGCGGTTCTAAGGATCTAGCCAAAAAGGTCACCACGGCTTTGCCTTTTAGCGCTGCAAGGCTTTGGGGTAAAAAGTCCTCACTTTGAGCGCGCGCTTGGCAAAAAAAGTTTGTATCAATGCCATTATGCACGCTTTGCACCTTAGGCAGATACGGCGCGGGAAATTGCGCCCTTTGCCACTGGGTGGCAGTGATGGCCACATCTACCATATCTAAAGCGCCTAAAGTTATAATATTGCATTGCCTTTGTTGCACCCTTGTAGAAAAATCTGGCTGCAAAGATGTATAATGAATAGCCCTTTCTGTCTCTGGCCTATACATCCACTCAAAAAAACCCGTTTGCCTAGCCAAGGGGAAAACTTCCTTACTATAGCTTATAGTGCCAAAATTAGCATGCCCGTGAATAAGGTCAGGTTCAAAGCCTTGCCTTTTTATACTGGCTTGTCCCTCGGCAAAAATTAAAGACATTTCATTGATGCTCACCTTAGAAAGGTCTTTATGCTTGCTTTTAATTTGCAGCCAATTCACGCCCTTAGCCGCCAAGTCTTGCCGACGACGAAAAAGCGAAAGAAAGCACACTTCATTTTGAGGATTTTGTGCTAGCAGTTCAGATAATTTATGAAATTGTGCAGGGTAATTATGATGCACAAAAAGAATTTTCATCTTTTTTCCTTATTTTACAAGCGCAACAAAATAATACCGCAAAAAAGCAAAGCCATACCCGCAAAGGCTTGCCAGCGCATTTTTTGCCCCAAAAATATCCATCCGCATAAAGAAGTGCCCAAAATACCAAAACAGCCCCAAAGGGCATAAGCCACAGATAAATCTAACTCTTTGACTGCTTTAGAAAGCAACCAAAAAGCAAGCCCCACCAAGGCTAAGGCTGTATATCCCAAAATCTTTTTCTTAAACCCTTGAGATTTTGCCAAAAGCACATTGGCCACAATATCGAGCATAGCCGAAGCCAGTACCAAGAGCACAGAAAAATTCACCAGCGGCGAGCCAGAAGCAAGCGTATTTACGTCCATATTACTTACCTGCCTCCTCAGTGCTTTCACCGCCATCAGTGCCCTTATGCACCAAAAAGCCCCCTAAAAGCACACAAAGAAGACCCAAGGAAGTTTTAAGACTTAAACTTTCTTGTAAGTAAAAAACCGATACGCCCACTATAAGCACGAGCCCCACAGCATCCCACAAGGCAAAAGCTACCCCCACAGGAATGCGTAACGTGGCCTTAGCCAAAGAAAAATACGATATGCCAAGGCAAGCCCACATGCAAAGTAATCCAAGCTCTGCCCCTAAAGACAATTCCCAGCCGTGGGATATTTTCATAATAGAGGTGCCTGCCACTTCAAAAACAATGGCAGCCATAAGCCAAAGCCATGGTTGCCAAAAAATATGCGTTTTCATACTGTTATTCCTATTGTCTCCCTTATATACCTGTTCTTGCCTTGGGCGGCAAGTCTTTAAGATAACGCTTGGTCGTACGTCCTGTACGACACAAGCTATCGCAAGCAGCGCCTGCGCATGGAGTAAATCCATGCTTGCCTTTCCCCCCAAGAAACTTGTTATACTTGAGGGGCTTGCTCCGCTGCGCGGCTTGCCGCCTCCTGCGGCTAGATAACGCTTGGTCGCATACCCTGTACGACACAAGCTATGGCAAGCAGCGCCTGCGCATGGAGTAAATCCATGCTTGCCTTTCCCCCAAGAAACTTGTGATACTTGAGGGACTTGCTCCGCTGCGCGGCTTGCCGCCTCCTGCGGCTAGATAACGCTTGGTCGCATACCCAGTACGACACAAGCTATGGCAAGCAGCGCCTGGGCTGATAGCAAATTGTTAGACATTTGCCATGCTTTTGCCACAGACAAAGCCCATAAAAAGACATCACCAAAACACTGTAACCCTAAAGCATATGACATGCCATAACACAGGAGTATATATGAGTGCAGTGAACTCTCTAAATCAAAAGGCTCTTATTCTCGCTTTTGAAAATGCCTTTGTGGATGAAGACGTTTTTGACGATGCCATAGCCAGTGCACAAAAAACCTTTCGTACCGTGCTCGCCGCCATGGCAAATCCGGGGCATATATTTTCTTTAAGCCCCGTCCCCACCTTACCTGTATGGCTTAAAGGAAGTGATGCAACAAGCTGCGCGCAAAGCCAAGGTCGCCTTGCCGGATTTATAGCCCTAGCCCGCGCCTTGTGCGATGGTGATACCGCTTTATGGCTCGATGAAAGCTTACGCAGTCCAGCGCTGTGCCAATATTTACGCTTTCACTGCGCTGCCCCCTTGCTTGACAGTCACTGCCCTGGCGAAAGCAACTTTGCCTTTATTGCTTCGCCGCAAAACATGCCGCGCCTCAGCGTGTTCCAGCAAAATTCTTTGCCCCAAGAAAAACACAATACCACAGTATTGATTGCTTGCGCCCTAGAGCACACTGCGGCGCATTCTTGCCAAGATACACCTAGCCTTCCTCTTGCAGGAACAGATAATGACCAACTCCCCCTATGGTTTTGGGAAGATTTTCAACACAATCATCATGCCTACCCCACCGGTGTAGATTGCATTTTTGTCGATGCCCATGCTGACGGTGTATATATTATGGCTTTACCCAGATCTGTGCGCATTAAAAAATAAAAACCTTAGCTGATACCTAGTCAAACTAGGCTTTGCATGATAATTTTTCGCTAGTATATTTTGTAAGATAAAGGAAAACTATGCCTCATAAAGAACGCAAAACTCAAGGTAAACTTATTTACCTTATGGGCGCTTCTGGCGCGGGTAAAGACACTTTACTCAAAGCCGTGCGCCCCCTTATGGATGAAGAGCAAGAAGCCACAAAACGCCCGCTCATTATTATGCAAAGACATATTACTCGCCCAGCCTCAAACAACGCCGATGACGAACAACATAAAGCCTGCACAGAAGAAGATTTTTTGCACGCCCTAGCCGCAGGAGAATACACCATGCACTGGCAAAGTCATGGCCTGCATTACGGCATAAGCAAGAGCATATATAGCCATTTGCAGCAAGGCGCTTTGGTGCTGGTTAATGGATCACGTGAATACTTACCCCAAGCGCAGCAAACGTTTCCTGAGCTTATCCCCCTATTAGTACAAGTAAAAGCCGAGGCACTACGCGCACGCCTTATGGCTCGTGGACGCGAAAGCCAAGAAGACATAGAAAGGCGCGTACAAAGAGCCACGCAATATAATCCTAGCCATGACAAAATGATTGTCATTGACAATTCACAAGCTTTAGACAGCACTTTACACTATTTTAAAGCGCTTATAGAAGATTTACGCCAAATATAATTGCTCTGTTTTACACAAAAAAAAGCCCGACACATGCCGGGCTTTTTTAGTTCATATAAAAGTATAAATTTATACTTTATGCGCATAATTCTTAGTAGCGATAGTGATCAGCCTTAAAGGGGCCGTCAATATTCACACCAAGATAGTCAGCTTGTTCTTTTGTCAATTTAGTAAGCTTTACACCAAGGCGCTCAAGGTGCAAACGTGCCACGTCTTCGTCCAATTCCTTAGGCAAGGTATACACTTTCTTCTCAAGGCTGCTATCGCTAGCAAGGCGAATTTGTGCAAGCACTTGGTTGGTAAAGCTGTTGGACATAACAAAGCTAGCATGACCTGTAGCGCAACCAAGGTTTACTAAACGACCTTCAGCAAGCACCACGATGGAGCGACCGCTTTTTAATGTCCATTTATCCACTTGGGGCTTGATATTTAAGCAAGTAATACCAGCAGTATCTTCTAAGTAGCTCATTTCGATTTCATTATCAAAGTGACCTATATTGCACACAATGGCTTCGTCTTTCATGCCTTCCATATGAGCGCCGGTGATAACATGATAGTTACCGGTACACGTTACAAAAATATCACCTTCAGCCAAGGCATCTTCCATGGTGGTTACTTCATAACCTTCCATGGCAGCTTGCAAGGCGCAAATGGGGTCAATTTCTGTTACCAATACGCGAGCACCAAAACCACGCATAGATTGAGCGCAGCCCTTGCCCACATCACCATAG
>CAYJND010000002.1:0-50772 GCA_964371565.1 uncultured Desulfovibrionaceae bacterium
CACACTTTTTAGGCCATGCACATGATTTTCGGCTTCTGCTAAAGACATGGGCGAAAAGCCCCAATTCTTAGCCCAGCTTTCCTTAAAAATATCTAACATGGTGTGGATATCTTGCGTCATGGTTGCCTTAGAAGCACAGCGCCAAGTGAATTCTTTACGCTGTTCAATGCTTTCTAGCTGTTCTGCCACCCATTCAGGCAAATGCAGAGCATCTTTGCGCATTTCATAGGCAAATAAATCTTGCTCTTTGCGCATGGGCCAACTTTCTACAAGGGCAGGATAGTAGGCATAATTCCAAGGCATCATAATGCAAGGGGCAAGCTCAAAGCCTCCCACCAGCATACCGCACGTATAGTTGGTAGAAGGGTTTAATGGCCCGCGCATAAATTGCATACCTTGCTCTTTAAGCCACTTAGCAGCGGCATCAAAAAGACCATGGGCGGCCTCACTATCATCAAAGCATTCAAAAAAACCCCAAGCGCCGCAGCGCTCACCGGCATGGTCGTTATAAGCCGCATCCACAATGGCTACAATGCGCCCCACAGCTCGGTTGCCCCGCATGGCTAAAAAAAGCTGGCGCGTGGCCTTTTGCCAAAAGGGATGCTTTTGTGTATGCAAAAGCTTTTTCTCTTCGCTTAACAGGGGCGGCACCCACAAAGGCGCATGGGCGTAAATCTCCCATGGAAGCGTAAAGAACAGCTCTTCTTCTTGTGCGGTCATCACCGGTATAATACGTACTTCAGTCATATGCCTCATTCTACCTAAATAATCATGTTACTGCCCATGTCTAGCATAAGCCTTAGGCTACTTGCCCTTTTCCCACCACGAGGCATCAGGCCCATTAAACCACCATGTATGCGATGGGGTTTGCAATACCACTTCAGCTATTTGCTTGCCTTGTTCTGTGCGCACACGCTTTACAGCGCTGTCCATCCATTGCAAGGCAAAGGTATTGCCCTTTTCACTTTCACGCTTGAGGTTAAAAAGCATATCCAGTTGATCGGCATCGTGTGCAAGTTGCGCCTCAAGGCTAGATTCAGCTTCCAGCTCATCCCAGTAAGACAAAATATCCTCTTGCAAGCCGGTACCCTCGGTGGAGTGCTGCATGGCTAAACGCGCATTGGCATTGTTATACATTTTATTTACGTAATTAAAATCACCGGTACGAGCTTCAGCTAAATCATGAAAAAGGCACATAAAAACCGTGCGCGCCACATCAGCTCCGGCTAATTTTGCCAGCACAAAACCTATAATAGATACGCGGTGCGAATGCTCTGCCACCGATTCATGGCCAGTGCCCAAAAATTGATAGCCCGTGCGTGGCGTTTGGCGAAGCATTCCAACTTCATTAATAAAATCAACTAAGCGCTGTGTTTGTGTACGATCTCGCAAATGCGCCAAGGCATCGCAAGTTTTTTGATTAGATGAAGACATAAAAAATCCTTATATGCGCACTAGGGCGCACTTTGTCCTAAAACTTGAAGAAAAAATGGAATAATACTTTCGTGCATGCTTTCATGGGCAAGCTCGCGCTCTTCGGGATTAGCCTTGCCGCACAAGTCAGGTAAGTCTTTACGCAATGCCGGAGGGCAAGCAGCCATAAGGTCGCGTATCTCAATACCATTTATAAGCGAAAATTCTGTTTGCTCAGGAAATGTTTCGAAAAAGTTTGAAGCTAACCAAACTTTTTTATTCAAGTCTTTTTCTGTTTCTACCAATAACAAGGGACGGGTAATGACTTGTAAAGCCTTAGGCGTAAGTAAAAAGTCATATTTAGGTGATACGGCAACTACGGCTTTAAGGCGCGCATCGGCAAAGCTTTGCCCAAAGGGGGGCAAAGTTCCTAGCATTTTTTTAACACGCTCTTGAGCCCAAACATTGCAATAGGTTGTGGATTGAGGCACTTGCACACAATAATTTTCCCAGCCTACAGCATCTACCATGGCACCGCTCAAAATAAGCCCTGTGGTAGCCCCTGCGCCAAAACCCAAAAAGCCCATGCGGCTTGTATCTACCATATGACGCACATCATTATGACTTTCAGCCATATGTAAAACCGTGCGCACTTCTTGCATTCTTTGCGCAAGCAATTGCCATTGAAAAGCGTGCTCAAGGCTTTGCAGATTATCCCCTTTATGTTCAGGGGCCATAACTACAAAACCCATAGCCGCCAATAATGCAGCGCTTTCATGATAGGAAAAACGCGAAGCCGCAGAGTCGTGCGATAACACTATAAGAGGAAAACGCCCTTCCACAGCCTTGCCATAGCGCACCACCTGCAAGCGCCAAGGGCCATAGTTAGCCGTGCTAGGCTTGCTGTGCGTTGGATACCACACACTCACATCTACACGAGCGTTAGTGTTTTTATCCCAGTAACCTACGGTTTTAAAAGCAGGAGAAAAAGCGGGATCTTTAGCCAATACAAGGCTTGGCACACACAAAAAACACAGGCAGAAAAAAAGCCCTGCCGTGGCGAGCATGCCCCGAAATAAACTTTTTTTCATACCTAAAAATTAAGCGCCATGGGTAATAACAGTGCCTAGGGCTTCATCTTGCAAAAGATAACGCTCTAAAGAAGCCTCAGCACGACCATCAAGAATGAGCGCTCTTTGACAGCCTGCCTGCAAAGCATGCAAGCAAGAATCCACCTTGGGAATCATCCCCCCATAAATAACACCTTCTGCTTTAAGCTTAGCTATGCTTGCTGTATCCAGCGCCGGCAAAAGATTTTTCTCACCGTCCAAAACTCCGGGCACGTCAGACACAAGTACAAAAAAATCCGCCTGCAAAGCTCCGGCTACGGCGCCAGCAGCTGTATCTGCATTAACATTTAAATTCTGCCCTTGAGGGCTTTTAGCCACAGGCGCAATAACGGGGATAAAATTCCCTTGTAAAAGGGCTTCCACCACGGCGCCATTGACCTTTTGCACCTCACCCACGAGGCCTAACTCTTGGCGTAGCACATCACCCTGCAATAAAAGTCCATCAATGCCGCAAATACCCACAGCATTACCACCAGCTTCTTGCAAAAGCGACACCACAGCTTTATTCACCTGCCCAAGCAAAACCATTTCAACCACGTCCATGGTTTCTGGGGTGGTAACGCGCAAGCCATCCACAAAATGGCTTTCAATATCTAAGCGTTCAAGCATTTTATTTACATGGGGGCCACCGCCATGCACCAGCACCACACGCATGCCTTGGCGCACTAAATTCACCACGCTTTGCGCAAAAGGAGCGCGTAAAGCAGGGTCATCCATGGCGTGTCCGCCGTATTTTACCACTAAGGTCTTCATAACTATTCCTTATACAGCAGGGGCATCATCAGCTAAAGTCGCCACCATAACAGCTTTAATGGTGTGCATACGATTTTCTGCTTCGTCAAAAGCCACATTGGCGGGGGATTCAAATACAGAATCATCCACTTCCATGGCCTCTATGCCATATTTTTGATACAAGCTTTCGCCTATTTCTGTATCTCTATTGTGGAAGGAAGGCAGGCAATGTAAAAACTTGCATTGCGCATTACCCGTAAGCTCCATAGTTTTTTGCGTAACTTGATAGTCCCGCAAACGCGCAATGCGCTCTGCCCACACTTCTTCTGGCTCGCCCATGGAAACCCATACGTCTGTATAAATAAAGTCACAGCCTGCCACACCCTCAGCAACATTATCAGTAAGGGTGATTTTAGCGCCGCTTTGAGCAGCTATTTCTTGGGCTACACGCACCATTTCTGCATCGGTTTGAGAGCCTTCTGGGGCAATGGAACGAAAATCCATACCCATTTTGGCAGCGCCAATCATGAGGGAATTTCCCATATTATAACGCGCGTCACCAATATAGGCAAAAGTCATCTCATTTAAAGGCTTGTGACAATGCTCTTGCATGGTCAAAAAGTCTGCTAGAATTTGCGTGGGATGAAATTCATTGGTAAGGCCATTCCACACAGGCACAGAAGAATATTCAGCAAGGGTTTCTACAAGCTCTTGCCCAAAACCGCGATACTCAATACCATCATACATGCGCGCAAGCACACGCGCCGTATCTGCCATGGATTCTTTTTTGCCTATTTGCGAACCGGAAGGTCCAAGGTAGGTAGTAAAAGCCCCTTGATCGCGCGCAGCCACTTCAAAGGCGCAGCGTGTTCTGGTGGAGTCTTTTTCAAAGAGAAGGACAATGTTTTTACCTTGTAAATATTGCTTTTCTTGTCCACTTTTTTTAGCAGCTTTCAAGTGCGCAGATAAACGTAATAAATACGCAATTTCCTCAGCGCTATAGTCTAATAGTTTAAGAAAGTCTCTATTTTTCAATTGCATCATCATCTCTCCCCTTGAACAAAAATTATCCTTTTTTTAAAAAAGAAGTGAAAATTATAGACTTTTTACACAAGAGAGGCAAGAATTATATGACATAACTATTGCCTGAACTCAGCATAAGAGAAAAGTCTATTTTTTTGACACTCTGTTTTTACCGACATAGTATAAAAAGACCATTGGTATCGATGAAATTGATACCAGTATTTTATACTATGTCCTTAAAAAAAGTATTATATTTTTTTATACATAGATTTTTTTACATCTGTTATAACGTTAAAATATGCTCTAATAGCGCGTCCGCTTGCAGTGCCGCCGCCTGCATTACGCGCGGAGCCAAGGGAGGTAAGTGTGCCACATCCGATGAAAAATCCCCCACAATAACTAAATACTTACCCATAACACGCTTTTGCATGGGGGCGCCGCCACAACCCGCAATACCCGAAGCGCTCACAGTGAAACGCTGTGCCATGAGGGCTCTTTCCACAAAAAGACGCTTACTGACGGCCTCATCTAAAGCCTCTACCCACAAAGGCGCCTTAGTAAGCATTTCTGTTAAATTATCTTGACCTAAACGCAAGACATGCTTTTCTAAGCGCATGCTTGGGTTAAGAGCTAGCAAAAGCTCTTCTAAAGCCTGCACTTTATGCCGCCCCACATGTTGTGGGTAATACTGCTGGCGGTTAAGATTTGACGGTTCCACCGTATCGTGGTCAATAAGTATCATATCTTCTACACCGCTACGCGCCAAAAGCATGGCTACGTTAGAGCCCAGCCCTCCGCAGCCGGCAATGCCTACGCGCGTAGAGCGTAATTTAGTAAGCTCTTGGGGCAAAAGGTATTTTTCTAAGCCTTGGACTAAGGCATTGTGAGGGGGAATTTCATGCATAAAACATTAACCTTATGTATAACGTTGCTGTACTAAACTTACGCGAATTATATAAAAAGTATCCCCCCTATGCAGCACATAAGGGGGAACAAAATGCATTATAAAATATTTATTAGTTTTTAAGGCTATGTATAGGAGCAGGAATGCGCCCACCAAGGCCAATAAAGGAAGAAGCATCCCCTTGCGGCACAGGCATAATACCAGCTTTACCCAATAAGCCCCCGAAGTTCACCGTATCACCTACTTCTTTACCAATTACAGGAATAAGACGCACAGCGGTGGTTTTGTTATTTATCATGCCAATGGCCATTTCATCGGCAATAATACCGGCAATGGTGCTAGGGCTGGTGCTTCCGGGAATGGCTATCATATCTAAGCCAACAGAACACACCGAGGTCATGGCTTCAAGCTTTTCAAGGCTTAATAAACCCGCATTGGCAGCAGCTTCGATGCTGGCATCTTCTGACACAGGAATAAATGCCCCAGAAAGACCGCCCACCGATGAAGAGGCAAAAGATCCGCCTTTTTTCACAGCATCATTAAGCATGGCTAATACAGCTGTACTACCCGGAGCGCCAATATGTGAAAGACCTAAGCTTTCAAATATTTCTCCTACAGAGTCACCCACGGCAGGGGTAGGTGCCAAGGATAAATCCGCCACACCAAAGGGCACATTTAAGCGCTTAGACACTTCTTTGCCAATAATTTCACCCACACGAGTTACTTTAAAGGCCGTGCGCTTAATTACATCGGCAACATCGAGCAAGGTAAATGCCTCACCGCTTTCTTTAGCGCGCACAAGAGCTCTATCAATGGCCTTTTTCACCACGCCAGGGCCAGAAACACCCACATTGATAACCACATCAGGCTCGCCCACACCAAGATAAGCACCCGCCATAAAGGGTACATCTTGCGGAATATTGGCAAAAATAACTAATTTTGCGCAGCCTATACCGTCACGATCTGCAGTGGCTTTAGCTGTATTAATAACTTGTTGCCCCATAAGCGCCACAGCATCCATGTTGATGCCCGCGCGGGAAGAAGCTACGTTAATGGAAGAACAAATACGCTGCGTGCTGGCAAGGGCTTCTGGCAAAGACTCAATAAGCGCCCTATCACCACGGGAAAAACCTTTCTCCACCAAAGCACTATAGCCGCCTAAAAAGTCAACACCAGCTTCTGCGGCGGCGTCATCCAAGGCTTTACATATGCGTACCATACCCTCTGGGCCAAAGGGGCCGCCCACCACGGCAATGGGGCTAACACTAATGCGCTTATTCACTACAGGAATACCGTACTTATCGCCCACTTCATTACATATACGCACTAAATTTTGCGCATGATGATGAATTTTCTTTTGAATATTACTGGTAAAAACATCAATATCATGGCTTTGGCAGTCAAAAAGACTAATGCCAAGGGTCACGGTGCGCATATCTAAATGCTCATTGCGCAACATATTGAGAGTGCTAATAATTTCACGATCTGAAAGCATATTGTTTCCTCAAAATTACATGGGGGAAATACGGTGAATGGCTTCAAAAATATCTCTATGCTGCATACTCATACGCAGAGAATATTTCTTGCCCTTTTCTTCAAGCTCTTGCCGTAAGGTAGCCAAATCTACGGCTTCAGGCACCATAACTTCAAAAACAAAAAGGGCATTATTTTCGCCGCCTTCGTTCATTAAAGCCTTAAGATTTTCTATATTTACTTCATATTTAGCAAAAACTGTAGAAAGGGCTGCCATAAGCCCTGTTGTATTAGGGCCATGGGCTGTTACCACAAAGGGCTCGCAGGGCACATCTTGCCCCCACGCTGTGGGGATAGCCGCACGCACCATGACCGATAAATCAACCTTGCGCTGTGCAAGCCCGTCAGTCAAATGTTTTTGCAAAGCATCAATAGAAAGATTTGGCGAAGCATGCACCGTAAAAATAGCTGCAAATTCACCATTAGAAATGGTTTGCGAAACCATAACAATATCGCAATGCGCTTCTTCAAAAAGCGATGAAACCGCTGCCACTACTCCGGGGCAATCGCGCCCTAGAAAAGAAATAACTAATGATTGCATGGTATTTACCTTTTAACTAAACAGAAGCACACGTACGGCGCTTCCCTTGCTAAGCCCTGCGCTTTGCGCTTCAATGCGCACAAGGCCATGAGACACTGTCATAGTATGCAGCACACCAGACAAGCCCAACACAGGATGGGCTAAAATGTTGCCGTCTTCTTGCACTTCTATACGTACGCGCAAATATTCTTCTTGCCCCACTTGAGAGGGCATATCACAAGCAAGGAAGGCTGTGCACTGCTTAAAAGAAACAGGATTTTCTTGCGCAAAGGCATTACGATAGCCTTGTAAATGGCGCAAATATGGCTGCCCCAGCACATGCATAATAATTTGCGCCGAAGTAACCTGACCAGACACAGCCCAAATGGTTTTTTTACCAGCTTGCACCAAGAAAAAGGGATTACCAGGCGACATGTTCACCCCTTGGCAAAACAGTTTAATTTCATGGCGTGCCGGTAAGGCTTGCAAAGCATTGAGGGTCAAATCTTTAGAGCTGGCAGAAGAGCCCCCAGAAATAATAATCATATGGGCAGAGCTTAAAAGAGCTTTTTCTAGCACATCAGTGATTTTTTCTTCCGAATCAGGCACAATGCCATGAAAGCGCGGCACACCGCCAGCCTGACGCACCAAGGCGGCAAGGGTATGGCTATTCACATCGCGCACTTGCCCTTCTTTCACATCGCTATAAATGGGCACCACCTCATCGCCCGTGGAAATAATAGCCACCTGAGGTTTTTTATATGTCATGACGTGTACGGTATTTTTCATAATGCCGTGCACAAGGCAGTCTAAGTCTACCTCTTCTTCTTGCACACCAGAAGAGGCGAGTAATCCCACTTCTAAGGGGCGAATATATGTACCGGCAGGTAAAAGACAAGTGCCAAATTCGGCATCTTGCCCACGTGGCACCACATGGTGCATGGCAGGCACAGCTTTTTCAATACGAATTCTTTGGCTCTCAAGACCTGTAGCATCTAAAATTTGTACGTACTTGGCATCAAGCACAGCATCAGCGCCCTCAGGCAGCATGGCACCGGTCACAATGGACATGCATTGCATAGACTCCACTTTCTCTTGCGGAATATGGCGTATAGAGCAATGCCCAAAGCATTCTAAGATAACAGGATTTTCAGAACTGGCCATGGCAATATCTTGGGCGCGCACCGCATAACCATCGGCATCTGCACGGTGTTCATGGGGCACAGTATCTGCCGCTTGAACATCCTCTGCCAGCACATGCCCTTCAAGGCCTTGCAGCAAACTGACATCTTCAGAGTCTAGCAATGGAAATTCTAGTAAAAAATCACGTACAGCATCTACCGTACAAAGTGTTGTTTTGTCTTGAGGCATACGTATCTTTCCCTTTTGCATTTTGCATTGAAAACAGCTATGCACTCTCTATACAATGTTCTTATACCTTCTGTATAGTCCTTGAGGTAGGGAAAAAAGCGAAAAGGAAGTCAAATGCAACAAGATATCATTCTTGCCACGCGCAACGCAGGTAAAATTCGAGAATTAGCAGACGCATTACAAGTTTATGGATTAAACGTTCTTGGCTTAGAAGCCTTTCCTAGCCTTGAAGATATAGAAGAAACTGGCACTACTTTTGAAGAAAATGCCCTGTTAAAAGCCCAATATGTAGCAGAAAATACAGGACTTATAGCCATTGCCGATGATTCTGGACTAGAAGTAGACGCCCTACAAGGCAGACCTGGAGTATATTCTGCTCGCTACGGCAACGATTGGGATTTTTTACCAGAAGAAAGTAAAGATGCGCGTAATATGCGAAAATTACTGCATGAACTTAAAGACGTACCCAGCCAAGAGCGTAGCGCCAGATTTGTTTGTGCCATGGCAGCCTGTAAACCAAACGGACAGCATATTATAGTGCGTGGCACATGGGAAGGCAGCCTGCTTACGCAAGAGTGTGGCAGTAATGGCTTTGGCTACGATCCTGTTTTTTACGATGCCAGCCTTGAACGTAGCGCCGCACAATTAAGTAAAGATGAAAAAAATGCCCGTAGTCATCGCGGTCATGCATTGCGCTTACTTATGCAGCAATGGGCAACCTTTCAGCAAGAGCAAAACTAACTATGCTAGCGCCAAAAACTATGGGCTATTTTATGGCCTTTTTTGCTGTTATAATTTGGGCAGGTAATTTTGTGGTGGCGCGAGCTGTAGCTTTTTCCATACCGCCCATGCATATGAATTTTTGGCGCTGGGTCATTGCTTTTGCTTGCCTTATCCCTTTTGCCATACAGCCTGTGCGTAAAGACTGGCCACACATAAAAAAGCATTTGCCCTATTTGGCACTTATGGGTCTTATTGGCGTTACTGGTTTAAATACATTTTTTTATCAAGCCGGTAGCACCACTTCTAGCATAAATATGGTTCTTTTTGTGCCCTCTGCGCCCATACTTATAATGCTGCTCTCGCGTATTTTTTGCGGAGAAGCCATTACGCTACAGCGACTTGCCGGCTTTTGTATTATTTTACTAGGTCTTGGCATATTGATTTCCCGTGGTGATTGGAATAATTTGCGCACCTTTCAATTTCATTTGGGCGATGTTTGGAGCATAGCCGGCGTCATGTGCTTTGGTTTCTACTCCTTTTTATCACGCTATAGGCCATTAACCATTTCTGCCACATCTTTTTTAGCCAGTACTTTTAGCTTTGGTTTGCTCTTTTGCTTGCCTGTATTTTTGTGGGAGATAGCCACCTACGAGCCCATGACATGGTCAAAAAATGTTATTATAGCTATACTTTACTCTGGTATTGGTTGTTCTACCATAGCCTATATGGCTTGGACTAAAGCCATTGATGCCATTGGCCCTGTGACCGCTGGCATAATTTATTATTTGATTCCAGTCTTTACAGCCCTTGAAGGCATAGTTATTTTAAATGAACAGATTCATGCAGTACATATAATAGGCGGCGCGTGCATGCTATCAGGCATAGCCTTAGCTACCTTTGTTCGAAAACCCCAAAAAGATTGGTAGAATGAGTATACAATATAGTATTGAGCAGGGAAAACTTGTAGTCAGTCAATCTTCAAGAACACCCCTCTGGATAAAATTTTGCCTTTGCCTTATAAGTCTAGGCTTGGCCTCAGTTTCTGGTTTTATGTATGCCCAAAAGCACTACGCCTTACCGGAAAATAGTCATGTTATCAGTGCTGAAAAATTGCAAAGCTATGAAGAAATAGAGCGTACCCTCAACGAAACCTTAAAACAAAAATTACAGCAAAAAGAATTCGTACTGGATAATGAAAAGTTACAAGATATTTTTACTAAGGTATTTCCTGAGGTAAAAATAAGTAAAGAGTTACGCAATACGTATTTTGACGCTGTGTCCAAATGGGGCGAAGAATATTCTATCCCCCCTTTACTTTTACTTAGTATTATTTGGCGAGAAAGTTTTTTTGATGCCTCCACCCTATCTTCTGCCAATGCCCGCGGCCCAATGCAAGTTATTTATAAATACCATGCAGAAAAGCTCAAACGCATTGGAAAAAGCGAAATGAATTTACACGATATAGATACAGGGGTGCGCATAGGCACGGAAATTATGCGTGAATATTTCGATAGATTTAATCAAGATATTTTCCGCACCATGAAAGCCTATGTGGGCGGCACCCACAAAACCTATGCGCAAGATATTTTAACGCGCTATTTTAGGGCGCGTATGTATATGGAAGAAAAATACGGAAAACTGTAATTCCTAAAAAAAGGGGCATGCTTTTAAACATGTCCCTTTTTTTATAGTGCGCATTTTTTGTCTATACTAAAAGTACTTCTTTACCGCATCAGCAAGACGTATGCATAAGTCAGCTTTATTCAATGTATATAAGTGAATACCAGGGGCGCCGCCTTCGATAAGCTGACGAATTTGCTGCACAGCAAAAGCAAGACCAGCCTCGCGCACAGCCTCTTCTCCACCCTTTGCATGGGCAGCTTCTAACTCTAAATACAATTTACCCGGAATATTAGCCCCGCACATAGAAAGCAAGGTTTTTAGCGAAGCAAGGCTTTGTATGGGTAAAACTCCTGGAATAACGGGAGTATGAATACGCGCTTCGCGTAAAGCATCTACAAAGTCAAAATACTCACGCACATCAAAAAACACCTGTGTTACTACAAAATCTGCTCCGGCGCGTATTTTTGATAGGGTATACGCACGATCTAAGGCAAAAGAAGGCGATTGCGGATGCGGTGCAGGATACCCAGCCACAGCAACCCCCATGGTAGGCTCCACGCGGCGCATATAGCGCACTAAATCTTCTGCATAGTGAAAGCCGCTTTCCTTTTCTGCCAAGGCGCAGGCCTCTTCTTGCCCCTTTGGGGCATCACCACGCAAAGCCAAAACATTTTCAATATTATTTTGCTGTAAACTTTGTAAAAAATTATTTATCCTTGCCGCATTGGCACCCACGCAGGTTAAATGTACCATGGGCTCAATATCCATTTGACGTAAACGAGATGCTATTTCTAGCGTATTGTCTTGCGAAGAACCACCAGCACCATAGGTTACAGAGGCAAAAAGAGGCTGTAAGCTTTTAAGCTTTTCTACGCAGGAAAAAAAATCTGGCCATTGTTCTTTGTTTTTAGGCGGAAAAAACTCTAAAGAAAAAAATGGCTTAGTATTTTGTTGTATGAGGTCTATGATTTTCATGGGCGCTCCTCGCAATGAATATGTGAGCACTATATCAAGATAAATTGATATAGTCAAGATACAAAGCCCATATGCCCTCAAACAAACACATTAAAGCCTGTGCGCCATGTGCCTTTCAATTCCTTGCCCTGCATGCGTTTTTTTGCTATCTTTTTCGAGGTGTATTTTGACTTTCTGTACCATCTAGCTGAAGGTTGCGCTTTGTATGCCAAGATTTTTTCATCATAGCCAAAAAATCTTTTCACCGACACTTTCTTTGTGTCTGTGTTGTCTGTTTGCTTTTACCCTAAACATAACTCAGGCAAAAGCTCAAAATAACACAACAATCAATAGCGCAACACCGCAAAGCATTGTCGCAACAGCACCGCAATCTTCACTCAAATTAGAACCATCGCCTTGGCATAACCTTGAGCCTGGTTTAGATTACGCTTCTTTTGCCTTGCAAGGTAAGGGACAAAATGCCGGCAAAACCATTGGTCAGTTAGAGGTTTTGCGTTTCTCACCGCAATTTTTTTGCTTTAATCTGTATGCCATCAGTGAAAACAATACTGCCCCGCAAACCTTACAGCAATGGGCACAAAATCATAATCTAGTGGCTGCCATCAATGCCAGCATGTATTTACCCGACGGAAAAACCAGCACTGGCTATATGCGCAAAGACGGACATATAAATAATAAGCGCATAGCTAAAGCTTTTGGTGTATTTTTTTTAGCAGAACCAAACACGGCTGACCTACCAGTAGCTACTTTGATAGAAAAAAGTTCCCCGCAATTTAAAAGCACCCTTGCGCAGTATAAAACTGTTATTCAAAACTTTCGTCTTCTTAGTGCTGAGGGGGAAATCCTTTGGTCAGAGCGAGGCCAAAAACATTCTATTGCTGCCGTGGGCATGGATAAAAAAGGTAATATTTTATTTTTGCATTGCCGTCAGCCCATAGACGCTCATATCTTAGCTATAGAATTATTACGTTTGCCCTTGCAATTAGGACCGGTCATGTATGTGGAAGGCGGCGCTCAGGCTGGCATGGTATTGCGCCATGAAAGTAAGAATACTTTTTGGGGGGGGCGCCATCCTGCAGATTTTTTTATGGGGTCGGTGGGGGTTGCCTTACCAAATATTTTAGGCGTGCAAAGAAAAAAGACGCTTAAATGATAATAATTCCTAATAAATATAGAGTACTATAGATATTATACTTTTTTCTAAATTTTCTAGACATAATAAAGATTTTGCCTTACTTTAAAAGCCCTCTGGTAAAAGATTAGCGCAAGAGCCAAAGTTTTTTTAGAAGTTCTTGTGCCTTATCCATAAACTTTAAATGCGAGGTTAATCATGACACAATTGCTTGAAATGTTTGAATGTACAAAATGTGCTAATATTGTTGAAGTCATTCGCCCTGGCACCGGCGGCTTAGTTTGCTGCGGCGAAGCCATGAAGCATCTTAAAGAAGGCGTCACTGACGCAGCTCAAGAAAAGCACGTACCTGTGGTTGAAAAAACCGCTAATGGCTACAAAGTAACCGTTGGCAGCGTTGCTCACCCCATGGAAGAAAAGCATTATATAGAATGGATAGAGCTTATTGCCGATGGTGTAAGCTATACCAAATTCTTACAACCCGGTGATGCCCCTGTGGCAGAGTTTTGCATCACAGCCGAGGAAGTAACGGCTCGTGAGCATTGCAATCTGCACGGCCTTTGGAAATCTTAACAAGCGAGGTAATTATGGAAAAGTACACATGCAATCTTTGTGGTTATGAATATGATCCTGCTGCTGGCGATCCCCCCAATGCTGCAGAAGGCACAGCCTTTAATGACCTACCCGACGATTGGGTTTGCCCCGTATGCGGCGTAGATAAAAGCAATTTTAGCCCTAGCTAAAGAGTAAACACATAAAGGCAGCCTACTGACAATGGCGGTGCAAAATTCACACAGTGAGATTTGTTATTACCTATTAAAATTGTCTTGAGGCTGCCTTTATATTCCCCTTTAATGCACACAGCATATAAGCTCAAAAGTGAGAAAAAAATGCAACCTGTTGAAATAAAAAAAGACATATATTGGATTGGAGCCGTAGATTATGACAATCGTGATTTTCACGGCTATTCGCTCTCTCCCCGAGGCTCAACCTATAATGCCTATATGATTAATGATAGCAAAAAGGTTGTGGTAGATACGGTAGCTCACCATAGCGCCGGCACCATGCTTTGCCGCCTTGCAAAAATTTGCGCCCCGGAAGAAATAGATTACCTTATTTGCAATCACTTAGAGCTTGACCACGCCGGCGCCCTTGCCGAAGTGGTAGAGCGCTGCAAGCCCGAAAAAATCTTTATTTCAACCATGGGTGCCAAATCCCTCGAGGGATATTTTCCGTCCAAAAACTGGCCCATTCAAGTGGTAAAAAGCGGTGATACCATTAATATTGGGCAAAGAAATTTACATTTTGTAGAAACACGCATGCTACACTGGCCTGACAGCATGGTGACTTATGCTGCTGAAGATAAAATTCTTTTCAGCAATGACGCCTTTGGTCAAAACATTGCCTCCACACAGCGCTTTGGCGATGAATTTTGCAAAGAACAAGTAATGCAAGCGGTAAAAGAATATTATTACAACATTGTTCTACCTTTCTCTACGCAAGTGCTTAAAGCCATTGACACCCTATCTAGCCTTGAAATTGACATGATAGCCCCAGACCATGGCCTTATTCACCGCGGAAGCGAAGGTGTTAATTTTATTATTAATGCTTATAAAGAAATGGCCTTACAAAAAACGCAAAAACGCGCACTTATTGTCTATGACACCATGTGGCACACCACAGAAAAAATGGCCATGTCTATTGGGTCTGGTCTTGAAGAAATGGGCATTCCCATTCGTGTTATGTCGTTAAAGCATAATCACCATAGTGCAGTGATGACAGAACTTGCCGATTGCGGCGCTGTGCTTGTGGGTAGCCCCACACATAACAACAATGTTATGCCCTATGTGGCCTCTATGCTCACCTATATGAAAGGTTTGCGCCCACAAAATCGCGTGGCGGCGGCCTTTGGATCGTATGGCTGGTCAGGGGAAAGCCCCAAACTTGTGCACGAATGGTTAGCCTCTATGGGTATGGATATGGTGGCAGATCCCACCAAGCACCAATGGGGCCCCAACCATGACATGCTAAAAGCTTGCCATGAACTGGGCAAGACTGTGGGCGAAGCCCTCATCAAAAAAATTGCCTAAATACACACTTTACGCTAGGCTGGTAAAAAGGTTTTTTACCAGCCTACAATCCAATGACAAACCTCAATGCGTGAGGTTTGTGCCGCTAGTGTCAGCAGAGCTGCCAAGCGGAAAGACACAAAAATCATTCATTTCACGGCGCAAGTCAATTGCGCCTACTCTTGATTTTTGAATCGTGCCGACTTTGTCAGCACTCTAAGGCTGGCAAAAAGGTTTTTTGCCAGCCTTTTTAATTTATGTAGAGAGAATCCCCCGATTATGTCACTTACCATTGCCATTTTAGCTTCCGGTAGCGGTAGCAATGCCCAAGCTATTTTCGATAAAATTGATAGCGGGCACCTTGATGCCAAGGTCAGCCTTGTCATTAGTAATCGCCCCGGCGCCATGGTGCTAGAGCGCGCCCAAAAGCACAATATACCTACCCTTGAGCTTGACCACAAAGCTTATGCAGATCGCGAAAGCTTTGACGCCAAACTTGTGCAAGCTTTGCAAGAATGTCAGGCCGACCTTATTGTTTTAGCAGGCTATATGCGCATTTTAACGCCGATATTTTTGAATGCTTTTAAAAACAAAGTGATCAATGTGCACCCTGCCCTTTTGCCCTCCTTTGTGGGGGCACACGGCGCTGCTGATGCTTGCGCTTATGGGGTAAAAATGTCTGGTTGCACCGTGCACTTTGTTAATGAAGAGGTAGACGGCGGCGCCATTATTGCCCAAGCTGCTGTACCTGTACTTAGCACTGACGATGCCGCAAGCTTACAAAAGCGCATTCAAAGCATGGAACACAGAATCTTCCCTCAAGTTATTCAGTGGTTTGCACAAAAGCGTATTGAAGTTGACGGTAGACAGGTACGCCTTTTACCTCCTACATCGCAAGATGCGACTCAAAGCCAAGCCCCTACTTCAGGCGAAGCATTTTTTATCTATCCACCACTTGAGGGCAATTTTTAAATTTTTTAAGCCCTAACACAAAATACACTATAAAAGTAGGTTTTTATGCGTAAAATTGTATGTTTATCTTTACTTAGTCTTGCTTTAAGTCTTGGCATATACAGCGCGCCTTTCGCTGCCACCAGCGCCCCCAAGGCAGGGGAAGCTAAGGCTAATACCCCAGCCAAGCTTGAAATGCGCACAACGCAAATAAGCGTTAGCCATGATGGTACAGATACCATTGGTATTCAATTAGCAACCCGCCTTAAAGAGCTTTTTAATGCCAGCAATCTTTTTGCACTAAATGAGGAAAATGCCCCAAAGATACGCATTGTGCTGACCTCAAAAGCCGAGTTTAATGATCGCCCTCATGTGGGATCGGTATATTCTTTACTGTGGGTATTTAGCCAAAGCGATAGCCATTTAGGCTATTTATTGGCGCAAGATGTAGATGTGCTTAGCTCTGAAGATATTAGCGATGTGGCCACAAAAATAGTTAACCGCACAGACGGCTTAGCTATTAAATACGGTTACCTATTTAAATAGTAAAAAGTTTTTACGAAAACTCTTTATACACGCTTTATTTTGCCTTTGGTAAACAATCACGAGGCAATGAAGTATAAAAATCCTTTCTACCCGGTAGAAAGGATTTTTTGTTTCTCTGATAACCGACCTTATATATGTGGACCATAATAAGCGCATTTTGAATGGGGGGGGTGGGGTTTGGGGAGGGGCGAGAAAACTTTTTACGCGCTAGAAAACCGACCCAAAGGGCGCCGTAGGCGTAGCCGTTGCCGAGTTTACTCGGCTTACGGATATCGTGCGCTTGGGCGTTCTTTCTCCCCCCTCCCCAAAAAAATAAAATACTAGCCTAAAAACTTACGCATATTAATATGGCAAATGGCAACACCAAGGGCATCGCTGGTGTCTAAAAGCCATTCTTGCTTGGTGCCTAAAAGCACGCGTACCATATAGGCTACTTGTTCTTTTTCTGCCCTGCCAACGCCTACCAAAGATTTTTTGACTAAGGTTGGCTCATAATCATGCACAGGCAAGTCAAAGCCAGCACACGCAGCCACAGCCACACCGCGAGCTTGACCAAGCTTTAAGGCTGTGAGGGGGTTTTTTGCCGTAAAAACTTGTTCAATGCCAGCTTCTTGGGGCTTATGGTAGGCAATAACGGCGCTAAGCTCTTTATAAATAACGGCAAGGCGCGCAGAAAAAGGCGTATTGGCCTTGCTTTGGGTGCGAATGGCACCACAGTCAACAAGTCGCAATACGCCTGAATTTTCTTCTACTATGCCCCAGCCCGTAATACGCGAACCTGGGTCAATGCCTATAACTCGTACAGCCATTATTCCATTTCTGCCAAAATTTCTTCTGGCAGGTCAAAATTGGCGTATACGTTTTGCACGTCGTCATTATCGTCTAAAGCGTCCATAAGCTTGAGCACTTTACGAGCGGTGTCAGCATCAAGCATGATGGTATTTTGCGGAATCATGGCAAGCTCTGCCGAGATCATTTCTACTTCAGCACTTTCTAAAGCATCACGCACGCTGGCAAAATCTGTTAAAGCGGTGTGAATGGTCCAAGTATCACCATCGTCAATAACGTCATCGGCGCCGGCTTCTAAGGCTACTTCCATCATGGCTTCTTCATCATACTTGGCTCTATCTATGCTGATAACGCCCTTGCGATCAAACATAAAGGTCACACAACCTGTTTCCCCCATGGATCCGCCATGTTTGGTAAGCAAGTGGCGCACCTCAGCCACGGTGCGATTTTTATTATCGGTGGCAGTTTCCACAATAACAGCAATGCCACCTGGGGCATAACCTTCGTAGTTGATTTCAAAAAGCTCACCGCCTGCGTCCTCGCCGGTACCTTTACGGATGGCGCCTTCAATTTTATCCTTGGGTAAGTTCACAGCCTTGGCAGCAGCAATAGCCGCGCGCAGGCGTGAATTGCCGGCAGGATCACCACCGCCCTTGGCAGCGATAATAATTTCTTTAGCAGCCTTGGTAAAAACCTTACCACGCTTAGCATCTTGACGACCCTTACGGTGTTGGATATTAGCCCATTTACTATGTCCAGCCATGTTCTCAACCTCACTATTTTACAATAAAATTATATATATTCTTTACCTTTAAAGCCTGTTCCCACAAAGAAAGTTTCTTTACTTTCTTGGCGAGAGCTATTGGGCTTAAAGGATTTTACCTTGGTAAATTGCTTGCGCATGGGCAAAAGTAACTCTTGCACATCTGGCCCCATGAAAATTTTTACTATAAATGCGCCGCCATCTTTTAAATATAAGCCCGCTACGGCTAATGCCTCTACGCACAGCTCTAAAGAGCGCGTTTGATCGGTAAACTTGGTACCTGTGGTACGCGGTGCCATATCGCTTATAACCACATCAAAGGGGCCAAGACTTTGCAGTTTTGCTTCAAACTCTGGAGAACGCTCAAAAACATCCTCTTGCAAAAAAGTAATATTTGGGGGAAAAATAGTTTCTGTGGTTTGAATGTCACAGCCTAGCACCAAGCCCTCTTTGCCCACTTTTTCTGCGGCGCCAAGAGACCAAGAGCCTGGGGCAGCGCCAAGATCAAGCACCTTCATTCCGCGTCGAAAGATTTTGAATTTATTATCAATTTCTTTCAATTTATACACAGAACGAGCGGGATAGCTTTGCTCTTTTGCTTTACGAAAATAGTAATCTCTGTATTCTTTCATAGTTTCACCATGCGCGAACATATGCTAAAAATGACTTTTAGCCAAGTATATTATACCCATAAAAATTTTTGAGGCCTTTATGTCATCTCACCGCCCCCAACGCTTATGTTTAACAGATTTTTTAGGCAAAGCTTGCACCTTGCCACAAGGCGCTGCATCCTATGAAAGATTAGATGCAAATACAGAAGTAAAAATACACGTACTGCTAGGCACAGCTGGCATATGGGGGCAAAAAAAACTTGAAGACACGCTGCCTCATAAAGACATGCTAGAAAAATCTTGTTCTGTATATGTTGTTGAAGCTCCGGATTTTTTGCCAATCCTCAAAGCGCAAGATGCTGCATTATACCCTGATTTCCCAGATCATTGGAAAAAAACTACCTTTGCGCAACATGCGCAACGGGCGCAACAACAAATGAGACATCATGAATGGGGGCAGTGGCTTAAAGAATTACACCAAGATGGCCCTGTAGCACTGTGGTGGTATAGATATAATGAGCGCTTAAATCCAAATTTCTGGTCGCCGCTCTTGGGGCAAATTTTAGCCCTGCAAAGCAAAGAAATAACGTGCGGCTTAGAGCATCAATATCCAAAGGCATTGCCTAAGGTTTTGCTGGGCTGCGCCCATGGGCAATTATTAGAGCGCGAATTGACACAAGCTTTCACAGAACTTGGCTATGAAGTTATTCCGGTTCGGCAAGGGGGCTTTCATAGCCTACTTTCTTTTGCCCAAAATCAAAACAGCTCTTTATTACATACCTTACACGAGAAAAGCACTGCCTTATTTTTTTCTCTCAACGGACAAGGGCTTGATCGCGAGGGGCGAGATTTTGCTCTTTTAGAAGCACTTAACATTCCCCTAGCTCTCTGGTTTGTGGATAATCCATGGCATATGCTGGCGGCTTTACGTTTGCCTTGGTGGAAAAAGGCACATCTTTTCACCACTGATGCTTCCTTTATGCCCCTACTGCAAGCGGAGGGAGCGCAATGGGTAAACCATATGCCTTTAGCGACAGCGCAACATATGTGGCAAGGCTTTGAAGCGCAACAACAATACCGCAACACACCTCAAATACAAGCTGCAAGCAAGGCACCTTGCATCTTTGTAGGGCGAGCGGCTTTCCCTCAAAAGCAAGCTTTTTTTGCCGCTGCCAAGGTAGATGCTACACTTTTAAACACTGCACAAGCCTATATAGATGCAGGAACAAACACCCCGCACTATCATTGGTGGGCTGAACAAATGCACATAACATCTTTTTGGCAAAATCCTGCTTTGCGCTCTTTGGGTTTTGGCGCAGAGCAAAGCGCCCAATGCCAGCGCGTGCATTGGTTACAGAGCTTGCAAGAGGAAAATCTCGCTATTTTTGGAGATAGCGCCACGTGGCAAAGCTTATTGCCCAAGGCTTCGGCATATACTTTTTGCCCTGAGCTTGATTATTACGGCATGCTCAGCGCAGTATATGCTGCTGCACCTTCAGTGCTTAATGTAACATCCCTACTTCTACCTGCAGGGCTTACACAGCGCCATTTTGATGTTTGGGCCGCAGGGGGATTTTTATGGACAAATACCACTGCCGGGTTAGATATTTTTCCGCAAGAGCTGGTAAAAGCCATTGCCTTTACCACACCAGAAGATATGAAAAAAGCCATGCACGCTCTTTCCCCCAATGCCATGCAAGAGCTTAAACAAGGATGGCAAGAAGAATTACGCACTAAACATAGCTACGTTACGCGCATATATACCCTTTTAGGAAAAATATAAAAAGAGCCCTTATTGCCTTAAAATTAAGGAAACAAGGGCTCTCGAAAACGGTAAAATAGTAGTAACTAATAAATAGCTTTGCGCATACGCCACAAATGGGCAAAGGTAAGTAATGCAAAAGCACCACCTGCCATATAATGCGCTTTTTTATTTCCCACACCACCACTTATAAGCGTGGCCATAAAGGTAGAAATCATACTGGCATGAATAAGCTTTCTTTTTTGTGCCTTAGTCAGGGGCTTATAAGGTGAGTGCCATACCATGGCGCCACTTTTTTGCACTTGCACAGTTACAGAAGCCGAAGGAGCCTCCACTTGCGGGGCATTTTCTTTAAGCCATTGTTCGCCTTGCTCTAAAAGAATATATATTTCTTCTTGAGTAATATGCTCTGCATCATAGTAAATGAGCAAAGAGCCCGTCAAAGCCTTATGCTCAAGGCTGAGTATACCATTCATTTCTAATAAGAAAGTGCTAATTTCCTGACCTAATGCCGCATCTTTTAAAGCAGGATGGCGCAAACGCACACGCCCTTCAGTAAAAGAAACTATATACTCTTCTAACATAGATACCTCGCTCTTTTTGACCCTAAAGGCTTATTCTTGCACCGCTGGTAAGTGCGGCCTAGTGGCATTTAACGTTACGCCCACTGTGGTCACATTGTGCAACACAGCAGAAAAAGCAGGGCTAATGAGTCCAAATAAGCTCAAGCCCAAAAAGGCTGAGTTAAGACCCATATTCGCCACAAAGTTACCCTTAATGCGTGCTACCACCTTTTGCCCCAATTGGCGTGCCACCACCAGCGAATGTAAATTGCTTTCAAGCAATACCACATCTGCCACTTCTTTAGCTAAATCTGTACCATCGCGCAAACTTACACCCACATCTGCCATGGAAAGCCCCGGCGCATCATTTACACCGTCGCCTACCATAATAACCTTGCATCCTTGGCTCTGTAAATCTTGCACAATTTGGGCTTTATCTACAGGTAAGATGCCGGCATGATATTCAGTAATGCCTAAATATTCTGCCATATTTTTAGCTGCACGTGCATCATCACCCGTAAGCATAACTACGCGTTTAATGCCATTTTCTTTGAGCTTTTCGATAACTTCTTTAGCTTCAGGGCGCACTGTATCGCGTATGGCGATAATACCTGCAATCTTACCACCCTTAGCTAAGTATAATAAAGAATGCCCCGCCGCAATAAGGCGCTCTACTTCACTCTCTAAAGGGCTTACATCAATATTTTCATCTTCGCGAATATAGTGACGGCTTCCCAAAAGTACACGCTCATCATGTAATTTGCTAGCTATACCGTGGGCTACCACATACTCTACTTCGCCATGCTCTTCTTCATGCTTAAGGTTTTGCAACTCTGCCTCGCGCACAATGGCTCTGGCCACCGGATGCGGAAAATGCTCTTCCATACAAGCCGCTATGCGCAAAATTTCTTCTGGGGTATTTCCCTCACAAGCCAGCACTTCAGCTACCTCTGGTTTAGCTTCGGTAAGGGTGCCCGTTTTATCAAAAACTACCGTATCGGCCTCGGCCAAGGCTTCTAAAAAGACCCCGCCTTTCACCAATACACCGCGGCTTGCGCCCTCACGCATGGTGGCTAAAATAGCTAGCGGTGTGGCTAAGCGCAATGCGCAAGAGTAATCCACAAGCAATACCGAAGATGCACGAATGGGGTCGCGTGTAAGCAAATACACAAGACCAGAAAGTAAAAAGGTAAAGGGCACAGCGGCATCTGCCATGCGCATGGCGCGGCTTTCAATGTCGGCTTTAAGACTTTGTGAGTCTTCAATAAAATCTATAATTTTTTGTAAACGCGACTCAGAGGCAAGGCTAGTAGGCCTTACAATAATGGCGCCCTCTTCTACCACAGTACCAGCATATACCGAACAACCTGCATTGCGCACTACCCCTTGCGGTTCACCAGTCATGGAAGATTGATTCACCACAGCCTCACCGGCAACCACAGTACCATCTACCATAATTACAGTGCCTGTTCGCACTATAACTTCATGGTCAAGGGTAAGCTCGCTAAAGGGAATGCGTACCTCGGTATCGCCATCACGAACCCAAACATTATCTACGTCTAAGGCAAGGCTTTGTGCCAGCCCCTCGCGTGAATGATGTCTTGTCCACTCTTCTAAGGCTTCGCCAAGACCAAGCAAAAAGGTGAGCATGCTCACAGTGCGATAATCACGGCGCAAAAGAGATATGCCTATGGCGGTAGCATCTAAAAGCTCTACATTTATCTTACCGCGCAATAAGGACTTAAGACCCTGCACTAAATGCGGCACAGCAGACTTTAAGCTTAAAATAATCCGCAACCATGGTGGCAAAAAGGGGCGCAATAAAAGATAGCGGGCTATGGGCCACAAAAGAGGAAAATTACCCATTTTTTGCGGCAAAGCCACAGCACGCCCCACCAAAGCCAAGGCGCCATTTGAGCACGACTTGGGCGGCGTGGTATCTGCGACCTGCAAAATTTCTAAAGCCTTGGCACGTGCCTCAACACCTTCGTACCAAAAAAGCACTGATCCAGAACGCGGATTAATGCTAATTTCTTGTAAACCGGGTACAGCTTCAAGGCTTTGTAAAATTTTTTCTGCTGTGCTTTTTGAAAAGGCAGTAAGGGAACGCGCACGCAATCTGCCTACGCTTCCTTGAATTTCATGAACTATAGTACACTGCATGACGTCCCCGTAATCCTTTATGCCTTTTCTTGCGTAGCTTTACGCTTGTCAGAAGTGCTTTGTGCTTCTGCAACTAAATCTTCAACGGTTTCTTTTAAAGTTTCTACTTTGCCCATAACACAATCTTTTGCGTCCATACCACGGCTGAGTAAATCAGCTGCCATGGGGCGAATACCAGAATTAGCGCTTAAAGCTTGCTTAGCCATGGCACCTACCACAACACCACCTAAAAATACTAAGCCGAAACGTAAAAATCCTTGCATAAGACTCTCCTTTTTTGTCATCCCTTACAGGAATGAAGCTATTCTTACAGCTTATCTAACACGTAAAAAGGCTTTTGTAAGCCCCTTATACGTCGAAAAAGCCGGAGAATGATTGGCGTTTTCAACTTTTTAGAGGCTTTTTAGAGCTAAATCAAGCTTTTTTTGAAAGTAAATCTCAAAAAAAAGTACTTCTACATGCATATTATAAAATTTTTTATTTAATATTTTAATATGATAAATACAATTAAGCACTTCTTAACAAATTATATACAGCTATAAATATTGCGTTATTTTGAATGTTAATTTCATAAAAATATTTTATCCTTTTTCCCTTTCTTGCCATTGCAAGAGTCCATAAAAGATCTGCCCTAAAGAAATACCCCCATCATTACAGGGTACATTTTGAGCTGAAAGCACTGACATGCCGCGCTCTTGCAAGGCTGTCACAAGCAAGGCGTATAAGGTCTTATTTTGCATAACGCCGCCGCATAAAGCTACTGTGCACACATGACGTTCTTTCGCGGCGAGTTCTACCATATTTGCAAAGCCTTCAGCCAACTGCCCATGAAAAAGAGCCGCACCAGCTGCACAATTTGCCTGCTTTGCCCTTTGCATGGCTGAAAGAAAAAGCTGCTGCGAAGAAAGCTCCCACAAATTATCTCGCTTATACGGCTTGCATATCTCAACAGCTTCTACCAACTCACGCTCAGCGCTTTGATGCAAAATATTTTCTTGAGCATGCTCAAGACGTATGGCGGCTTGCCCCTCATAAGTGGTTATATCACAAAGCCCCAGCCCTGCTGCCACGCCATCAAAAAGACGCCCTGCACTTGAAGTCAAAGGTGAACGTATATTTTTTGCCACCATTTCTAATACAGCAAAGCCCATGCTCTGTTTTTGCAGTAGCTCAGCCTCAAAATCTGTCCCTTGAGCCAAGGCCATAGCTATACGCCACGGCTCGCGTATGGCTTGCTCGCCCCCGGGCAAGGCAAAGGGGCTCAAGCGTCCTAGCCGCTCATGCTGCACCCCATCTATATATAAAAGCTCACCGCCCCAAATGGTACCATCAAGACCATAGCCTGTACCGTCAAGACTGAGCGCCAAACAGGGCTTGTGCTCCATATCGCCATGCTCTGCCAATACAGCATAGGCATGAGCAAAATGATGCTGTAAAGCGTAAATGGGTATCTGGCGCTGTGCTGCTAGCTCTTGCGCTACACGGGTAGAAAGAAAATCTGGATGCGCATCGTGCACCACAATTTGCCCTTGAACTTGCAAGAGCATCTCTAAATGCGCCAAGACCTCGCGATAAAAATTGAGGCTTTCAATATTTTGCAAATCCCCCACATGCTGCGACATAAAAGCCGCATGCCCACGTGTAAGGCAGAGGGTGTTTTTAAGTTCAGCCCCCATACCCAGCACACAAGGCGCTTTAGCAAAATCTTGAGATAAAAACGTAGGTCTTGGTACATAGCCCCTGGCTCTACGCAAAAATACATCTTGCGGGTCTTTTCCATGGTAATGCACTGCGCGTACAGAGTCATCATTGCGCACTAAAATATCACGATTATGAAAAAGAAAAACATCTGCTATCAAAGCAAGACGCTGTACCGCTTCTCTATTGCCAAGGCAAATGGGTTCACCAGAGGCATTGCCAGAGGTCATGACCAATGCCAAAGGCAAGGACGTTCGTTCTTGCGCATGTAAATGCTTAAATAAAGCCACATGAAAAGGGGTATAGGGCAAAACTAAACCAATGGTATTTGTATCTGGTGCTAAATTTTTTGGTAATTTTTCTCTGCGCTTACACAAAACTATGGGTTTTTCTTGGCTTAGCAATAAAGCCTCTTCTTGTAGGCTTATATACGCTAAACTACGTGCTACCTCTATACTTTCCACCATGATCGCAAGAGGCTTATGGGGACGATTTTTTAATTGCCGCAACCGCGCAATGGCATTTTCATCAAATGCATGGCACACCAAATGAAAACCCCCAAGCCCCTTTACCGCGGCTATTTTGCCTTCATAAAGAGCGTGGCACAAGGCCTGCAAGGCGTCTTGATCTTGCAAATTCCCATCCTGCAAAAGGCTAGAACACAATACCCCTTGCGCATCTTTTTGTGCATACCATATTTTAGGGCCGCACTGGGGGCAGGCGTTGGGCTGTGCATGAAAACGTCTATTGAGCGGGTCATCATATTCTGCCTGACAATGCTCACATAGAGGAAAACACGCCATGGATGTTGTAGCTCTATCATAAGGAATACTGTGTGTTATGGTATAGCGCGGCCCGCAATTGGTACAATTGGTAAAAGGGTACAGATAGCGTTTATTGTGTATATCATCCATATCTGCACAGCATTGATCACAAAGACTCATATCTGGGCTTATGAGCACAGTATGCCCACCTTCTTCTGCCCCTTGGCTGTGAATAATGTTAAAAGCTTCTTCTTGCTCTACAATAGCAAGCTGGGTAACACTTAAATGGCTTATCTGGGCTAAAGGGGGTAATTTTTCTTGAACATGGCAAATAAAATCTTGCAGCGCTTGCTCTTGCCCCTGCGCTTCTATAGAGACGCCTTGCGCGGTGTTGCTCACCTGCCCTGTAAGTTTATGCTCTAAGGCGAGGCGATAGATAAAAGGGCGAAACCCCACACCTTGTACCTGCCCTTGCACCATAACATGACGACGCATTAGAGCTAAACTTTGCGCTTTTGCGTCGCTACGTATTGCGGATATTGTTGCGCTTGCGTTTTGCGTTTTTTCTGCTTCAGTATGATTTTTCATGTTTTTTTTATAGCAAATCTTACTGTGCCCGTCTAATTGTTACAGGGTCTTTTTTTTGTAAGGAGAGCAAAAAAATTCTCCTCTACCCTCTACAAGCCTTGCCTATTGGGCAAGCTCTTGATATGACGAACACTAGTGTAGTGTTCCTCGCTTATAAATACTACTCTGACCATGGAGGTTATAATGGTTACTGAACATAAATTAGGCAAAAGAATTAAAGCCTTTCGTAAGGCACGCGAAAAAAGCTTAGAATCCCTCGCAGAAGATACAGGTCTAAGTTTAAGCTTTTTACAAGGCCTTGAAGAAAATAATGTTTACCCAAGCATTGGACCCATGCAAAAAATTGCTCACGCTTTAGGTTTGCGCCTTGGTACTTTTTTGGATGATGAAAATACCAAGGATCCCATCATCGCTAATTTGGATAATACTGATCCCGATGAGGCCATGCAAAAGTGCCGCAGTAATAATGTAAGTTACTCGTATGTTTCTTTAGGTAAGGGTAAAAGCGATCGCAATATGGAGCCCTTTCATATCACCATTGCCCCCCTTAGCGCCGAGGAACAAGCTAAAGAGCAAAAAACATCTTCACATCAAGGCGAAGAGTTTATGCTGGTACTGAGCGGCGAGCTTAAAGTTGTTTATGGGCGCGAAACACATATTCTTAAAGCCGGACAAAGTATTTATTATAACTCCATTGTGCCGCATTATGTGGGTGCCCATGGCTCAGAGCCAGCGCAAATATTAGCTGTAACCTATCACCCCTAGTATGCGATTATGAATAAAGTAGCAGAAAGACAAAAACAGTTTGTATTGCATGAAAAAACCTTAGGGCAGCTTTTAGATGAGGCCATTGAGCGTTTTCCTGACAATGATGCTGTGGTGTATGTAGATAGAGAATATCGTCAAACCTACAAAGAGTTTGGTAAAACTGTAGACGAAATGGCTAAGGGGCTCATGGCTCTGGGGGTCAAAAAAGGCGAAAAAGTAGCCGTTTGGGCCAGTAATGTGCCCTATTGGGTGACTTTGCAATTTGCAACAGCAAAAATTGGCGCCATTCTTATTACAGTAAACACCAATTATCGCGAGCATGAATTAGAATATTTGCTCAAGCATTCTGAATGCGAAAATCTTTTCATTGTAGATGGCTTGCGTGACCATGATTTTGTGCAAACCCTTTACAAAATTGCCCCAGAACTGCGCACCCAAAGTCGTGATCATTTTAACTCGCACACTTTTCCTCATCTAAAACGCATTTTCTTTTTAGGGCATGAAAAGCATCGCGGTATGATATCCATACCCGAGCTCTTAGCCATGAGTGTCATGACCCATGATGCCGATTACGTAGCCAGACAAGCCGAGCTAGACCCGTGGGATGTTATCAACATGCAATATACCTCGGGCACCACGGGCTTTCCCAAAGGTGTTATGCTCACCCATGTGGGCATTGGCCTTAATGGCTATTGGATTGGCGCACACCAAGGCTTTACTGATAAAGATCGCCTTTGCTTGCCCGTGCCCTTATTCCACTGCTTTGGCTGTGTGCTTGGCGTTGCGGCTTGTATTAACCATGGCACAGCCATGATTATTTTAGAGGGCTTTAACCCCTTGCATATGCTTGAAGCCATTGAAACAGAGCGCTGTACCGCTGTTTATGGCGTACCCACCATGTTTATTGCCGCCCTTGAACATAAAATGTTTTCACGCTTTGATATGTCTTCTTTACGCACTGGTATTATGGCTGGTTCTGTTTGCCCAGAGCCGCTCATGCGCCGCGTTACCGAACAGATGTACTTAAAAGACATTACCATTTGCTATGGCCTCACCGAAGCATCACCGGTTATGACACAATCTGACGTAACCGATTCTCTAGCTTCACGCTGCTCCACCGTGGGCTGCGCCATGCCTGGTATTGAGGTTATGGTGGCAGACCCTGAAACCTGTGAAGAATTGCCCCGCGGCGAACAAGGCGAAATCTTATGCCGTGGCTATAATGTAATGAAAGGCTATTATAATATGCCCGAAGAAACCGCCAAAGCCATTACCCCTGACGGGTGGCTACATTCTGGCGACCTTGGCACCATGGACGAAGACGGTTATGTGGTGGTCACAGGGCGCATAAAGGATATGATTATTCGCGGCGGTGAAAACGTTTATCCACGTGAAATAGAAGAATATCTTATGGGCATGGAAGGCGTGCTAGATGTGCAAGTAGTGGGCGTGCCTAGCTATAAATATGGCGAAGAAGTGGGCGCTTTTATTATTCCCAAGCCCGGTTTTGACATACAACCCGAAGATGTGCGCGATTTTTGCCGTGGTAAAATTGCCTGGTATAAAGTGCCACGCTATATAACCACAGTGGATGCTTACCCCCTCACAGGAAGCGGTAAAATCCAAAAATTCAAATTACGTGAACTCTCATCGGAATTATGGCCTGAAGCCATGCAAGAAAAAAAGAAATAATGTTAGATAATTTTTCTTTATATCTTTACAAAATAGCCCGGCAGTTTTGCCTGCTGGGCTTAGTTTTGCCTTGTCTGTATAGTGCACCAGCACTGGCTGCACAAAAGCAGACTTTTGAACATTTTAGCATAGATGTTTTACCAAAGTGGACAGTGCATAAAGACGAAAGTGTCGTAACCATAAGTCACCCCCAACGAAGCTGCGCCCTAACCATTATGGTTATGCCACATCAAAATGTAGCTTTTCGCGAATTGGGTATTGCCTTTTATCAAAATTTTCACGGCAAACAAGCGCGAGATGTGGACGGAGGCATGACTTTTGATCTTATCACAGAAAATAATATGCCAAGTGTCACAAGACTTAGCACCACAGGGCCCTTATTTTGCGCAGTAACTGTCATGGGGCAATGCGAAGCCTATGATGACATGGTATACTCCCTACGCATTTTAGATGAAAATAAGCAGCCCTATGTAGATACAGCGCGCCCTTATCCTTTACTTGGCGAGGATGCTAAAAAATCTTATGAAGCGGCAAAGCAAGCCTTGGCACAAAAAAGGGCACAACAAAAAGCTCAAGAAGCCAGTGATGCCCAAAAAGCTACTGAACAAACACAAGCCCCTGCCAAGGCAACACCCAAAAAGTAAGTATCATTTCAAAGGTAATCTATGCTCTCCACCACAGCCAAAGCTTTCACCCAATTACATATTTCTATTATTTTAGCGGGTTTTACCGGAATTTTAGGCAAGCTTATTACCATGAGCGAAGGCATGCTTGTGTGGTATCGCATGCTTTTTACCTTTATTGTGTTTGCAGCCTACCTAGCCTACCGCAAAAAATTTGAAATATTGCCCCTAAAAGATATGGCTAAAATTGCCTTTACAGGCGTGCTTATTTGCCTGCATTGGCTCTTTTTTTACGGCAGTATTAAGCTTTCCAATGTGTCCATTGGCGTGGTGTGTTTTTCATTGGTGGGATTTTTTACAGCGCTTTTAGAGCCCGTATTTATGAAAACACGTTTTTCATGGCGCGAATTTGCCTACAGCATGCTCACGGTGCTTGGGGTTATGCTTATCTTTTCTTTTGACGTGCGGTATCGCTTAGGCATTATTGTGGGCATTATTGCAGCCCTTTTATCTGCCCTCTATACCATAAGCATTCGTAAACTGTGCCATGAATATAGCCCAAGCACTACCCTTGTATACCAAATGGGCGGCGGGGCAGGCTTTTTAACTTTGCTTTTACCCTGGTATATCAGCTATTTTGACATAAGCTACCTTGTGCCAACACTAAGCGACCTTGCCATGCTACTTGTTCTTGCAATAGCTTGCACCATGGTTATGAGTTATTTACTTATTGAAAGCTTGCAATATATTTCGGCCTTTACCGTAAATTTAAGCTATAACCTTGAGCCAGTCTATAGCATAGCCATTGCCATGGCCTTTATGGGTGAAGCACGAGAGGTGAACTTTTCTTTCTATCTTGGGCTTGCTTGTATTATTTTTTCCGTCATTTTACAAAGCCTATGGGTGCTTCGCCAGCAAGGCCATGCCCCTAATATAGAAAAAAATTAAGCCATAGCCCTTTGCCCATATTTTTCTGGCAAGGTATGCCAATACCATTCATGTATAAGGGTATGTTCTGTCACATGCCAATGGTGACTTTGCTCAAAGAAATTCAGTAAATTTTGCTCTACAGCAGAAATTTCGTGGGCTGATTTGCACAGCTGACGCTCGCGGCAAAAGACAATAAGGCATTCTAATAAGGCAAAGCACTGCTCAGGGTCTACACTATCAGCACAAATATGCTGAAAAAATTCCGTATAAAATGGTGAATTAGCACTTATGACAGAATCAAAAAGTGCTTCATTGGCGCATAGATACTCTAAAAGAGCACAAATATGCTCTTCTGTAGGGCTTTTTTGAGCAAGAGCGTTCAAATTTTCAAAAAATTTAATTATTTTAGCTTTATGGGCAGTAAAAGACATGATGCCTCCCTAAAAATGACTATATGCCATAAAATATATAGATTTTTCTTTTTGTCAATAGACTACTTATATAGAAAAATACATTTATAAAGAGAAATCTCCATCAAAGCAGAACAATACTCATTGATTCGTAAGGGTAGTAAAAAGGATTGCCATGCACGAAACCACATATACCTTTCGCTCTGGTACGGACGCTCTTTTGTTAGCCGCCTATGCTTTGCATCATAAAAATAATATACCGTCTTTTGTAGAGCTTGGTTGTGGTGATGGTTTGGCTACACGCACACTAGTTCAAGATTTAAGTGCAAAACAAAAAGATGTACGTGCTTTAGGTATAGATATTCAAGAAAGTGCCCTTACCCGTGCTCAAGAGGCATATAACCCCTGCGCTCATACCCAAGAAAATATTATATTTTTGCAAGCTGATTTGGCGAAAAAAAAGCCCTTTCGCGCTGCATGTGCACAGCATGGCTTTGAAAATGTACCTTGCGTACTGGCGAATCCCCCCTATTACAAGGGCGGGCGTCTTAGCCCCCATGCATCAAGAAATACAGCCTTGCATCAAGAAAATAGCCAGATAGCAGCTATATTTTGCCGCGCTGCCAAGGATATTTTGCAACATCATGGCTGGTTTTTTAGCATATATGCTGCTGAGCATATGTTAGATATGCTTCATGCTTTGCAGCAGCACGGCTTTGGCCTGCGTTCTATGCTAGCTGTTCATACCAGACCTGAAAAAGCAGCGCGTTGGGTACTTTTAGCTGCACGTAAAGGGGCAGCACATGATCTACAAATAGAGCCAAGCCTTTGCCTGTACGCCAGAAAAAAGGGGGAAAAACTCAGCCCTGCGGCTTTAAGCTTTTGCCCCCATATGGTGTGATGGTGAAAAAATTTTATGATTTTTTGTCTACATCCGCAAAGGGTTCAACCTGCGTATCTATTTCATCTTGTAGTTTTTTTTCTTCATCCGCAAACTGCACAACAACATCCACAATGGGCTCATGCACACTAGCATTTTCTACGTCGCAAGGTTTTTCAATATCTGCTTCAGTAGGCTCAGCCTGCGCCACAGGCAAAGCATCCACAGTAACAGCATTACCCCCTAAGGCCACGGTCTCGCCGCCAGTCACATCATAGGAAGGTGGTAATTGCACTGTACCCTTATCCACAAGAATTTGCCCTGTACGCTCAAAAATTTCGCGTCTAAAAGCGTATTCTTGCTCCATACGTCTGGTACGATATGCAAAATAGGCCTTACCTGTATAAATAACACATACAGCGCCCAAGGTTCCGCCAATAATCCAAGGCCAATACGGGGCTAATGCTTCACCCATGCGCATGATAATACTAATGGCACCATCCACATAAAACAAAGCCACACCTAGTAAGATTATGCCCAAAAAGAGCACAATGGTAGGAGCACCTTGAATGACGGTATACACTTTTTGCAAACGATGAGGTAAATTTTCACGCCATACGGCCTCTTCTTCGGGACTTTTCTTTTGCATAGAGCGAAAAAGCCCCACACCTGCCATATGTACGATAAGCAGTAACGCCGCTGGTGCCACCACAGCCGCAATGGCATAGCTTAACCAAGGAAATTGAAATTGTGGCGGTCCGCCATTGGCTGCAGGCTCAGCATGAATAATGCCATAAAAAAAGGCCACACCACCCACAATAAGCTCTAAAAAGAAAATGGCTACGGATAGATAAAACAATAATTCTTTATGTTGTTTATCTTGTAAAATATCAGCCATACGCCCTTGAAAAGGGGGAGAAGCGTGAGGTTTATTTTGAGTATTGTCTGATTGAGAGGCAGAATTTTGTGATGCGCTTTGCGAATTTTGTTCCATCTATATAACTCTTCTAGGATTGCAATTTTAGTAACACGTAAACCTAACCACTTATGCCTTGCTAGGCAAGATAAGGACAGGGACTTTTTTGTTTTTACCATGATATCTAAGAAAATTTAAAAAAATTTTCTTAAAAAAAGATTACTGGATAAAGTACAAAGAAAACAGTATGGTGCTAAGCACACATTTTGACAACATATAAAAAAGCCTTATGTTTACAAGGTAAGATCTATTTTTGCATCTTGGAGGAGCCCCATGCATGTTCTTGTTACAGGAGTAGCCGGATTTATCGGTCATCAATTGACTTTACGCCTTTTAGCTTTGGGTCATACGGTGGTTGGTATAGATAACCTTAACGATTACTACGATGTAAACTTAAAAAAAGCACGCCTAGCTGAACTTGAACCACTGGATAACTTTCGTTTTATCTTTGGTGATTTAGCCGACAATGCCTTTATGGATACTCTATTTGCTACAGAAAAATTCTCCCATGTGGCACATTTAGCCGCGCAAGCTGGTGTGCGTTATAGCATCGAAAATCCACGCTCTTATATACAGTCAAATTTAGTGGGCTTTGGTAATATTTTAGAAGGTTGCCGCCACAATAACGTGGCGCATCTTGTCTATGCTTCTTCCAGCTCTGTGTACGGCCTTAATGGTAAGCGCCCCTATGCTGAAGAGCACCCTGTTAACCATCCTGTAAGTTTGTACGCCGCTTCTAAAAAAAGCAATGAACTTATGGCACATTCTTATAGTCATCTTTATAGCTTACCTACCACAGGTTTGCGCTTTTTCACGGTATACGGCCCTTGGAATCGCCCCGACATGGCCTTGCACCTTTTTGCCACAGCCATTGTGCAAGGTAAGCCCATAAATGTCTTTAATAATGGCCAAATGCAACGCGATTTTACCTATATTGATGATATTGTAGAAGGGGTCATTCGCACTTTAGAACTGCCTGCCACCGCAGACAGCACTTGGGATGCACAAAACCCTGCCCCGGACACCAGCCCTGCCCCTTGGCGCATCTATAACATTGGTAATAACAACACTGTGGCTCTTGGCGATTTTATAGCCATTTTAGAAAAAAGCCTTGGTATGACTGCCATTAAAAATTATATGCCCATGCAGCCCGGTGACGTAGTATCAACCCACGCTTCGGTGGATAATCTCACCAAGCTTACGGGCTTTTCCCCTTGTACCCCGCTAGAAGAAGGCATTGACCGCTTTGTAGCCTGGTACAAAAACTATTACAAAATCTAATTATGGGGAGCTTTGCTCCCCACGAGCACCTTATGACAACACAAGCCGAAATCCTTGCCCCTGCTGGCGATAGCCAATGTTTTTTAGCCGCGTTAGCCGCCGGAGCTGATGCCATCTATGTGGGACTAAAACACTTCTCAGCTCGCATGCAAGCAGAAAATTTTGGCGCGGGAGAGCTCTCGCGTCTCGTAGATTTAGCCCATGCCCAAAATGCCAGGGTCTATGTGGCCATGAATACCTTACTCAAGCCAGACGATATGGACAGCGCATATAATTTAGTTTCGCGCTTGCAAAACCAAGTGGGCGCCGATGCCATCATTGTGCAAGACACGGGCTTTGTAAATTTAGCACGCCAAGCTGGCTTTGAGGGGGAAATTCACCTTTCTACCCTTGCCAACATTACCCACTCTGCCGGCCTTGTGGCTGCGCAAAAATTAGGCGCCAATCGCGTTATTTTACCGCGTGAACTGAGCATTGATGAAATTCGTGCCATGGGCGAAGCTTGCCCTGAGGGCCTTGAGCTAGAAACATTTGTTCACGGTGCTTTATGTTATTGTGTCTCTGGGCGATGTTATTGGTCTAGCTATATGGGCGGAAAAAGCGGTTTACGCGGACGCTGTGTGCAGCCTTGCCGCCGCATTTATAAACAAGGTGGACAAAACTTAGCTAAACAATTTAGTAAACTAGAAGAAGAAGCCACCCGCCATAAGGTTAAAGAAGATAGAGGAAAACCCCTAGCAGGCGGTCGCGCATCTCAGCGTGGTAATGATAGAGGTCAAAGACCCAATCGCGTGGGTAAAGAACATAGCGGGCGTTATTTCTCTTGCCTTGATCTTTCCTTAGATGTGCTTGCTAAAACCTTGCTTGATGTGCCCAATTTACGCTCTTGGAAAATTGAAGGGCGCAAAAAAGGCCCGCATTATGTCTATCATGTGGTATCGGCTTATAAACTTTTACGTGATAATCCAGGTGATGCCAAAGCTAAAAAAATGGCTGCAGATTACTTGGAACTCGCCCTTGGTCGCCCTGCCACCAAGGCGCGCTTCTTACCGCAAAAGAATAATATACCTACAGATCCCAATGCTTCCACATCTTCGGGCTTGCTCATTGGTAAGGTAGCCATCGAAACGGACGGTCAAGCCATTGTAAAGCCCTATCGTGAGCTTTTACCGCAAGATTACCTGCGCATTGGCGTAGAAGATCAAAGCTTTCACTCCACTTTATCGGTAACACGCCGTATACCCAAGGCCGGAACTTTGGCTTTGCGCGTGCCTAAGCATAAAACCCCCAAGGCCGGAACTTCCGTTTTTCTTATTGATCGCCGCCAGCCAGAAATGGTGCAAATGCTTAAAACATGGCAGCAAAAACTTAATGCTCATAAGGGTCGCCCCAGCGCTGCTCAGCATATATCGCGCCAGCGTCCTGTTTTTGAGCCAGCGCACCGCGAAAAAAGACGCCCAGATTTAACACTACGCTCAGCCTTGCCCCAAGGACGCGAAACCCGCGGCGCCAAAGGCGGACATATGGCGCTTTGGCTTTCGCCCAAAGCCGGTGAACTTTCTCGCACCATTGTGCCGCGTGTATGTTGGTGGCTGCCCCCGGTTATTTGGCCCGAAGAAGAAAAAGGCTATAAGCGCCTCATAGATCAAATGTGCCGCAATGGTGCCACGCAATTTGTCTGCAATTCCCCATGGCAAATAGAACTTTTTGACCGTAGGGAAAACCTTGACCTTATGGCTGGCCCTTTTTGCAATGTGGCCAATGTGGCGCATATTAGTGTGCTCAAAGAAATGGGCTTTTCTTTAGCCTTTGTAAGCCCTGAACTGCCCGGTGAAGATTTGCTAGCCCTGCCTGAAGAAAGCCCCTTGCCTTTAGGTTTTGTTATGGAAGGCTTTTGGCCTGTAGGTATTGCACGCTTTGGCTTGCTTGGTGTAAAAGCCAATGAGCCCTTTGTGAGCCCTAAGGGAGAAATTTTCTGGGCGCGTAATTATGGCAGCAATGTGTGGTTATACCCAGCGTGGCCGCTCAACTTTACAGAAAAGCGTAAAGCGTTAGAAAATGCTGGCTATAATATGTTTGTGCGTGTTGTAGAGCACGTGCCACAAAACTTACCCGTATTGCGCCGCGATGGGCTCTTTAACTGGGACGGCGAATTACTTTAGATAGTACGCTTAAAATGGATAAGTTGCTTCGTGAGACGTATTTTTTGCCACGGTCATGTATTTCTTTATACATTTTCTTTGCAAAAACTTCGTCTTCCTCGCGCCTTACCCATTTTAAGGGTACTAAATTTACGTCGTACAGAACGTACGACCAAGCGACATCTTAAAGGAATATTTTTATGAGTTTACTTGGTAATATTATTTGGTTTGTACTTGGCGGAGTCTTTATGGGGCTTATGTGGTGGATTTTTGGCGTACTCGCCTTTATTTCCATCATTGGAATTCCCTTTGGGCGTGCTTGTTTTGTCATGGGCTCTTTTGCTTTCTTCCCTTTTGGCAAGGTCATTATCGAGCGTGATACCCTTACGGGTAAAGAAGATGTAGGCACAGGAGCCTTAGGTCTTGTGGGTAATATTATTTGGTTTATTTTTGCAGGCCTTTGGATTGCCTTGGGGCATTTAGCTTCGGCTCTAGCTTGCGCCATTACCATTATCGGTATTCCCTTTGCTTGGCAGCATATTAAATTGGCTGCTTTGGCCATTTCGCCCATTGGCAAAACCGTGGTGCCCACCGCTGTGGGCGCAGCAGCGCAGCAAAAGGCCGCAGAAGCCTTTGTGGAAAATGCTCGCAAATAATATATAGAAAATACGCAAAAAAAAGGAAAGCTGTTTAAGGCTTTCCTTTTTTATATGCTGTAAAAATAAGCTTAATTACGCTTTAATTCCATGGCTTTTTGCAACATGGCATCAGCAGTGGTTACTACCTTACTATTACTTTGAAAGCCGCGCTGGGTAATAATCATATCTACCATTTCAGCAGCCATATCTACATTGGAATTTTCTGTATAATTTGAAATAACCGTAGCGTAATTTTCTGTACCGGCTCTACCAAGCTCTGCAGGCCCAGACTCTGGCGTAGCAGAAAATAAGTTACCACCCTCACGGCGCAGGCCATCTTCACTGGTAAAACGCGCTATGGGTATTTCATATAAAACAGCGTCTTCTCCATTGGTATAAGAACCTAAAATTTCACCATTGGCAGTAATATTTATATTACTAATATACCCTTGTATATAGCCATCTTGCTCATTTAAATGCATGCTATTGCTACCAGAAAAAGCCGTAGTAGCATTGCCGCTTAAGGTAGCATTGGCAGTATAACCAAGATTTGTTCTATCGGTGCCCACCGCCGCTGCTGTGGCAGCTACGCCTTGCATATCACCCGTAAGACCAAAATCCAGTGCAATGCTTTGCCCATTTACATTCATAAGCGCTTGACCACTTTCATTAGTGGCAGCAGGAGCCCAGTTATTTAAATCTGAGGTATCTTCAGCAGTTGGTGAAAAATAATTAATACCTATAAGGTTACCGGCAGAGTCAAAAGTCATGGTGCCAGAAAGTAATGCCTGCCCTGCGGGATTATCTTCACTGGCCTTAGAGGCTATGACAAATTCCATAACGCTGTCTGGGTCAGCAGAGGGGGCGCCGTCTACATACAATGAAAGATCATGAGCATTGCCCTCGGCATCATAAATACGAATAGGCTGCGTATAACTATATTGCTCTTCGCTCAAAGGGGGAGTAGAGGTGCCATCAAAGCTTTTTGCTAAAGTAAAATATGGATCAGTGGTACTGGCAGAATTATCTTCAATTTTGCCAAGATTAAAACCTAAGTTGACTTCCGTGGTAGCTTTAGGCGGCATTACATCAAATTGATCTACCTGAATAGTTTCTAAAGCGCCTTTATTGCCTTCTAAATCATAAGAATAGCCCATAAGGTTACTACCATCGGGAAGCACAAGTTCGCTATTTTCATTGAAATAAAAATTTCCCGCCCGTGAATACATTATTTCATCATCGGGAGTTTGTACCTGAAAAAAACCATCACCATTTAAGGCCATATCTGTGACAGAGCTACCAGCTTGAAAGCTACCTTGGGTAAAAATAGTGCGAACATCACTTACCTTAACCCCCATACCTACTTGATCAAGAGCTACGTAGGATTGGTCTTCTGCATTCCATGAGTTGCCGGTATTACCTTCTGATTTATAAATAAGGTCAGCATATTGCACATCTTGTTGCTTATAGCCAATGGTACTGACGTTGGCAAGGTTATTGGTTATTACACCCATCCCCTGCGACAAACTTTTCATGCCCGTAGCACCGATATAAAGAGAACTCATCATAGGCTATCCCTCACAATATATAGAACAGGGAAAATACTTCCCCCAAAACTCACGAATACAAGATATATTGCTGCTTTTATCTGCTTGCAAAGCAGTAAAAACAACAATTAAAGGAAAAAGATTCCCTTTTTATTTTGTTGCTTATGTATAGCATGTATCGTGCCAAAGCCTTGAGGGATTCATGCATGAGATGCAAAATGTAAGGCTGTATAAAAAAAGTCAAAAAAAAGCGACCCACACCTGCGGGTCGCTCGCTTAAGAGGAGGCTTTAAGCAAAAGGAAGGAAGGTACTTTAAATATAGCAATAAGCATACCAAATTTATATTTTCGAAAATATAAATTAATATATTGTTATAATAGATTTTTTTTAAATACACCTTTTTGTAATTTTTCACAATAGTACAATTTTCTATACTCTCACACATAATAAACCCTTATATTAGTATTTTTTTTACTTAAATAAATAATTCATATTCGGTGATGCTCTACCATGTTAATTTGATCTTTAAAAACCTTTTTACATTTTCATCACTTTTACGTAAAATATTTCTTTAAATTTTATTTTATAGGAAAAATCATGTCTGAAAATCTTTGCCCTTGCGGATCACAACTGGAATATGAGGCTTGTTGTAAACCTTATCATGATGGTACCCCCGTACCCACAGCCGAAGCTCTAGTGCGTGCCCGTTTTTCTGCCTTTAGTAATCATTTATATGATTTTATTGTGCAAACAACACATCCTATCTATAGAGATGAGGTAGAAGACAGTAATATTGCCGACAATATGCAAGGCATTATTTGGCATCAACTGCATATTAAAGAGTGTGGTCAAGAGCCTGCCAGCGAAGGCGATGAAATTTTTGATACGGTTACTTTTTCTGCTGTTTATGAAGTGGCAGGCAATGTATATAGCCTTTCTGAAAAAAGCTACTTTAAAAAAGAAAATGACACGCTCTATTACTTAGAGGGTATTTCTCATCGTCCTGAAGGTTTTCGTCGTTCTGAGCCTAAAGTAGGGCGCAATGACCCTTGCCCTTGCGGTAGCGGAAAAAAATATAAAAAGTGCTGTGCATAGGGTATTATAACTAATGGCTCGCCCAGATATTTTGCGTCAAGTACGCCGATTTTGTCTTGATTGTCAGGGAAATTCATCACCTGAAATACAACGCTGTGCAGATACAGATTGCCACCTTTGGCCTTGGCGCCTTGGCAAAACAGAACTCTTAGCCAGCGCTGTTACACAACTGCCTCTTGACAGTGGCGAGCCAAATGTTATGGATAATAAACAGATTTTATTAACACAAAGAAAAGCCCTACGTGTGGTGCGGGCTCATTGCCTGTCTTGTGCAGGCCATCGCAGCGAAGTGAGATTATGTACGGCTAAGGAACAATGCCCCCTATGGTCATTACGTTTTGGTGTGTATCCAGCTACATATAAAAGAGTAAAAGCACGCCTTGCGCAAGGTAAACGATTAAGTTTGTTTGAAGGATAGTTTATGCAAAGTCACAGTTTAAATTGGTCTCATGCCTATACAGGTCGCCTTACTAAAACCATGCTGTCAAAATATAAATCTGCAGCAGCATTTACCGCGCGTTTAGAAAAAGAAATACATAAATTACCCTTTTTAACACTTTCTTTCAGAGCCCAACTAGAAGATGATATGGCACGTATTGTGCCCCATTGCATGCAGTTTGAGCATATGCTTTTGCTTGGTATTGGCGGCTCTGCCCTTGGTGCACGCGCCTTACAAAGAGCTTTTGCCCCAGGCCAAGACGGCCCAAATCACGAAGGACGCTCTTTGTGGATTGCTGATAATGTATGCGCAACCACCTTTGAGAGCTGGCTTAATAAATTACCCCCAGAAAAAACAGTTGTTGTAGCTATTAGTAAATCTGGTGGAACCATTGAAACTATTTCACAATATTTTTTAACTTGCGCTTGGCTTAAAGAACATCTTGGCGAAAAGTGGACAGAACATATGATTCTTATCACCGATGCTGAGATGGGTTTTTTGCGCCAAGAAGTGAAAACACATGGTTTTCACTCCATGGAAGTGCCTAATTTCTTAGGCGGGCGTTATTCTGCCTTATCTGCCGTGGGTCTTTTACCTGCAGCTTTCTTGGGGATAGATTGGAAAGCGCTTTTAGATGGTGCTGCCAGGGTAGCACAGCCCATTTTAGATAATCCCCATGAATTAAGTGAGCACCCAGCTTATAAATTAGCTACATGGTGCATGGGTTTAGATACCACCCACTATAATGAATTAATATTTTTCTCTTATATTCCTACTTGGGCAACTTTTGGGCCTTGGTTTGTGCAATTATGGGCAGAAAGCTTGGGTAAAGAAGGTAAGGGTAGCATGCCCATAGCCGCCACCGGTGTGACAGATCAGCACTCAGCCCAGCAAATGTTTTTAGATGGACCGCGCAATAAAGCTTGTCTTTTCTTAACATGCGAAAATTTACCCATGGGACGTACCTTTGCCACAGATTTACCTAAAAATTGGCAATGGTTAGAAGGGCAGTATTTTGGCGAACTTTTGCAAGCTGAGGGGCTAGGAACACGTATGGCACTAACCAAACATAAGCTCCCCTTAGTACAAATTGATATGCAAAGTACCGATGCTGCAGCAGCAGGTTCACTTATGATGCTTTTAGAAATAACCACACTTTTCACTGGGTGGCTTATGAATATAAATCCCTTAGATCAGCCTGCCGTGGAAATGGGCAAGCGCTATGCCAACGCACGCCTTGGTGCCCCAAACCATGATGAAGAAAAAAATGCTTTAGATGCTTTTGTAAGTGATGCTCAAGAGAGGCAATCTTTTTAATGGCACATAAAAAAGATTTGTCATCTAAAACTTCTCATGGTCAAGAAGTTCAGGATTTACCTCTATCATATGCCAGAACTCTGTCATGGTTGTCCTTTATTTTAATTTTGACCATGTCACTTATATTGTCGGTATTTATAGCCAACAGTGCTCGCGATAGCTTGCTAAAAAAACAAGAAGAATTTGCCAATCTTTTAGGAACTAATCTTAACCATCAAATATATCAGCGTTTTACAGTTCCAACCGTACTAGCTTATGGGCGTATTGCACTAAAAAATCCTGTGCAATATGAACGTTTAGACACCATTGTACGCTCAGTGATGCACGGTTTAAATATTAAACGTTTTCGTATCTATGATTTTGAGCGAGTTATATCCTATTCTACCGACAATGAAGACATAGGACGCAGCGGACATGCTCCAGAATATGTTAGTGAGGTCTTAAAAGGCGCTGCGGCAAAGTCTGAGCTTATTACTGCTATACCTTTTTGGGAAGCACCTTTTCATTTGCCACTTAAACCTGGTTCTTTTATTTTGCGCACTGTGTATCCTTTAACAGGGCAAATTCGTGATAGTGAAGGAAAAGTTACACAGCATGTTATGGGTGTGCTAGAATTAAGTCAAGATATTACAGATGATTATACAGCAGTAATAGCTTTTCAAGGGCTTATTGTAGCTACCTGTCTTTTTTCTTCTGTTATTTTATTTATATTACTCATTGTTCTTATTCGCCGCACAGAAAAAGTTCTGGCCTATCGCGTGGCGGCCAATAAAGCTTTAGAAGATGAGTTACACAGTAAGGAAAAATTAGTCAGCATGGGACGCGTTATTGCCAGTATTGCCCATGAAATTCGTAATCCCTTGGGTATTATTCGCTCAAGTGCAGAATTTTTACTCAAGCGAAATAAAGAAACAGATACAACCTCTCAGCGCATTTTAGGGGCCGTTTATGATGAATCTTGCCGTTTAAGCCAGACCATCAATGACTTTTTAGATTATGCCAGACCACGCCAACCTTCAGAAACACGTGTAGATATTACTAGAGTTCTTGATGAAGTAATGGCTTTTTTAGAAGGCGAATTTGGGCGCAAGCAAGTAAGCGTTGAATTTTCCTTGGATGAAGATCTCTTTATTAATGGTGATAAAGACTTACTGTACCGAGCTTTTTATAATATTTTAGTAAATGCTCAACAAGCCATAGACGGCCCTGGCATTATTCAGGTGAGCGGCAAAAGATATGCCGAACATGTAGAACTTAATTTTATAGATTCAGGTCCAGGATTCCCCCCAGACAGTATTGAAAATATGTTTGACCCTTTCTTTACCACTAAGGATACCGGCACAGGCCTTGGTTTAGCCATTGTAAAGAGTATTATTACTAGTCACCAAGGGGAAATTTACTTGCAAAATACTGAAGAAGGACATGCGCAAGTGCGTGTGGAATTTACTGCGGCAGCAGACTAAAATTTTATTATACTTTTCTTAAAAATTCGTATGGAGGAATTCGTATGAATGATCAAGCGCATATTCTCATCATCGATGATGAAAAAAATTATCTACTTATATTAGAAACCATGCTGCAAGATGCTGGCTATAATGTAACAGCCATTAATGATCCTGAAACAGCTCTGACCTTTTTAGAAGAATCAGAAGTAGATGTAGTCATAACAGATATGAAAATGCCGCGTCTTACAGGGCGTGATGTTTTAGAAAGGGTCAAAAAGAATTGGCCACATATTCCTGTGCTTATTATGACAGCTTTTGGCAGTATTGAAAGTGCTGTTGAGGTAATGAAGTACGGCGCTTTTGACTATATTACAAAACCCTTTGCCAATGACGAATTACTTTTATCGTTGCATAATGCAGTGGATCTAGCCACTACACATCGCCAATATCGTCTTTTACAAGCGGCCATGGAAATACGCTATGGCACCCATCAAATTATCGGACGCAGCCGCGCCATACGCGATGTATTTACCATGATAGATAGAGCCGCTCCCAGTCGCTCTACAGTGCTTATTTCTGGGGAATCTGGTACAGGAAAGGAATTGGTGGCTAGAGCTATTCACGTAACCTCTCCGCGTAAAGAAGGGCCTTTTATTTCTGTTAACTGCATGGCTCTTAATCCTGGCATTTTAGAAAGTGAACTTTTTGGACATGAAAAAGGCTCTTTTACTGGTGCTGTGGCCATGCGCCGCGGAAGATTTGAGCAAGCCAATGGTGGTACTTTATTTTTAGATGAAATAGGGGAGCTCACCGCCGACTTGCAAGTAAAACTTTTACGCGTACTGCAAGAAAAACGCTTTGAACGTGTGGGCGGCGATGAACAAATAGAAGTTGATATTCGCGTTGTTGTGGCTACCAACAAAGGTTTAGCACAATTAGTAGAGTCAGGCCAATTTCGCGAAGACCTCTATTATCGTCTTAATGTGGTGGAAATTAATTTGCCCCCTTTACGTGAAAGACGCGAAGATATACCACTTTTACTGGCGCATTTTGCCGCTAATTTTGCCCAAGAAAATGATATTGCGCCAAAAACATTTAATTCTGGCGCATTAAACTATCTTATGGCCTATGAATGGCCTGGCAATATTCGTCAATTGCAAAATATTGTAGAGCGCTGCACTGTTTTGGTCCAATCAGAAAGTATTGATGTAGAAAATCTACCACCAGAAATACGTGATGAAGATGCACAATATAAAAGTGCTGTAGATCTTTTACCTGTGCAACTAGATTTAGCTGATACTTTAGAAAAAATTGAAGCGGCCTTGGTACGCCGCGCCTTGGTACGTACAGATTTTGTGCAAGTAAAAGCCGCTGAAATTTTAGGAATATCAAAATCACTTTTACAATATAAATTAAAAAAATATAGTATAGCAGGACATTAATATTTTTTGGATAAGTAACAAAAAAAGGCATTCTTATGAATGCCTTTTTTTATAATTTATATTTTTATTTATATTTCAATACTTGCAGGATCATAAGTATCTAATGAGCGAGTACCATCCATATATTCACGAACCATTTTCTTTCTCTCCTCAAAGGCCTTTTTATTTGCTTTTACTACAGCTTCTGCCCTTGGGTTAATGGCCTTTGTAGGATTGATAAATTTTCCATTTTGTTTCAAGCGAAAATCTAGATGCGGTCCGGTTGATACACCTGTACTACCCACATAACCAATGGTCTGACCTTGGCGCACCCTGACACCCTTTTTAAGCCCTCTACTATAGCGTGATAAGTGCGAATAGAGCGATTCTAAGCCAGAAGCATGCTTTACCACAATATGCTTACCATAACCGCCGCGCCAGCCCACATAAGAGACCGTGCCGTCACCTACTGCCATAATAGGCGTTCCCATGGGTGCACCATAATCTATACCCAAATGAGGTCTGTAGGTGCCATATACAGGGTGTTTACGGCTGTGGGTATAACCTGATGTTACACGTGTAAATTTAAGGGGTGACTGCAATAAAACTTTGCGCAAATTATCGCCATTGGCATTATAGTACATGGATTTTTTCTTAGAATCATAAAACAAGAAGCTTTCGTATTTTTTTCCCTTATTTACAAAAGAAGCACCAAGAGTTTGTCCATATCCCTTAAATTCTCCTCCGCGATACATTTTTTCTACCAATATGGCAAAAGAATCGCCTTTTTGCACATCACGAATAAAATTTACATCCCAGCGAAACATGTCGGCTACTTTTTGTGCTAGTTGTGGAGATTCTTGTAATTTTGATACGGTTAAAAATAAACTGTCTTCGATAACACCTTGCACAAAAGCTAATTTTTTATCATAGTGAATTTTTTCAATTTCTACGAAATAATCGTTATCTTCTTTCTTATGCACTTTAAGCTTTTTAAAAGCATCTATTTCATATTCAAAACGGATTATTTTATCTTTTTCTGCATCGTATTCGATAAGATAAGGTTGCCCCACACGCATAGATTTGGCAGAAAATTCTTTTTCAATCATATTTACTAAGGCATAAGCTGTATTAATATCAGAATAATCTTCAAAAAGAACTAAAAGGCTATCTCCTGCTTCTATTTTGCCTTCCACAATTTGCTCTGTAACAGGAGGAATATTAATGTCTTCTTCTGAAGAAGGCGTATGATCATCTTCTAAAAATGATTCAGTTTTTTTAGGTTGAGATTCAGATAAATCAGCAACTTTTTCCGGCTGTTTTTCTGTAGACGTGTTAGCTTTTTCTTCTAAAATTTCTTTTTCTGTATTTAGCTGTAATGTTTCTGATTGTTTTTCTTCAACAGCCACAGAATTGTTTTTTTCATCGGTAGATTCTAAAAATTTTGGAGCATAAATAGCTAAAATTATACATGTAGCTATACTTAAAAAAATTAAAGAAATTCGTAACATAACATACCTTGGGGTTAAAAATATAGAATAAAAAAAACCTAAAAAGGAAATCTATTTGATAAATTAAGCCTATCTGTGCGAACATAAACCCATTACCCAACCTTGTCTAGACAGAGTTTTTTCCAGTCATAAAAATATATTTTTTACGATTGGAAAATTTGTTAGTAATAGTTGTTTTCTATAATTTTTTTAGGACTCATTTTTTATGCTAATATACCGCCAAGGCAATGGAAAATAACTTGTTAAAAGGTACTTTTTTTGCTACTTTACTCCATTGGATATTTAATTATACAAACATTTTTTCTGTATTATGAAAAATATTTTTGCCCTTACAACAAAATTACAAGAAAAACTTAAAGAAATCTATCCTTTAAATAATATTGAAGGATGGCTACCAAGCCTAAATTTAGAATTTGATGTATCTACAAAAAAAATTACTGTGGCTTTTCCGCATAATTTTTTTGAAAAATGGTTTGCACAAGAAGCGCAAAAATATTTTGAACAAGCCCTAGGGGAAGTTATTTTTTCTGCATATGCTTTTACACCGCATATAATCTACAAAAATTCTATACAAAAAAATCATAACTCACGTTTTCTTGCCTTAGCTCAAAAAAATCAACAGACTGATTTTTTTGAAGAATTCATTTATAACAACAAAAATGAATTTCCTTTGGCTTTACTTAAAGCCATGGCAGAAAAACCTTTTGATGTTAAGTATAATCCCTTTATAATGTATGGAAATACTAGCACGGGAAAAACACAAATTTTGCAATGCGTAAAAAATGCCTTAGAGCAAAAACACCATTTGCAACATAATTTATTATATAGCGCAGCTAAAGAATTTTCCTTAATGTTACAAGATGTTGGCGCTAATAAAATATGTAATGAATACCAATTTTTCATTTTAGATAAATTTGAAGATATAAGCCACGAACAATCAATACAAAATATTTTTATTGATTTTCTCGAGCTCTGTATAAATAAAAAAAAGCAATTAATACTTGCCAGTAATATAAGTCCTGAACAAGAAAAAAAACTATGTCCCTCTTTACGAGCAAGGCTAAACTCAGGACTTGTTGTACAACTTAAAAGCTCTGACATTGATGTTCGTATGCGTTTTATTGTTAAATATAGTAAAGAGTTAGGTTTAAAATTTTCTAAAGACCATATTTTACTTTTGGCACAGCGTTGTAAAAATATTTCCATTTTAAGAGGTGTTCTCTTAAAGATTGAGGCTTTTCAAAAACACCATACAGGTATGTTACAAACAAGCCAATTGGAAAGTATTTTACATCCTTATAATGAAAAAGAAATAAATTTAACGCCAAGTATAATTGTTTCTTGTATAGCTTCTTATTTTGAAATGGCTGAGGATCAAATAGTGGGCAACAAACGTGAACCCGATGTGGCACGTGCTCGGCAAGTAAGTATGTATTTATGCCGTGATTTGTTAGGTTTATCATACCCTGCCATAGGTAAATTTTTTGGTGGCAGAGACCATAGTACAGTTATGTATGCCATTAAAAAGATTAAGAAATTAACAGATACGAACAAAAATATGCAAAATATGGTGACAGAAATTAAGAAAAAATGCCTTCACATGTAAATTGGCATAAAAAGCATCACAATGTCACAAAGTGTTACTAAAATGTATTTAGCTTTGTTCAAAAAAAAACATTATATTATGAATAGTTAACCAAGTTATAAACAAAAAATAAACCACTTTACTCTACTACAGGATTTATATGAAAATAATTATTGAAAAAGAACAAGTCATCGAAGGATTACAAAAGGCAGCCAATATTCTTCCTCAAAAAGCAGGTGCTGCTTATTTACGTTCCATCTGGATTAAAACAAATAAAGATAATGTTTCTTTTTTGGCTACAGATGTGAATATGGAATTTCAAGGTACCTATCCTGCCATAGTAGAGCAAGAAGGCTTGGTAGGTGTGCAAGGTCGTGCCTTTGTTGATTTGATTCGCCAATTACCTAATGGAAAAATCAAATTACAACTGGAAGAAGAAAATAAAACTTTACACATAGAACAAGGGCGTAAGAAATATAAATTGCCCACCAATGACTCTATGTGGTTTCAAGAATTTTCTGCTTTCCCTGTTGAAAATGCAGTTATTTGGGCAGGGGATATTTTTTATGATATTCTTGAAAAGGTAACTTTTTGTATAAGCGATGATGATACTATGGATGCCATTGCTTGCTTATATATGAAGCCTATCACCAAAGAAAGTGGCGATACGCATATTGAAGTATGTGGCCTTAACGGACACCAATTTGCCTTGGTTACACTTAAAAATGACGATTTGTTTAAATTATTGCCGGCTGAAGGCATGCTTTTGCAAAAGAAATATTTACAAGAGCTTAAAAAATGGCTGAATAGCGATGAAATTGAATTTAATATAACCGATAAGCGTTTTTATGTGCGAACCTTAAAGGGTGAGACATTAAGTCTTCCTAGAGTTACATATAATTACCCAGATTATAACGCATTTTTAGAAAAAGTACGCGATAGCGCCAATAGTTTAAAAATAGATCGTAAAGAATGCGCCGAAGCTCTTGGTCGTTTGAGTATTTTTAATACTAAAAATATTCGCTTTACGCATTTTGAACTTAATGAGCAAGAAGCAATATTGTCTGTTCAGGGTCAAGATGTGGGCTCCGCCACGGAAAGTCTTGAAGTTCAATATGTAGGTAATATTAAAAAAGTAGCTTTCCCCAGTAAAGAGCTTATGGATATTATGGGGCATTTTCAATCTGCAGAGCTTACCATGCGCCTTACTTCTGACGAAGGGCCTTGTGCCATTTCTGGAAGAGATGATGTGGATTATGTAATAATTATTATGCCTATGAAGGTGGGTAATACCGCTTATTATAGCGAGGACGAAGTATAACAATGACTCAAGATAACATACAAGCCCCATCAGACTATGGCGCCTCTTCCATTGATATTTTAGAAGGTCTTGCTGCGGTACGCAAAAGACCCGGTATGTATATTGGTTCCAATGACAGCCGTGGTTTGCATCACCTTGTTTATGAAGTAGTAGACAACTCCATAGACGAAGCTATGGCTGGCTTTTGTACGCATATTCAAGTTATTATTCATGTGGATAATAGCATTACTGTGCGCGATAATGGTCGTGGTATTCCTGTAGATATTCACCCAAAAGCTGGCGTACCTGCTGTGCAAGTAGTATTAACAGTGCTACACGCAGGTGGTAAGTTTGATAATGACTCTTACAAGGTTTCCGGCGGTTTGCATGGTGTTGGTGTGTCTTGTGTAAACGCTTTATCTGAAAGTCTTACAGTAACAGTATGCCGCGATGGCGGACGCTTTAAGCAAAATTATTCGCGCGGTGTGCCGCAAGATGAATTGGTGCGTGAAGCAGATACAACCTTACGTGGAACCACCATACATTTTAAACCTGATGAAGAAATTTTCGTAGAAACAGAGTATTCTTATGAAATTTTACGTAAGCGTTTTGAAGAATTAGCTTACCTTAACAAAGGTCTTGAAATTGAGTGTATAGACGAAAGAACGGAAGAAACACAAACTTTCCGCGCTGACGGCGGTATTGGTCAATTTGTTAAAGATCTTAACTCTGGTGAAAGCGGCATTCATACTGTTATTGATTGCGAAGGTATTAATGACAATGTAAGTGTTGATTTTGCCATGCAATACAATGTTAGCTATAAAGAAAACGTGCTTACCTTTGCCAATAATATTCGCACTAAAGAAGGTGGCACACATCTTATGGGCTTTAGAGCAGCCCTTACCCGTGCCATTAACGGATATATTAAAGGCCAAGCTGATATTGTTAAAAAATTAAAAGGTACTAGCCTTTCTGGCGATGATGTGCGTGAAGGTTTAACGGCTGTTATTAGCGTTAAATTGCCTAACCCACAATTTGAAGGACAAACAAAGACAAAGCTTGGTAATAGTGAAGTAGCCGGCATAGTTTCTGCTGTTGTTTATGATAAGCTAACAGAACATTTTGAAGAAAATCCCAAGGATATTCGCCTTATTATTGAAAAAGCTGTGGACGCTGCCAGAGCTCGTGATGCAGCGCGCAGAGCTAGAGAATTAGTGCGCCGTAAAGGGGTACTTTCTGATAATGCCTTACCAGGTAAGTTGGCTGACTGCCAAAGTAAAGACCCTGCCATTTCTGAAATTTTCATAGTGGAAGGTGACTCTGCAGGTGGTTCTGCAAAACAAGGGCGTAATCCTAATAATCAGGCTATTTTGCCCTTACGTGGTAAAATATTAAATACCGAACGTACACGCTTTGATAAAATGCTGGCCAATAAAGAAGTAAAAGCTCTAATAACAGCCATGGGCGTAGGTATTGGTAAAGATGATATAGATTTAGCAAAATTACGTTATCACAAAATTGTTATTATGACAGACGCCGATGTGGACGGTGCACATATTCGTACACTTTTATTGACATTTTTCTTCCGTCAATATCAAGAGCTTATTGATAACGGCTATTTATATATTGCTCAGCCGCCTTTATATAGAGCGCACAATTCGCGCTTTGAAAAATTTATTAAGGATGATGCAGAGCTTAATCAATTCCTTTTGCAGCGTATTAGTGAAGATGCCAATATTATCACTGAAAGTGAAAAATCTTTCACAGGGGCTGATTTAATTTTACTTATGCAAGATATAGAAAATTTGCAAAGAAAAGTACGTGATGCCGAAAATACCGGCATTAACCGACATCTTTTTGTATCTTTATTAGAATATAAAACTGCTTTAACGTCAGAAGATTTACAAAATGGAGTCAGTGAAGAAGTGCAAAACTTCTTTGCGGAAAAAGGCTTTAGCGTAGCTTTAGATAGAGAATTACTTTTAAATGGCGATGAGCGTGTGTTTGTTACCTTTGAAGATAGTAATCAGCACCGTGTTCGTCGTGGTACAGAATTCTTTGCTTCGCGTTTGTATAAACAAGCTTGGAATACCTTTGCACATATTCGCACCGATTATGGCATTAGTAATTTTACCTTAGATGTGAAGGGCGACAAAACCCCGTATTCTAATGTATTTGATTTATTTGCTGCCACCCTTGAAGCTGCACGTAAGGGCATAAATATTCAGCGTTATAAAGGTCTTGGTGAAATGAACCCAGAACAACTTTGGGTAACAACCATGAATCCTGAAAATAGAACCTTGTTGCAGGTAACTGTTGATGATGCTGTTGAAGCATCAGATACTTTTGAAAAACTTATGGGTGATAGGGTAGAGCCGCGTCGTGAATTTATTGAGCGCAATGCTCTATCTGTCCAAGACCTTGAT
>CAYJND010000003.1:0-48277 GCA_964371565.1 uncultured Desulfovibrionaceae bacterium
AAAATTTTGGAATATGAAAATATAGCCATTCAATGTCATAATACTCCTGACGCAGATACCATTGCCGCAGGCTTTGCGCTGTATATGTATTGCAAAGCCCACCATAAAAAGCCACTGCTTTTTTACAAGGGCGATGTTATAACAAAGCCCAATCTTTTGGCCATGATGGTAGAGTTGCAAATACCCATCACCCATGAGCCGCATTTACACCTATGGGACGGCATTTTGGTAACAGTAGATTGCCAATACGGCATGCGTAATGTGACAAGGGTAGAGGCCGCGCAAGTGGCTGTCATCGATCACCATATACAAGAGGCAGACTTACCAGAACTGTGCGATTTGCGCCCTTGGCTGGGCTCTTGTTCCACATTGATATGGGATTTATTGAGCAGGGCAGATTTTACTTTTGATAAAAACGTCGCCACAGCCCTGCATTATGGTTTGCTTATGGATACCAACGGTTTTTCCGAACTTAAGCATCCCTTAGATAAAGATATGTGGAATTCCCTTGTTGTGAATGAAGACATAATAAAAATGTTACGTCTATCCAACTTATCTTGGGAAGATTTGATAAAAACTTCCTCATCTTTAAGAGATCTTATCAAAATTCATGATGATTTTCCTGTGGTAATAATACCAGTGCCCAGCTGTGATGCTAACTTGTTGGGAGTTATTGCAGACCTTGTGATACAGGTGGATAAAATTTCTGCAGTGGTGGCTTACACTGCCTTAGAAAGCAAAGATTGGAAGCTTTCTGTGCGTACTACTACGCGAGATACCATAGCCCCTCACGTGGCAGCTTGGCTCACTGAGGGTATAGGTGGTGGCGGTGGGCATATGGAGAAGGCTGGAGGTACTGTCTCGCATACAAAATATATGCAGCGTTTTGACCACATGCCCTTTGATAGTTACTGTAAAGAGCGCTTGGAGGCTTATTACAAATTGCATCGCATTATCGATTGTGCAAGCCTTGACCCCTTACAACATTGGCCAGACGTAAACAGGTGTAAGGTCTATAGAAAATTACCAACAATTCAGGCTTTTATTGAGTTGGAAAAAGTCTTCGGCTTAGGGACGGAAATTGATGTACGTACCCTTGAAGGCGATATTTCTGTTACTTGCCAAGAGGATAACTATTTGCTTCTTGGCATTGAAGCTGAAGTGTATCCCATTAAGCGAGATGTTTTTGAAAAAACTTTCATTATAGGGGACTTTATTTATGCACCCTATGGTACATATCATCCCACAATAGTTAATAAAAATACAGGTAAACGAGTGTCCTTGCGCGAATATGCACAGTGCTGCCAAAGTAAGCCTAAGCAAATACAAGCTTTTTGTTTAGAAGAGTCTGAATATGTGAAGGTATTCACCTCTTGGAATAAAGAGGGCTACTATTCAGGGAAGCCGGGTGATTTTGTGGCAGTTCAGTCCTCCCATGATGTGTATGTTATTCAAGCCGATATTTTTGCCAGAACATATGCCAGAGATTTTAGCAAGGAAGAGGTGTCCACATTGCCTCAAGCGCAGGCTATTGCCGCAAAAGAAGCTTATGAGGGAGCTCTTTATGGATGGGCTGTGCAGGCGCAAGAAAATTTCTGTGTAGATGGTCGCGTACATAGCCAAGAGGGCATGACCTATTATGGAAAAAGCATGAATTGGCTTATACAAAATATACAGGGAGAATATGAAATACTCTCCAATGATGTTTTTATGCAAAAATATATGTTCCAATAAAACGTCCTGGGCCTCTGTATACGCAAAGGTAGTGCTTAATGTAAGGTTAGAGCATTACAGGTGCAGCATCACATTTATTTTGAAGTGTCACTGAGCTTTTCTAATTTTAAACTTTTTATGCCATCAATTGCTTTTTAGTTAACTATTCGATTATATAAAACATTACTACCATTGAATGGTTTTTATATTATAAGATTTTGTGTGGGTTAGGCGGCGCTACAGTAAAATTAGGTAGTGTTATATTGGTGGCTATTGGATGTAAAATGTTGCTGCCTAATTTGATTTTCATGATTTTAGCGCAATTATGATAATGAAATAAATATTCAAAATCAAAAATATTAAACATGCACTTATTTTAACTGTATAAAATAATAAAGTTTTATTTATAGTTTTTTAGCGTTAACTATTTATTTATTGACAAAAAGCTTTCTTTTATTCATTTTTTCTTGAGCCATGCAAAGGTATTTACTAGATATATGTACGGTTTTAGAAAAGGAGAATTTTTTATGATTACACGTTTTGGAACAGCTAAAGAAATGATTGTGCAAGATATTGTGGAAAATGATGAGACTTATCATCTTGCCATAGATCAACGTGGTTTATACCTTACAACAGCACGCTATGTTGATAGAGATTTTTCTGACCCCAATCGCAACAGCGATCGAGCTGTGATGAAGCAGAGAATTAATGCTCTAGGTATAGATTATGCAATTTTTTTTGAAGAAAATAAGCATCTTATACAGGTTATGCCAAAGAGTACCGCTGCTAAAGTTAACCCCATTAAGGCTTCTAAGCGTAGCATGAAGAAATAATTTTTTGCACATGTCAAAGTAGCTCTATGGTGTGTCGTTTTTTTATACACACTTTAGGGCTGCTTTTTTCATGTGCTCTACTTTAAGATCATTGCAATGGCAGTGGCCGCAAGTAGTTCTTTTCAGATTTAAATGACATCCAAGGGGAATATACCTCCCCCTTGGAAAATATACCCTTTCTAGAGCTTCATTGCGGGCAATATTCATGATTTTGTAAGGACTTTTACTCTTTGTACTTTCTACATCAGCATAACCAAAATCTGAAATTTTACTTTGTTCTGATTGGTACTCAGCTCTGACAATGTAGCGAAGTTCATTTTCTTTGTAAGGGCGCTCTACCATTTTCGTTTTGAAATAACTGTCTTTATGCATGTAATTTATCCTTAAAAATATTTATCCCCTCACACAGGCTATAGGGCTAGTCCGTTCTGCTTAGGGATATTTACATATAATAAGTGTGTTAGTAATTTTATACAAAAACGTGTGCATATGGCGTATGAATAATGTGCAAAGTTTAACATGTGTAGATGTATGTATTATTTCTAGGGAAAGGAGATTGTGTATGTCTACGTCAAATATTACTATTCGTATGGACAATGAGCTTAAGAAAGAATTTAGTCAACTATGTGAAGAAATAGGGCTTTTTATGGGGACAGCCTTCACGGTTTTGCTAAAGCTGTGGTGCGGGAGCGAGGTATACCTTTTGCCTTACATGCCCCCAAGCTTAATAAGGAAACTCAGGCTGCCATGCTAGAAGCTGAGTGTATAGCTAAAGACCCCACGGTGAAAAAATACGACACACCTGCAGATTTGTTTGAGGCATTACAAAATGAAGTGTAAACTTGCAAGCACCAATAAGTTTAAAAAATAGTATAAAAAAGCCCTCAAAAGAAGGCTTAATATGCAAAAATTACATGATATTGTTGATATGCTTGCCAATGGTGAAACGTTACCTGAAAAGAACAAAAAACACACCCTTATTGGTAATTGGGTAGGGCATAGGGAATGCTATATTGAACCTGACTGGTTGCTCATCTATTACAAATAAAAGCTAAATGCTTCCATCTATCCTAAGGTATATATCTTTTCAATGCGTAAAATATGGATGAAATCTTCTTCTGGCATGGGTCTTTCAAAGTAATAGCCTTGTACCATTTGGCAGCCTAAACTTTGCAGCCAGCGGGCTTGATCTACTGTTTCTACACCTTCGGCTACGGTTTTCATTTGTAAATCTTTTGCCATGTCTATGGTGTTTTTAACAACAATTTCATTGCGTTTGTTTTGGCTAGAGAAATCTAAAAAGGCTTTATCTAGTTTAACCACCTCGGCCTCTACCGTACCTAGTCTGTTGAGAGAAGAAGAGCCGGCGCCAAAGTCGTCAATGGAGATAACAAAACCTATCTTTTTAAGATGCGAGACTATCTCCATGGCACCTTCATTAACCATGGCACTTTCGGTAATTTCTAGTTCTACGCGCTGGGGGGCAATGCCTGCATCTTGTATAATATCCACAAGTTTTTGCACAATGTTTTCTTCTAGCATTGTTCTGGCAGATAGGTTGGCAGAAATAAGCGGCACCTGCATGTTTTTTGAGTTATCTTTGATAAATTTACATACTTCGGCAAAGACATAAAGGTCTAGTTTGGCAATAAAGCCGTTGTGCTCGAAGATGGGGATAAATACCGAGGGGTAAATGGTAGGCTCACCACGTGGTATCCAGCGCACTAAAGCCTCTGCACCTTGAACTCGCAAAGTTTTCAGGTCTATTTTGGGCTGATAAATAACCTTAAACTCTCTGTTAAGAAGAGCTTTCTCCATTCTAAAAGTGACGGAAAGCTTGTCTGCAAAGTCTTGCTCCATGCTAGCGTCAAAGTAATAAAAAGTGCTCTCGTGTTCATCCTTACCTTTTTTGCGCGCAAGATTGGCTTTATCTACCATAAAGCTTATTCTGCCTGTAAAGTCTTTAATGACAAAGGCCCCCATGGAAAAATGCAAATCATAGCCTTCTTTGAGTACAGCGCGGCAAGGGGGCAAGAGATATTGGTTAATGATGTGCAATAGATTTCTATTGTGCTGATGCTTGCGCAAAATGAGAAAACTGTCGGCGTGGGGTCTGGTAATAAGAAATTCTTGTCCTTGCAGGGCATTTTCTAAACCTTTGGCCACAGCTAGCAATACTTGTGTTCCCTTAGCATAGCTAAAATAATTGATAATGGTCTTAAAATTATCAATATCTATACTTACCAATTCATACTCTTGCGGCTTGGCATTTTTTAAAATATTTTTAGCTTTTTCAGAAAAGTAGGTGTAATTGTAAAAGCCTGTGAGTTTATCGTATTTGATAAGATTGACTATATCTTTGTTTTTCTTGTTATGTGTGGCTAAGAAAATGATGGCACTTATGGCACTCATGGCGAGGATAAAAAGGATAATTTCCACCATATATCTTTGTAATATATCTGCAGTGGAATAAGAGGGGACATAGCGCAGGGTGTGGCGTGCTATGATTTCATCAAAAACTCCAGGGCTAATATGATCAAAGATAATATTAAACATGGTAATATATTCAGAGGGAAGTTTTTTAGAAATGAGCAACTTAGCTGGCAAGTCAATACCGGTGCTGTAGGTATAGACATTATGCCCCAATAAAATATCTAAATACACAGAGCCTGCTGTGGTAGATATAAGGGCGTCAAGCTTGCCTTCATTATAGGCTTTAAAGACAGAAGCAAAGGAGTCAAAGGGAATAATGTTTGCCTGTGGGTAGAGCTCTTTTATGGCATCATTATTTAGGCTAAGATATTGTAAGGTAGCAATATTTTTTTGATCTTTTGAAAAATCAATATATTTAGCTGTTCTTTTATCAGCATACAGCATCATGGGCAGAGAAATATAGCTTTCTGTGGGGTTGTACCATTGATTTTCTTGTTGGCGCTTACCGGTGAGCGAAATAAGTATATCAAAATCTTTATGATTTTCTGGATTTTCGGTGAGAGAGTAGGGGGTATAGCTAAAGGTAAAACCATATTTCGTGGCTAAAAGATTAAATATTTCGATGAGTATGCCGTCAGGTTCGCCTTTTTCGTTGGTGAATTGAAAGGGGCGATGGTCGTGCACATAGCCTACATTAAAATGCTTGTCACGCAGGATATGTGTTTCGTCACGGGTAAGATGGCGACGCACGAGGCTAGGATTATTGTAATATTTTATGAATAAATCATGCAATAATTTACCGTCGGCATTAATTGTTTTTGCATAGGCCTCATGAAGCAAATCGTTTAGATGGGTATTTTCTTTTAAAAAAAGTAAATAGTAGTCATATGTGGAAAGGTTGAGTATAGAGGTGTGCTTTTGAAAAGCATCAAAAACCGTTGACGTAAGGTATAAATCTGCTTCAAGATTTTGAAAATTTGTAATGTCGCCATGAACATAGGTGACGGAAATATCATGGCGCTGGCAATAGGCATCAAGCAGCTTTTCAAAGGGGCTGCCGTGAAAACTAGCTACAACCTTGCCGTTGATACTTACAGGGTCATTATAATAAAAAGGGGTATTTTTTTGCTTGCTCACCAGCACAGCTTGCGCTTGCCCTAAAGGATTGTGCGTATAGCTATATTTTTTTGCCAACTCTGGTATGTAGGCTATGGGGCCTATTATATCTACTTCTTTACTTTCAAGACCTGTAAGCATGGCTTTTCTGGAAGCGTAGGGGATAAAAGAAAAATTATAGTTAGAATATTGCTCAATGCGTTTGAAAATTTCGTATAAATAGCCTTTACTATCGAGAGAATCCATATCTCGCACAAAGCCAAAACCGGGTAAATAGCCAATTTTGATAATTTGCTTAGAAGTATTTTGCTGGTAATCGGCGCGGGAAATCTCGCATGAAAAGAAATAAATGCAAAGTAATAGCAAAGAAAAATAGAACTTTTTACCCATGAGACTCTCAAAACCCCCCCTTGGCACTAAAGAAAAGGCGATGACTGTGCCTAATCACCATGGCAAATTATAGTAAGTCTTTTTACAAAAGACAATGTCTTTAAGAGCTTTTTTGCTCATAAATGTGTATTTTTAATGTCAGAAGTAGAGTAATTAATTTACTTTAAGAAGCAGCGTGGTATAGAGTAGTTGCATAAAGGCTAGACTCTTTTTTTGTAATTAGTTAGTATTATGTAATAATACTTTAGTGAGGATGCTTATGCCAAGGCATATTCTTTGTGTTGATATTGGTGGCACTCAAAGCCGCTTTGCGCATATGCTTTTGACGAAAGGGGAAATTTCTCTACTTACTGCAGGGTCTTGCGCTACACGTCAAATTGCAAATACCGCAACGGCAAAAAAAATGGCAGAAAAGCTTACGAAGCTTGCGCCGCATAAAGCGCATATGCAGGTATGGGGCATTGCTGGTCCTGTGGAAGAAGGGGGCTTGCATGCAAGGCTTACTAATGGAAGTTTAGCTTTAGATTTTACGGATTTTAAGCTTGCACACTCTGAACAAGATTTTTTTCTGGTAAACGATTTTGCTTTGCAGGCCTTTGCTTCCTTAGCCTTGCAGGTGCCAAAGCAGGCTGTGTTTGATGTAGATATGCCACAAGTGCCAGCACCAAGGGGCATTTTAGGGGCGGGGACTGGGCTTGGCGCAGCAGCATTATGCCCAGATCTAGGGCAAGGCTGGGTTTTAATGCCCAGTGAAGCCGGGCATGTTGACATGCCTTTGGCTAGGCAAGATGAATATGACTTTGCCGAAGTGGCCCTAAAATCTTTGGGGCAAGAACGTTTGAGCGCAGAGGATATTTTGTGTGGACGAGGGCTTAGCCTATTACATGCAAGCCTTTATGGTGAAAACCTTTTGCCAGCCAAGGTGGCAGAGCGCATGCGTGATGCTTATATGCAAAAAAAAGAATATAAGGTGCTTAGTCTTTATGCACGCTTTTTGGGGCGTTTTTGCTGTCACTGGGCATTAAATACTTTATGTGAGGGCGGTTTATATCTTTCTGGGGGGGTGCTTATGAAAAATCCTTTTCTACTACAGCACCCTTGTTTTGCTGAGGAGTTTTTCATGGCACCGCCGCATATGTTGCCTATATTGCGTCGCATACCTGTTGGGCTTATGCAGCACGAATATGTAGGTTTGTGGGGTGCGGCTTATTTGGCAAAAAATGCCCTTACCAAGACCTTACGTTCATAAAGCCTTGGTAAGGAGTGTATTTTTACGCCCACAAAACGAGGCGCGTATCTAAGGGTGAGAAAAGGTCTATGTTAAAGGGTACCACGCGCACACCATAAGAATGATGTCCATTTTTGGTAATGGTAAATTCACCAGTAAAGAGTATTTGTCCAGACTCTAAACGTTCTGTGAATTTAAGCGGATGAATTTGTGGTTTTTTCACAAAATCATGCTGTTCACTGCGTCCTACCACATATTCTACGCGTAATGATTGCGGGTCTAACTCGCAAGGGTTAAGCGTTACAAGAATGCGTATTTTTTGTCCCACATAGAGGGTATCTTTATCTACACCTTCAAAAATCACCTGATCTATAGAAACACAAGGGAAAGTGCTAGCTACAGCATATTTCCACTCTGCAATGCGTTTTGCCTGAGCAAAGTCTTCTTCGTACAGGGTGTTTTTTCTGGTGGCTGTGGGCACATAATAGTCGCGCATATAGTCATTAACCATACGATGCGAACTAAATTGTGGGGTGAGCGTACGCATGGCATGGCGGGTTATCTCCATCCATTTTTCGGGCAAGCCTTGGCTGTTGCGTTCAAAATAGAGGGGGATAATATTTTCTTCCAAATGCGTATATAAAGAGTCGGCGTCGGCATAATCGGCCTGACCGTCAAGCTCGTGTAAACTATTTACCACAGGGCCAATGGTCCAGCCATTATGTGTGTCATAGCCTTCGCACCACCAACCGTCAGAAATGCTGAGGTTTAAACCGCCATTGACAGAGGGTTTCATGCCGCTGGTGCCACTGGCTTCGTTGGGGCGACAAGGGGTATTAAGCCATATATCGCAGCCGCGTGTTAAGAGCTTTGATACAGAAAGGCTATAATTTTCCATAAAATAGACATGTCCCACAAAGCGCTCATCTATGGTGTTTTTAACAATTTGCTTTAAAATATCAATTCCTTGCTGGTCTGCTGGGTGGGCTTTGCCTGCGAAGATAAAGATAACGGGGCGCTTGGTATTATTTAAAATATTTTGCAAACGTTCCATATCGGCAAAAAGCAAGTGCGCACGCTTGTAGGGGGCGAATCTTCTGGCAAAGCCAATTATAAGCGCATTGGGATTGGTTAAACCTTCACGCATGCGGTGCTGGGTTGCAGCAGGCACATCTAAGGTCTTGAAAAAGCTGGTAAGCCCTTTGTCTACGGCCTGCAAGAGCTTTGTTTTTTCATTACGGCGTATATCCCAAATTTTTTGTGAGGGAATGGAGTAAATATTTTCCCAAAGATCTGACGTGGGGGGTAAATCTTCCCAGCCAGGCGCTAAGGTTTCGTTAAGCAGGTTGCGCATGGGCGCAGAAACATAAGAAGCCACATGTATACCATTGGTAACAGACTTAATGGGCACTTCTGCATGGGAATAGCCCTTCCAAGCCGCTTGCCACATGCCGCGCGAGACTTCACCGTGTAAGCGACTAACACCATTAGCTTTTAAGGAATAATTTAAGGCCAGTACGGTCATTTCGAACATATTACGGTTCGAGCCTAAAATGCGCCCCATATTTAAGAAGTTTTGCATAGAAATACCCATACTTTGGGTATAATCGTAAAAATAGCGCTCCATCAATTCGGGGGCAAAGCGCTCATTACCTGCATCTACTGGGGTGTGTGTGGTAAAGACGCAAGAAGCACGCACCACTTCGCAGGCTACTTCAAAACTTAAACCTTGATGCACAAGTTTGCGCAATCGCTCAAGAATTAAGAAAGCAGAGTGGCCTTCATTCATATGGTAAACCGCAGGGGTTATGTTGAGCTGTTGCAGTAGACGTACCCCGCCCATACCTAAAAGTATTTCTTGGCGTAAACGGCAGTCGCGATCTGCCACATACAATTGCGCAGTGGTTTTGCGATCTTCTTGGCTGTTGATGGCTAAATCGGTATCCATAAGATACAGCTTAATGCGACCTACTTTAGCAAGCCATACCTGAGCATGTAATTGGCGACCGGGTAAGTCTACGCTAACGGTGACAGGATCGCCATTGCCTTGCATAAGGCGCTCAACAGCCATGGAGGCAAAGTCGTTTTCTGTGTATACAGCCAATTGACCACCCTCGGAGGTGAGCTTTTGACGGAAATAACCATTTTTATACAATAAGCCTACAGCTATTAAAGGAATATTTAAATCACTGGCAGATTTAAGGTGATCACCTGATAAAACGCCTAATCCACCGGAATAAATGGGCAGGCTTTCGCAAATGCCGTATTCGGTAGAGAAATAGGCCACAGGGTTTTGCTCTGAAAGCACGTCATCTACAGCTTTTGGCTTTTCAGACATATAGCTGTCGAATTTTTCTAGTAATCTATCCATTTTATTCATGAACTCTAAGTCTTCACTGAGCTCTGCAAGGCGTGACGAATACACGTTAGCTAAAAGTTCTATGGGATTGTGTTCGCATTTTTCCCACAACTCTTCATCAATGCTTGAGAATAAATCCCAGCCTTCTGCCTGCCAGCACCACCACCAGTTTTCTGTAAGGTCGCGCAAGCGTTTTAAACGTTCAGGTAAAAAAGAAATAGCCATGAAAGAGCGCAATACCGGCGTTACCGAAGAGGTCGCTTTAAGCACATGCTTCACATCGCCAGAAAAACCAAAAGCTTTATTGTTGCGATCCATGGCTTTTTCTAAAGCGTGGGAATAGGCAGCAATGTATTGGGGGAAAAAGTCTTTCCATGTAAAATAATTAGAGAGTTTTCGCGCGGCTTTGCGTGATCTTTCTAAATCTTTACCTTGCAATGTGATGGCTTTAAGGGTGTTTTCGCGCAGCTCTTTTAACACTTGATCATAGGGGCTGTGCAAACGTGGCACCACATATACACCGCCGCTGAAATTTTCTTTGGCTTGAATTTGGCGAGCCCATACACCAAAACCGGCAAGGTCGGTGGTAATGGTGGGTACAGACCAGGCCACGCTTTCTTGCGGTGTATAGCCCCAAGGTTCGTACCAAGAGGGGAAAGCGCCTAAATCGCAAGCGGCAAGCACTTGATCGTAGGGCAGGTTTAAGAAACCATCATTGCCATCAAGTTGTGCAGGAATAAAGACTACTTGCACAATGTTTTCTGGGGCATTGGTTAAGCCTACACGCATACAAGAGTTTAAAATGGGGTCATTGGGGCTGTCGTAAACATGGTGTGAGGTGATCCAATGCTCATTACGCGGGGGCTTTTTATGCGGATCGCCGCCCACGGCATCGGGATTAGCACCAGTATGACCACCCATAACAGCAAAAATAGCCACCACTTGGGTATCTGTATCTTGCAAGGCTTTGTTAACGCCGGCTAAAGCTTCAAGGAAAACATCAAGGCCTTTATTTCTAAATTCATATCGACCTGAAATAAGAATATAGCGCACATTTTTAGCTAAGGGGCGCCGCAAGAGCTTGCCTATGGCTTCGCTCATTTGGGCATGTGCTGCTTTTGTTTCTTTTCTATTGCTAGAATAGTCTGGGATAACACGCATATCTAAGCCATTAAGCGTGACCACATCGGGGGTGCGCGCTAAGAAGGTGCTCGCTTCGGTGGCAGTAATATCACTAACCGTGGTAAAGCAATCAGCTTCTCTGGCTGCAATTTTTTCCATGGAATATTTGGCGGTGATATTAAAGTTAGCAGCTTCGCGCGCGGGGTTAAGCTTTTGCATTTGTTTATGTATATCACAACCTGTGCTGGCTAAAGCACGGCCTAGCATGGTGGCATGGGTGGTGAATACAGTGCCGATGGTAGGGGCTTGGCGCTTTAAGGTAAGCAGCCCTGCGCCGCACATCCATTCGTGAAAAAGCGCCACAGCTTTATGCCCTGTGGGTTCTACGGTAGCTTTATAAATGGTGGCAATAAGCTCACCGCAGGCTGCACTAAACATAACAGGTTCTGCATAATCATAGCCGCCAGTCATGGAATCTACGCCATAATTGTTCCAAAGCTCAAAGAGCAATTGGTTCACATTGGTGCGATCTTTAAAGCTAATAAGAATGGTCTTGGGGCGACCAGGAATATTCCAACGCCCTAAACGGCATTGAAAATTATGTATGGCTAAAATGGGGCGCAGCTCATCCCAGCATGGCTCGTCTGTTTCTTCAAATTCGGCATTATTGCCAAGGTCTGGCCCAATCATATAGTAATTGTCGCCAAAAAAATCTACGGCGCACAGGGCTTTACTGCTTACCACTGTGTAAATGCCGCCTACTTTATTGCATATTTCCCAACTCACTTCAAAAGCGGTAGCTTGTTCTAAACCTGGAAACATACATCCTCCTCAAAGTTGTATGATTATAGAAAGGATATTAACAAGGAAAAAGTACAATACGCATTGTGATAATTACATTACCACAATGCGCTTTTATTTCGAATTCACATTAGGATGGACTACTATGGAAAAGATATAATGTGAATAGGTTACATATTAGGCCGTTACAGCCGGTAAAGATTGCTCAAAGTCTGCTATAACATTCATATAGTTAATATAAGCATCGTAGGGAGAACCATAAGGGCTAAAGTACTTATGTACGTCCCCATCAGAGAACCATTTCGTACACATATAGTAAAAATGGTCAGAGGTTTGTAAGCGGCGCCATGTTTTTAAGATATCAATATTATTACAGGCGCGTACTCGATCTTCTAAGCGATATACTGCCTCAATGGCATCATACTGCATATCATTTCCAAGCCATGCCGTCAAATCTCTCTCAGCATCAGCCCAAGAAATTTCTTCCGGTATATCAAGGCGAGCCATGGGGGCAATGCGCTCTGCCGCTTCACTTGGGGTAATAAAGCCAAAATTAGGATTAGCTAGTACTTTTTCGGGTAGAGCGCGCATAAAGTCAAATATGCCTGTATCTTCCCATTGATGTTCCCCAAAGGTTTCATAATCCATAAACAGGTTAATAAGCTCGCCTTGTAAACCCGCCGTATGTACCCATTGAGAGAATTTTTCTGCGGTAAGGGGAAATTCTGGCCAGCCGCGATTGGAAAAGCGAAAAGCTATATCGTCAGATAAACGATAGTTCTTTAGTAAAAGCTTTAAATCTAAGCAATTGGCTGGTTGATAAACCACATTGGGGCTGCGCCAACCTAATATATGATCGACCCCTTCAGCCAAAATGGCCTTATAGCCCATATCTTCCACCATTTTTGCCACACGATTGCTGTAAATAAGCTCTGTATTACGAAATACTTGTGGTTTTACTCCAAAGTGCTCTTGCAGCATTTGGGCATGCATTTGTACTTGTTGCTTAAACTCATCAGGAGAGTAAAGCGCTGAAAGTGAATGGGCATAGGTTTCTGATAAAAGCTCTACACAACCGGTTTTGACTAAATCTTGAAATGATTTAAGTACTTCCGGAGCCCAGGTGGCTAATTGTTCAATCACAACGCCAGAGAGGGAAAAAGAAATTTTAAATTTACCTTGGTATTTTTCAATAAGTTCGAGCAAAAGTGTATTCATGGGTAAATAGCATTTACGAGCTACTTTTTGCAAAATTTCCCCATTGGCTTTATCATCTTCATAAAAATGATTTTGCCCTAAATCAAAAACTGTGTAGTGGCGTAAACGATAAGGCTGATGCACTTGAAAGTAAAAGCAGATGGACGACATAATAAATTCCTATTCTGTAAAAGGCTGTAAACAAGAAAAAATGCTCTTATATTCCTAAATATACTCGTTTAATGGCATCTGGTGGTATTTTCATACACATGCACCAATTTATTGGCGGCGTTTTCCCAGCGAATGTGCTGTAGCTCTTCGCGGCATTGTTTTATCATTTCACCAGCTAAAGCAGGGTGCTCTAACACGGCGCATATTTTATTAGCCATGGCGCGCACATCCCAAAAGTCTACCTTTAGGGCATTTTGCACCACTTCAGATACGCCAGATTGGCGAGAAATAAGCACAGGTGTGTCGTAGGCCATGGCTTCTAAAGGTGCAATGCCAAAGGGTTCTGACACGCTTGGCATGACATAAAGGTCGCTTAGGGCATACATTTTATCTACGTCTTCACCGCGTAAAAAACCGGTAAAGTGAAAACGACTTCCCATGCGCATTTTTGCCACCATACGCACTATACGGGGCAGCATATCGCCGCTACCAGCCATGATGAAGCGTACATTGGGCATGCGCGAAAGTACCAGTCTTGCAGCTTCTACAAAATATTCAGGCCCTTTTTGAAAGGTAATGCGTCCCATAAAGAGCACATATTTTTCTGCATGGCTTGGCATATTTAGCTTTGAGCGCGATTCTTCTTGCGTTACGGCATTGTGCACCACAGAAATTTTTTGTGGGTCAATACCATATAGCTGTGTGATTCGCGTTTTAGTATAATGGCTTACTGCCACAATGGTGTCGGCAGCTTCTACACCGGCTCTTTCAATGGCGGCTACCTCAGCATTAAGATTACTGCCACTACGATCACTTTCTAGGGCGTGAATATGCACAATAAGGGGCTTTCCTGTGAGGTGCTTAGCCACAATACCCGCGGGGAAAGTCATCCAGTCATGGGCATGAATGACGTCTATATTTTCTGTGGGTAAGCCCAAAACGCTTTGGCTATAGCGAAAGACTTCTTCCATAAGTCCTTGCCCATAACCGCCGTGTAGTGACACTACGGTATCGCCTTGTTCCATATGCTTTTGCGTACCCTTAATCACGTGCATAAGCTGCTCGCGTGTTTGGCTGCTTAGCATATGCGAAGCCTGCTTTATAAAGGTTGTGGGGGGCATGGTACAAGGGTCATAAAGATACGATGTGCTTTGATTTACGCAGCTTTGGTGTAATTCTTCATAGCTTTGCGGGGTGGCATAGGCGTGCAATAAAGAACGCACAGGGTGTATTCGTACTTGTTTTTGCCAGACATTTTCCACCACGGTTTTACCCGTGGGGCACGTATTTTGAGCGGTCGTGCCATTATTTTGTGAGGTTTTATTTTTATATGCTGTTACAATTTCCGGCCCAGGTACGCTTTTTTGTTCATGAAAAAGCGTGCGTTGCCCTTCCCACAAATGTTCTTCGTGTTCATGTTCCCAGTGAATATGCGTGCCAGAAGCCTCGTGCAAGGACAAACCTTGCGGCAAGGATAAGCTTTCTTGCCCCTGCATACGGGGAAGCACAAAATCAATGTCTACACCTTTTTCGGCCAAAGCGCGGGTCATACCGTAACAGGCCGTACCTAAACCACCACTCATATGGGGAGGAAACTCCCATCCAAACATTAAAACTCGCATAAAATTTCTCTCTGTTATCTCTATAGGAGGCTGCTCTGATGTGATTGCTTAAAAGTAAACGGACACATTGTCTTGGATATATTCATTTTCCCAAGAGCTTACAGAGGTTGGGGCTGTTTTGCGTAAAGCTTGCAAGAGGCGAATCACTTCAGCTACGCTCCAGGCCTGTGCAACGCAGCCGTCAGGTAGATGAGGGGGGTCTGCTGTAAAAATTTCAGATATGGAACCCACGCCGGCTTCTATAAGGTGCGCGGTTAAAAGCGGGGTAATGCTTTCTAAAAGTTCACGTACAGCGCTATCTGTATCCCACACCACACGCAATAAAGCATCGCCGTATATGCCGAGTAGCCAAGGCCATACTATGCCTTGATGGTAGGCGGCGTCGCGCTGTTCTGGCGGGCCTTCATAGTGAGATTGATAGCGTATGTCACTAGGTGCCAAGGTGCGCAGGCCATAGGGGGTGAGTAGAGTATTGCGGCATGTTTCCACCACATCTCCCCAAAAATCTTCTTCCAAAATGGCATGGGGTAAACCCACGGCAAAAAGCTGATTGGGGCGTAAAGAGGTATCAAGCCCTTCAGGGCGCCAGCAATCGCCTAAATAGCCGCTGTGTTTTTGCTCTACCCAAAAGCGCTCTTTAAAAACAGCGCGCATTTTGTCTAAAGATTTTTGATGGCAAAGGGCGTGGGGCATTTTTTCCCCATAAGCTTTTGCCACTTGGCGTGCAAAGGCTAAGGCATTGTACCATAAGGCATTGATTTCTACGGGGCAGCCATGACGCGGGGTAACGGCTTTGCCATGCACATTGGCATCCATCCATGTAAGCTGTGTATTTTCATCGCCCACGTGTAAAAAACCGTCATCATCACACTGCACATGCTCAAGGCTGCTTGCGGCATAATTTTCAATGATGGTTTTAATAAAGGGCCAGCAGGTTTTGCGAAAACGCTTGGCGCCATTGCCTTGTGCTTTTTCAGCATCATAGGCCGTTTGCGCTGCCCATATATACCATAAGGATGCGTCAATACAATTATAGGCGTGTTTGCCATCGGCAGAGAACATATTAGGTATGCGTCCGTGGTCTGCCTGCTTGGCAAGGTGTTGTAAAATATCCCAGCCTAAATTTACATGTTCTTCTTGGCTAGAGGCAAAGGTCAGGCCAGATAGGGCAATGCAGGTATCACGTCCCCAGGCTTCAAACCAAGGGTAGCCTGCCACAATGCTTTCATAACCGCTGGGTTGACGTACTAAAAATTGCGCGCCTTTTTGCTCAAGGTGCTGACCCAATACGGAGGGAGAGCTTTGCTGGCGGCGTTGTAATTCTGCTTCCCACAAATCTTCTAAGGGACCAAGTTTTTGCAGCACATCTTCTGTGGCGGCAGACAGAATGCACGATTGCCCAAGACCTAATTCTATATCTAACACACCTGGTTGAAAGAGGTCTTCGTGATTGGGAAAGCCGCGTTCTGCTTCTACCATATATTCCACATTGTGGTACCAATCTGGCGAGGGGTGAAAGGTAAGTGGCTTACTTGTTTGCATGAAAAGTGGGGGTAAAGTATTGTAGGGGCGAATACTAAAACCGCTTTGTGCGGGCCATGTTTTTACTTGAAAATCAATATTTGAAGCCCCTAAGGCATGCATATTACGATAAGCAAGCAGGGGCTTTATGCGTAGTTTTGCAGTGCCGGGTAAGGAAGCGCAAGCATCACTACTATCTGCACAAAGCAAACTGTAGCGAATTAAGGTGACGTTTTGCTTGTGCAGCATCATAATTTGACGCACAAAATGCACATCTCCATAACGATAGGTAAAGGTAGGCACAGGGCCAAGACTTACCTCATGTAAATATTCATGCCCGCGTGGATAGTACACATCAGGATGCTTACGGCATGAGAAAAAGGCTTCTTTTTGCCCAACACTAATGGATTCTTCTAAGGTGGAGAGCAAGACAAAGCGTCCTGCGGGGTGGGCTTGTTGCACATTAAGTAAACCGTGGTACTTTCTGGTATTACAACAAACGAGAGAACTTGAAGCATAGCCGCCGAGACCGTTTGTTTCTAGCCATTCTCTGCGTAAAGATTTGCGCAGATTTTGACAAACAGTCTTATTAAACACAAATTGCATAATTTTATCCCTTTAAACCTGTAAAAATACATCAGTTTTCTGTGCACATTGAAGTAAAGCATCTGGGAAAGGCTGCACAATACATGTAAAGCATGTACGGTGTTTTTAGGTACTAATTTTTGTCCAGAGAAAACAGTACCAGTGCTCTATAAAAAATGCAAGAAGCTTGTGAAAAAAAGAGAAGAAGACAGCAAAATGTAACATATTTGCGGGTTACATGGCTAGAATGGGGGGAGGAGATAAAAAAATGCCAAAGCCCATTTGCGAGCCTTGGCATAAAATAAGAGCAAAGTGGTTTATTTATTTTCTTCTAAAAAGCCGGTGAGAAAGCTATCTTCAGTGGCACCAGTTTCGCCATACATGGACTCAAACCATTCATCATACCAAGAAGTAATGGTAGCATCTTCGTCGTCATCATCTTCTTCACTGGCGCCGCCGCCACTAGGTTTACCCTTGCCACCCTTCATGCCGCCTGAAACGGCTTGACTGGTAAGGGTTTCTTGGCCGCTGGCTTCATCTTCTAAAGCAATACTTTCAAGGCTTTCTTCGCTCGCTTCGCCTTGTGCGCTAGCGCTGTTTGATATTTGCTGCTCTGCTTTAGAGGCTTGGTACATTTCTATAGCTTCAGAAGAAAAACGTACGGTATCACCGGTGCTTTGTCCGCCAAGGGATGTGGTAGCACGCTGCTGTGAGGTAGTATCAAAAAATATATTAGCATAGGGATTTGTGCTAGAAATTCCTGAAACGGACATGGTAGCTCCTTGTATAGGGGGTGATTGTATATATTTTCATACGTGCGAGTATGAGAAAGAATTGCACGCGAGTATTTGTTAAGCAAGATATATACCAAGAAAATGAGGAAGCTTTTTCCTAGCACGGTGTTTTGTGCTTAAAAGGGGGAAATAGAGTGACAGTATGATTTAGATGGGTGTTTGAGTACGTAGTGTATATAAAAATAAAAAACGCTGTTATGAAGGCAGCGGCTTAAAGTGTTGGCAAGGTCTACTGGGTGAAAAACTTTTGTGAACAAAAGGCTCTTCCCCCAGCCCCCCCTTTCCAAAAAAAATTATTTGCGGCGTTACTTTATTCTTTGAAAGTAACATGTTAACGCATTAAAAAAATATATAAAAGTAAGAATCCGCCAGCCTAGCTGATGGATTCTTACTTTGTAGTGCTAGGGTAGCATTAAGCAGATATGGGCATTTTTTGTATCCAGTAAGCAATGGTTTTAGAAAGCTTTTCGGGTATAATGGGCTTTGTGGCATGTTCATTCATGCCATGGTCTAAGCTTTTTTGCACATCTTCATCGAGCGCATGGGCAGAAAGTGCCACAATGGGTAGTTGGTGAAATTTTTCTTGTTCACGAATTTTGCGTGCAGCGGTGAGGCCGTCCATAATGGGCATTTGAATATCCATAAGAACAAGGTCATAATTTTTGCTTTCAAGCATGTCTAAAGCTTCCTTGCCATTATTGGCAATATCAAGCGTATAGCCCATGCTGAGCAAGATTTCTTCGGCTACCATTTGGTTAATTTCATTATCTTCCACTAAAAGCAGGTGAGCAGCTGTTTTTTCTTCTTCTGCTGGGGGTTCTGATGTCGTAACAGATGTATCTATTGGTTCTGATGCAACCTTAGGTGCAGTTAAGCTTTGAATAATGTCTAAAGAGACGGAGCAGTAAAATGTGGAGCCTTTACCTTTTTCACTTTCAACCCATATTTCGCCGTTAAGCATATGAATAATTTTTTGTGAGATAATAAGGCCAAGACCAGTACCGCCATAGGCACGGGTAAAAGAAGAGTCTGCTTGAGAAAAGGCAGAAAAAATGCGTGACATGTCATCGGCAGAGATGCCTATACCTGTATCTTGCACGGAGAAAAGAAATTGCTTTTGCGCAGCATTAATCCACTTTTCTTCAACATTAAAATGCACGCTTCCGTTTGCTGTAAATTTGAGGGCATTGTCGAGCATATTGAAAAGTACTTGTTTAAGTCTGTGCTCATCGCTTAGTACTATGTCTTGACTTTCAGGTATATTTATAAAAAATTCTATCCCTTTTTCTTTTGCAGCAGGACTGTAAATATTTTTTATATCAGCAAAAAGCTCTGTCATTTTAAAGGGGGTGTGCACAAATTCAAAACGGCCTGTTTCTATGCTAGAAAAATCTAAAATGTCATTGATAATGCGTAATAAATGATTGGCTGAGCTTAAAGATTTCTGCACATATTTATCTTGCTCGGCTTGCAAGGGGGTTTGTGTTAAAAGATGTAACAAGCCTAAAATACCATTCATGGGAGTGCGAATTTCATGGCTCATATTGGCTAAAAATTCACTTTTCGCTGCGGCATTTTTTTCGGCAACTTCTTTGGCGGCGCGCAGATCGTCCTCTACAGCGTGAATTTCTGCCAGCATGGCTTTAAAATCGCGCAGATCGCGAATATAACAAAGCACGCCATATCCGTCTTTATATTCTGTACGTATGTGGAAAATTTCCACAGGTAACAGCTCTCCGCCATTATCTTGTGTTAGGCACATGAACTCTGCCATGGCATAGCCTTCGTTCAGTGCTTTTGTTAAATTTCTTTTAATAACGGTTAAAGATTCTTCACCAGATGGCTGAATAGCTGGGAAAGAGCTAGTAAAGTTTTCTTTAAATTCTTCTTTAGTGCTAAATCCATAGAGCTTTAAACTTTCGTTATTACAATCAATAAGTTGTAAGTTTTGATCCCAGAAATGCACCCCTAAAGGAAGCGATTCTAAAATACGGGTATTACGCTCTTCGGCTTCAGCGGCTTTTTTCTCATAGGCTTCAATTTCACGTAAGTCGCGCGCAAAGGTAATGATAACGTCATCGCCATAGAGTTGTGCCCGAACGCACGTTTTATCCACGGGCACAGGGGTTCCGTCCACATGTTTATGCATCCACTTTATGCGGCTAATACCATGGCACATGGCCTCGTTAAATTTATCGTATAAAGTTGTGAAGCTGTCATTGCCGTCGGGCTGATGCTTTGGAAAAATATTTCTATAATTTTTAAGATATTCTTCTTTGCTTTTAAAGCCGTGTAATTTTAATGTTTCATCATTACAGTCAATGAGCTGATATTCTTTATTCCAAAAAGACATGCTAAGTGGCATGGTCTCTAGCACTATTTTATTACGTGCTTCTGCATCTTGCACTTCTTTTTGAATGGCAACAACATCACGCATATCGCGAGAAAAGGTAATAACAACATCTTCATCGTTAAGATTAGCCTTAACGCATGTTTTATCAACAGGTATTGGGGTGCCGTCTGGGAGTTGGTGTACCCATTGCACATAGCTGACCCCATGCGCCATAGCTTCATCAAATTTTTTATGCAAAGCTGTGAGGCTGTGATCGCCATTAGGTTGAAACTCTGGGGAAACTTCATGACATTTGGCGATGTATTCATTTTTATCTTGGAAACCAAAAAGCTGAATACTAGCTGTATTACAGTCAATAAGGTTGTAATCCTTATCCCAAAAAGACATACTTAGTGGCATGGCTTGCAGAACTATTTGATTGCGTAATTCTGCTTGCGAGGCGCGATATTGGCTTTCTTTTATGGCGCGTAAATCATAAATATATTCTGCCACCATATCTTCGCCGCCAAATTTGATACGACGCATAGATATAAAAGTGGGAACGCGATTGCCATTTTTATCTTTCCAAATCCAGTCACCTGTGCTGCTACCTAGGCTAAAAGCCTCTTGTAAAAGTTTGAGCGAATAATCGGTAGATTTCATGCCATTATGTTGCAGTGTTGGATAAAAACTGGCGGGATTTTCGGCATATTCTTCTTTATTTTCTATGCCGAATAAATCCCTAAAGCTTTTATTACAATCAATAAGGGCAAACTTGTTATTCCAAAGACAGATGGCTAGGGGAGATGCCTCCACAATGGTGCGTATGTTTTTGTCTTGATAGTAGAAATCTTCTAGGGTTTGGGTGTCTTTTTGTACGCCTAATAAAACAGCTGTAATGACGGGGGTGCCTTGATACTCTATACGTGTAAGTGCATATTGCACTTGTATATTTTGATGACCGTGTAGGGTGTGCTCCCATGCAAAAGACGCGCCGCCTTCGTGCAGGGCTTTGGCTAAATGGTCTTGGCACAGAGTAACAGAGCTTTGGCTTTGTTCTTGCTTTTGCGATGGTGGATTGTGCGCGTGAAAATTTTTTGCCACTTCTTCGAGAGAAGAAGCGCCAAAAAAAGTTAAATAGGCCTCAGTGCAATAGAGTATATTTCCACATTCATCATAACAACAAAGAACTTGTTTATTGTTGGCATAGAGTTGATGTAAAAAAGTGTATAGGGGAGTAGTGTTAATCTGGTGTAACTCTTTCACACAAAACCTCTAAAATCTGTAAGTAAGTTAAAAACGTGCAGTAGTATATTTACAGCATTTGCGGTGAATGCTCACGGCAGTGTATGCCATATTTTTTTAATTAAGACAAGTTTTTTATGTGATGTTGATGCAGTTGGTATTTATAATATTGTAAATTTTATATAAAATATTTTTTTCACATGCACGTTTGATTTTTTCTGCTTAGTAGAATTTACTTGCCGTGCGCCCAAGTGTTGTAGTAGTAAGGCGGCTATGAAATATTCTTCTCCGCCGGTATTTTTACTTACAGGACTCTCTGGCGCTGGTAAAACCACCTTAGCCAAGCGTACTGTAGCACTTCTTGATCAAGATAATCATAGGTCACTTATGCTAGACGGCGATATAATGCGTAAAACCATTTGTGCAGACCTAGGTTTTTCTTTAGAAGATAGAACCGAAAGTTTACGCAGAGTGGCGCAAGTGGCACACTTATTTGCAGAGCAGGGTATCTCCTCTTTGTGTTCTTGCATAGCACCTTTGCATGAGCAGCGCCGTATGTTTCAAAATATCATAGGGGATAATTATCACGAAATTTTTATTCAGTGCCCCTTAGATGTTTGTCAAAATAGAGATGTTAAAGGCATGTATGCCAAGGTACGCAGTGGGCTTATTACACAGTATACTGGTATAGCTTCGCCTTATGAAGAGCCGCTTACGCCGCATCTTACTCTTCCTACGCATAGTCAAAGTGTAGAAGAGAGTCTTGCTATTTTACACAAATATATTTTGGGATTTATATAAATTACCTTTGTAAAATTGTACATTTTACATAAAAAAAGAGCAGTCCAAAGGGGCTGCTCTTTTTTTATTACTAGAAAGCGCGAGAATCTAAATCAAAGCATTTTGAAGCAATTAAAACATTTTTATCATCACCAAGTAAAAGCTTATACTTTTTACCGTCAACTATACGCTCTGCCTTGTGTAAAACTCTTGTCCAAATGCGCCAGTAGGTAGCGTGCTTTGGCCCTTGTTGTAACACTTCTACATGTTCTTGTGGAATACCCCACTTGGTTAAGTCAATGTTCTTAGCAACCCATTGTGGAATACGCGAGCTCTTCTTCATGAGACACCTCCGACTTTCGGGGTTTTTGTCTTTTGCTAGTCTCGCCATGTGTTACAAACAAAAACAACAATTTCTAACCGAGCAAACACAGGGGAGTATCGCAAGCCATAAAAACTGTTTAACTTACTAAATAAATAAGTATTGTTTTTGTATTGTCAAGTAAAAATGCATATATATTTTTTTTTGTGTTGTTTTTATTTAACTAGCTAATAATTTAATACTTATTCTATTTATAATGTGTTTTGCATAACGCTAGTGCAGTATTTTTAGGCGCTTTACATTTTACCTAATTTTTTTTAGTGTGCTATATCCATTTTTGTAATAGATACGGTATGTTTTAACGTCTTACATCTTTTTTTCAAAAATATCTTTGATAAAAGCGCTATGTTTTTTATCTTATCCTTTAACATATTTTGAGGCTCTACTATGAATGCAAGTATAGAGTATAAATCATTTATTTGGCTTTTAGTCTTGGTGACTGTGGCCTTTTTGGTGCTGATGTTTCCTTTTTTTGGAATTATTTTTTGGTCCGTGGCCATAACCATTATTTTTTCTCAGGTACAAAATTATTTTGTGCGCATTACAAAAAATGCTAATATTTCAGCCTTATTAACGCTCTTTTTTACCATAGTTATTGTGGTGATACCCTTTTTATTTATAGCTAGCGAGTTTTTAGAGCAAGGATTGGCTGTCTATCAAGGATTAAGCAGTGGTAAAATAGATGTAAACGCTTATTTTGAAAAAGTAAAAGCTTCTTTTCCCATAGTGCAAGAATATATGGATAGAATGAATATCAATCCCGCTGGTTTTCAGGGTAAGCTTACAGAATTAGTGATTTTTGTAAGCAAATATATTGGTCAGCAAGCAGTAGCCATTGGTGCAGAAACTATTAATATTATAGCGCAGGTGGGGCTCTTACTGTATATTTCTTTTTTCACGCTCAGAGACAAAGAAGAAATTGTAAATCTTTTACATAAAGCTTTGCCCCTTGGGGATAGAAGAGAGGCTATTTTATTTCAAAAAATTTCAGAAGTTACCAAGGCCACCATTAATGGATCCTTGGTAGTCGCCATGGTGCAAGGTATGCTTGGCGGGCTGATTTTTTGGTATTTAGATGTGCAGGCGCCCATTTTGTGGGGCGGAGTTATGACTTTGCTTTCTTTGGTGCCTATGATTGGCGCAGGCCTTGTTTGGTTGCCGGTAGCCATTTACTTTTTCGCCACTGGTGATGTGCAATCTGCTATAATACTCACAGTTTTTGGTGTTGCCGTCATCGGCCTTGTAGATAATGTGCTGCGCCCCATTTTAGTGGGTAGAGATACACGCTTGCCAGACTATTTGGTGCTTCTTTCTACTCTTGGTGGTTTTGCTTTACTTGGCATGAATGGTTTTATTATTGGTCCTTTATTGGCTGTTCTTTTTATCACCTGCTGGGATATTTTTATTCGTGAATATAATATTGAAGAAGATAGAGAGTTTAGTCAATGCGCTGAAGAAGCCGTGCCTGTGGTGGTTGTTAATAATGAAACGCATGTTGTGCAAATTACCATGGTAGATGAAGATGAGGTAAAATAACCTTTTATGACGTAATTACGAGGCGTCTATAAAAATATAATTTTATTCCTAACGCCTAATATAAAAGCCCAGTAAGGTGATACTTGCTGGGTTTTTTTATATGGCATGGCCCTATATCTAGTATGTAAAGTTGGCACCACGTAATGGCACGCTTGTATAAAAAAGGCGGGGAAAAAGCCACAACTCTCGATCCCAAAGTTGTGGCTTTAGATGAAGCGGGATAGGTGAGAAGACTCACACGAGATAAGCATGAAGAGCATCACCTCATCTGCGAGGAGGAAAAGAGAGCGCTCTCTTTTCTTGACGACGTGAAATTTTACTTTTTACTTGCAACAACACTTCTTGCGGCCTCCCACAGTATCCATGCCTAGGTACTGTGGGAATAGCCAAGGAAAGGGTTTGCTGCAAAGTTCTATATCTTGTGGATTAATTTTATGCTACAAGAGCATAAGGAAAGGTACCGACAAGATTACGAATTATGGTAAAATGCGGCTTAGGTGAGGTCTACAGAATTTAGGCACGAATTCTTTGACAACTTCAATTAGCCACGTCATCTTCGCAAAACAAATCCCATAGAGCTGGCTTTTGAAAAAAAGCTGAGCTCTTAGACCCTGCATTACAAAAATTATGCCTAAAACATGACATAATTATTCAGTTGATATTGCATGTTTTTTTTGTGCTAAAAAACATCTTAGTTGAAATAGTGGCGTGCTGTCAGAAAAAAATGACAAATTTTCTGAAAATCATGACAAATTTAAAATCATGACTATATCTAAAAAATAAAGCTATATTTTTGAGAGGAGTGTTTCATGTTTACCATGTCTGTGCCAACACTGCTTTTGGTTGATAGAGATGAAAATCTGCATGAACTTGTGGATAATATATGTAATTCCTTATGTTTTAATGTTTTGCATGCTACTTCTTTGGCTGAAGCTTTGCAAAAGGGTGCTCAAGGTGTTGATGTGGTTTTGCTTGAAAAAACCCTTCCCGACGGCGATGGTATAGCGCATATTGGAGCATTTCGCGCCTTACCCTTTAAACCCCATGTGCTTATAATGACCGAATTTGCCAATGGAGATATAGCTGAAAGGGCTTTGCGTGAAGGGGCTTGGGATTTTTTGTGTAAGCCTTTTCAAATGCAAGATCTTTCAGCTATTTTAGAGCAAGGCATAAGCCATAGACAAGGGCGGAGTACCCTTAATAATGGCGAAGCTTTATTGTATCGTGAAGGTTTAATCGGCACCAGCACGGCTTTACTCACGGCTTTATCTCGTATGCATGAAGCAGCACAGTCTGGTACCAATGTGCTCATTTATGGAGAAACAGGCACTGGGAAAGAGCTTTTTGCGCGTATGTTGCATAAAAATTCTGAACGAATTCATGAACCCTTTATCACTGTGGATTGCGCAGCCCTTACGGAAAATCTTGTAGAAAGCCATCTCTTTGGTCATGCAAAAGGGGCTTTTACCGGTGCGGATAAAGCTAAAGATGGACTTTTACTGAAAGCTCATGGCGGCACGCTTTTTTTAGATGAAATTGGGGAGCTGCCCTTATCTATGCAAAAGGTTTTTTTGCGCGCTTTAGAGTTACGGCGTTTTCGTCCCGTGGGCATGGTAGAAGAGGTACCTAGTGATTTTCGTCTTATTGCCGCTACCAATAAAGATTTGAGTAGTATGGTAAAACAAGGGCAATTTAGAGATGATTTGTTATACCGATTGCAAGGCTTTACCATTCGCATTCCTCCTTTACGAGAGCGTAAAGAAGATATTCCCGCTTTAGCAGAGTTTGTTATGAGAAATTTTTGCGAGAAAAAGTCTTTGGCCATAAAAAGTTTTACGCCAAATTTTTTAGATGCTTTACACGCTTATTCGTGGCCTGGAAATGTGCGTGAGCTTATAAATACAGTGGAAAGAGCCTGCGTTGTGGCAAAAAAGGAGCAGGAATTGTACGCTGTACACTTGCCCACAGATATGCGTGTGGCTGTGGTGCGTAGCAAGGTGCAAGCTGAGGCAGAGCACGCACCGCCTGTGCTGCAAGGGGCACTTTTTTTCTCAACACAAGAAGGTACCCCCACGCTAAAAGAGTGGAAAAAATATACAGAGCAAACCTATGTGCAAAGAATTTTAGAGCAAAATAAAGGTGATATTCGAGCTTGTGCGCAGGTGGCTGGGGTGTCTCGAGGGCATTTTTATGAATTGCTTAAAAAACATGGTGTTTCATAATGTGTGAATTTTATAAGTGAAAAGTGCTCACTTGCGTGTATGAGGGAATTTGTTTATGCTTACTCGCATGCTTTGATGTGATTGTATAAAATGTTTTTATCATAATTTTACTATAGTAATTTTTATAGGCTCTTAAGCTGTGCATGCATTGTGTGTACAGCTTTATTTTGTGAGCTGGGTGAAGGAGGTCTTATGAAAAAATTACTCTTGCTGGGCTGTATGCTTATGCTTGTAACAGCGTGTGCGCCCAAACGTTCTGCCACAGAGCAAGTACAAGAGGTGAGGGCTGTTACAGTGCCGGAATATAGACCTAGCATTATAGAGGTGCGCAATGCTATTTTTGCCGGGGTGCACGCGGCAAAGTGGCGCGCTCAAGATAGGGCTCCTGGGCTTATTTATGCCACAGATAGATGGCGTGGTTCTTTGGTAACCTTAGAAATCGACTATACAGCTACGCAATACGTTATACGCTATACTACCAGTACCCATGATGATTATACAACTGAGTCTGGTAATATTCCTAAAGAGTTTCCCCGCTGGGAAAGCTTTATTGCCAAAAATATTGATGAAAAAATCGCTGTCATTGGTTTAGAGGCTCAAATACAAATTGAAGCCTTTCCGCGCATTGCGCCAAGTTTGCCTGGTGAACCCATTACTTTAGAAGGGAAGGTAAAGGATAAAGATGACAAAGCTTTATCAGGCATTAAAAGTCCTTTTGACCCCAAGGGGGCATCTGGCGTTTTAGTGGGTAAGCCTGAAAAAGAGCACAAAGGCGATGAAGCACTCACAGCCTTGCCTGCTGCGCCTAAGGCTTCTGAGACTATACCAACCTCTGATAGGGGAGAGACAGAGCCTTTGCCTGTTCACGCAACAGAAAGTCAGTCTACCTCGGTACAGGAAATACAGCCAATTGCACCTGTAATGACACAAGAAGAAAATGCTACTGTGCCAAACCTCACTGAAGATCTGCTTCCTAAAGAAGAAGGTTTTTCAGATCTTGAAGATAAACAAGAAATAAAGGCAGAAGAAAAACCTAAAGAAAAGCCTGAAGAAAAGTCGGTAGAAATACAAGAAGATAATCAGATAGAAAAAGTTGAACCTAATCTCATGGAAAAACCAGAAAGAGCCTCTGCACAGCCTGTAGTTAGTAATACTTCTTCACCGGTGCAAATGAGTACCACACAGCTTACGCCATTGCCCACAGCTGCGCCCATGAGCAAAGATGCTACAGAGGATGCTCTAAATGAGCCCCAAAGTGAAGTGCAAGATCAAACTTTAGAGCAGGCGCCAGAGTATCAAGTTAAAGTTGTACACGCCATACCTGTGCATTTAAAGGTACCCCCACGTAAAAATAGTGCACCGCAAAATGATGCGCCACTTGCCCCTGCAGACGAACAAACTTCTGGTAATGAGGCGCAAGGTAAAACAGAATAAATCTATCTATATGTATGCATCCTTTTAGGATTATTTGAGCAAGTGTATGTTAAAATACACTTGCTTTTTTATATTCTTTTGGACACAATGCGACACTTAATGAAAATAAAATAGCATAAAGCATTACTTATAAGGAGTCTGTGTGGAAAACATTGCACTTATTACAGGAGGCGCCAAGGGAATTGGGCGTGCTGTGGCGCTTGGTTTAGCTGCCGATGGTTATGATATTTGGCTTAACTATCGCAGTGATCATGAAAGCGCTGGTGAGGTTGCAAAGCAAATAGAAGCGCTTGGGCGGCAATGCAAGCTTTTGCCTTTTGATGTAAGTGACAAAGAGGCAGTTAATGAGGCTCTTGATGCAGTATTGCAAGAAAATGTACCTTCTATTTTGGTAAATAATGCCGGCTATGCGCGTGATACCGTTTTTGGCCTTATGAGCGATGAGCAATGGGAAGATGTTTTACAAGTGCATTTACACGGCTTTTTTTATGTAACACGTAAGGTTGTGCCTCTTATGATGCGCAAAAGACAGGGGCGCATTATTAATATGGTTTCCACCGCAGGGCAATCGGGCAATGCTGGGCAGGCCAACTATTCTGCTGCCAAGGCCGGACTTATTGGAGCTACCAAGTCTTTAGCGCGTGAGCTTGCTAAGCGTAATGTGCTGGTCAATGCTGTAGCTCCAGGTTTTATTGAAACTGCCATGACAGAGCATTTAGACCTCAAAGAGCACGCGAAATATATTCCGCAAGGCCGCGCCGGTACAGTAGAAGAAGTAGCCGCGTGCGTGCGTTTTTTAAGTTCGCCAGGCGCCAGCTATATAACAGGACAAGTGCTTGCCGTTAATGGCGGCCTGTATATGTGAGCAAAGTATGAAAAGAGTTGCCATTACAGGCCTTGGAGCCGTGTCGGTGTTGGGGTTAACACCAGAGGCCATAGGTCAATCTTTATATACGGGGCGCACGGGCATTGTTTTTGAGCCAGAGCGCTTAGAACAAGGTTTGCGTAGCGGACTTACGGGACGCATAGAGGGTTTTGAAGCCGGTAAATATCTTAACCGTAAACAGCGTAAAAGCATGCCGGACTTTGCTGTGCAAGCCCATAGCGCTGCCATGGATGCTGTGCTTATGGCAGGTCTTGAACCTCAAGATATGGCCAATGAGCATACGGCGCTGATTTTTGGTAATGATTCTTGTGTTATTCCCAGTGTTGAACAGGCGCAGGCTTTGCGCCAAAGCGGCACTACTGAAAGTATGGGCAGTGGGCATGTTTTTAAGTGCATGAATTCTACCATTACTATGAATTTAAATGTACTTTTTGGCAATACTGGCGCAGGCTGGACGGTGAGCGCTGCTTGTGCCAGCGGCGCCTATGCCATTGGCATGGGGGCAGACGCCATACGTCTTGGGCGCATGCAACGTGTGTTATGTGGCGCTGCACAAGAGATGGGCTGGCAGGCGGTCAGCGCTTTTGATGGCCTTGGGGCTTTTTCTACACGCCACCATGAACCGCAGGCAGCATCACGTCCCTTTGATGCAGGGCGCGATGGTCTTGTGCCAAGTGGGGGCGCCGCGGCTGTGCTTTTAGAAGATTATGATTTAGCTAAGCAGCGTGGCGCTCATATTTTAGGTGAAATTTGCGGTTTTGGTTGTAGTGCCGATGGTGAGGGCTTGGCGGTGCCTAGCAATATAGGCCTATCACGTGCCATGCACATGGCCTTGCGCGATGCAAAGCTCTCGGCGCAAGATATTGATCTTATCAATGCCCATGCCACTTCTACACCGCGCGGTGATGCCGCCGAGGCAGAAAATATCACTCGCGTATTTGGAGAGAATTGTCCCCCCGTCATGGCTTTAAAAGCGCTCACAGGCCATGAACTTTGGATGTCAGGCGCAGCTCAAGTGGTGTATGCTACCCTTATGGCGCAACAAGGTTTTACAGCTCCTACCTATAATTTTACCGAGGGCGATACAGCGCCTTTGTCCATTTTGCGTACACGTAAAGAAGAAGCGCCGCAATGTATGCTCTGTAACTCTGCGGGCTTTGGGGGCAGTAATGCGTGCCTTGTGGTGCGCTATTCATGAAAGCGTGCATTATAGGCAGCGGTATTGCAGGTCTTACTACAGCTTTGTTGCTTTCAAGGCTTGGGCATGAGGTAGAGATTTTTGAAGCAGGGCCTCGTCCTGCGCCATTATTGGCAGGTTTTCGCCGTGAGGGTTTGCTGTTTGATACAGGCTTTCATTATGGGGGGGGCATTGCCAAGGGCGGTATTTTACGCCAATGGTTAGAAGCTTTAGGTCTTGCTACGCATTTAGAGTTTTACGAAGATGGTTGCGAGCGTTTTTTCTTTGAAGATGGTTCGCAGGCTGAGCTTTGCGGCGGTGCGTCTTTATGGTCTTGCGTAGAGGCGCAATTTCCCGGTGCGACATCTGCACTGCGCTCTGTAGTGCAAGAGTGTGAGGCCATTTTAGCTGTGTCCCCCTACACCAATGCTTCTTTACACGAAGACCCCTCCTTGCACTTAGGGCATCAAGACAGTACCTTAGCGCATTTGCAATCCACTGATTTGCCACAGCGTTTAAAGGCAATGCTCATGGCGCGTTGTTTGCTTTATGGCACAAAACCCTCGCAGTCGGCGTGGGAGCATTACGCTTTAGTTTCTGGCCCCTATTTTCACTCTTGCGGCACTTGGAAAGGGGGCGGTGAGGCTTTGGTAAAAGTGCTTTTACGGCTTTTGCGTGAGCAGAATGTGCGTGTGCAATGCCGTAGTCGCGTCATAGGCATAGAGGGGCAAAAAGGCAATGGCGTTGAGGCTATACTTTTAGAAAATGGCCAACGTGTGCCTTGCGAACAATGCTATTTTACGGGGCATCCACAACAATTACAAAAGATGTTACCTGCGGGGCCTTTGCGACCGGCTTTTTATACGCATATTCAAGATATTCCTGAAACTTTGCCTGTGCTGATGCTTTTTGCCGAAACCACAGCCTTTGAAGCGGGGCAAAGTATTTATGTGCTTACTAAAGAGCATGAAGAAAACCCTGACACCATGTTTTCTACCGCTGGACAAGAGTCAGGGCTCTATATGGTCATAATAAAAATGGCGGCGCCTTGCCGCTGATAGTGTTACGTTTTTTGCCTCAGGGGCAAGCTTTAGACCAAGCTTTAAACGAGGCTAATTACGCGGCGTATAAGGCGCAAGCCGTACAAGAGCTCATAGCCTTGGCAGAAAAACGCTGCCCGCAATTACGTGGTAAGTGGAAAGTGCTTGATGCTGCCACCGAGCGTACCATGCAGCAATGGGTGGTGGGCAGTAGAGGCTCTTTATATGGCATGCAGCATAGGTTGCAAGATATGCCCTTGCTTTCTGTCACACGTTTACCGGGGCTTTTTTTAGCCGGACAAAATATTTTATTGCCTGGCGTTTTGGGCGGTATTATTAGCGCCGCCCTTGCCGTGGGTTTTAGCCAAGGTCATGATACGGTGTTAAAGGAGTTTCGCGCATGCGTAAACGTGTAGTTATTACAGGCATGGGAGCCATTTCGCCTTATGGTGAGGGGGTAGAGGCTTTAGCTAAGGGTATTGCCCAAGGGAAAAATTCCCTTAGCGCAGGCTTAACGCCCTTGGGGGGCTCAGCTGTTTCGGTGGCGGGTATGGTGCCTGCGGTGGCAGAAAAGCGTATACCCAGAGAACTGCGCCGTGCCATGTCGCCCATGTCTATTTACGCCACCTTAGCAGGGTGGGAAGCCTTAACGCAGGCAGGCTTTACATCTTTTGAAGATATGCCGCGCATGGGCCTAGCTTTAGGTTCTACCTTGGGCTCTACCATGGCTTTGCATGATTTTTTCGCCACTTTTTTGGCAGAAAATAGCGTTGAAAGTGTGCGTTCTACCACGTTTTTTAAGGTTATGAGCCATAGCGCCGCTTCTAATGTGGCCCTTGCTTGTCATTTGCGTGGGCGCACCTTAGCCCCTTCGGCGGCGTGTGCTTCTGGCCTTATGGCCATAGGGCTTGGCTATGAAACCATTATGGCAGGCAAAGAGCAATATATGCTGTGCGGCGGTACCGATGAGTATCATGCTTTAACTTCTGCTACCTTTGACCGTCTTGGGGCAGCCAGTTATGTAAGCGATAAAGAACAAGCTTCTTTGCCCTTTGATGCTAAACGTAGCGGGGTTATTTGTAGTGAGGGGGCAGGTATGCTTTTGCTAGAAAGCTTAGAAAGCGCCCTTGCACGTAAGGCTACTATTTACGGTGAAGTGTTAGGTTTTGCTGCTGTGCAATCTGCCAATATTGCACAGCCAGATGTGGACTCTATGCAAGAATGTATGCAAGAAGCTTTGCAAGATGCAGGGCTTAGAGCCCAAGATGTGGGTTATGTGAATGCCCACGCCACTGCCACTTTGCAAGGCGATAGTGCTGAGGCCAAAGCCATTGCAAAGGTTTTTGGCACACAGGTGCCGGTAAGCTCTTTTAAAGGGCATATGGGGCATACCATGGCAGCTTGTGGCGCTTTAGAAAGTATTGCTTGTTTGCGTATGCAAAAATCTGGTGAGCTGTGGCCTACCTTGGGGCTGCACGAGCCGGATCCTCTTTTGCCGGCCTTAAATTTCGTGCGCACATGTCAGCGACGTGAAACAGGGGTAAAACCTTTACTTAAAAACTGTTTTGCGTTAGGAGGATGCGTGTGTAGTCTTATTATGGACAGATATCATCAAAAGTAGGAATATTGCATGAATAATGATACAATTATAGCCAAGGTCAATGCCGCGCTTGTAGAAGAATTTGAGTTAGAAGCACAAGATTTACATGCTGAGGCGCATATCCGTGATGATTTAGGCTTAGACAGTCTGGATATTGTGGATATGGTCATTGTGCTTGAAAAAGCTTTTAATTTTAAACTCCCCAATCGTGAGGCTTTGGCGCAAATTCAAACCTTGGGCGATATTTATGCTTTTATTGCTAAATTGCGCGATGAAGGCGTGGTTCCATCTTAAGTCTTAAATTTTGTAGCTACAAGCTTGAGAGTTGTAAAACCTTGCTAGCTTCATGAGCCACACATAAGGATTATTGTGAATACACAACAAAAAACTGCCAATCATGCTCAGGTATCTTTAGGGAAAACCTGTATCATGGGGGCAATTTTTGTTTTTTGGACCCTATGTATTTTACCTGTGGGTTTAAGCGCAGCCTTACTTGCTCTTCCTCTTTCTTGGCTGCAAAAACGCCCTGTGTGCGTAGAAACTTTTGCGCGACGTTTTATTACTTTTTACGGGCGCGGTATGCTTTTTTTTCTGCGCCCTTGGCTTGCTGTGCGTATACAACAAGCGGATATGGCATATAAGCAAGGCCCTTGTGTTTTAGTGGTAAATCATCAATCTTTTTTAGATTTATATCTTTTGGGCAGTCAAAAGCAAAGCAATTTATGTCTTGTGAGTAAGTCTTGGCCTTATAAAAAACTTTTTTTCTTTGCCCCCATAATGCGCCTAGCTGGCTATATAGATGCCGAGGCCCTAGCCCCAGAAGAGGTGGCGAGGTTGTGCCTTTTGCGTTTACAGCAAGGGGCCACAGTGGTATTTTTTCCTGAAGGTACACGTACCAAGGATGGAAAATTACAAAAATTTCATATGGGCGCTTTTATGCTTGCGTGCGAGGCTGGTTTACCTGTGGTGCCCATGCTTATAAAAAATGCTTGGCATGTATTTCCACGCGGGGCAAAGCTGTTTGCCCCGCAAGCCATTGATATGGAATTGCTAGACCCCGTACATCCTAAATATTTTTATGGACACGATTTACCGCATAGAGCCCTTTCACGAGCTGTGCGTCAATTATTTATTAACCGTTTATCTTCTGAATAAGGAAGGAAAAATGAAAAAACTTCTTGTACTTTCTGTGTTGCTTATGCTTACTTTTGCTGTGGGATGCCGCCCTGGTACGCCTGTGGTCAATGTTCAATCGGTGCCTGTAAGCACGCTTTCTATGAAGCAAGCTTCTATGGAAGAGGTACGCAAAGCCATTATTGGTGGTGGTTCCATCACAGGATGGCATATGAGAGAAATAACTTCTGGCCTTTTAGAAGCTTCCATTACGGTGCGCGGTAAGCATCATGTGGTGGTAGAAATTCCTTATTCCACACAAAGTTATTCCATTATTTATAAATCTAGCACCAATATGGAATATAATGCAGCTAAGGGTTCTATCCATCCTAACTACAATAATTGGGTAAATACCTTACGCCAAAATATTGATAAACAAATTGACTTATTGCACATGTAATATGTGATTATATGCAAGAAAATATCAATAAAGATGCGGCAATAGATATATTATCTCTCTTGCCGCATCGTCCTCCATTTCTCTTGGTTGACGGGGTGAGTGTTAATCCTTTGCAGTGCCAATGCCCCCAAGGGGAAGAGTGGCAAGCCAGCGGCTATGTGCTTGTGCGAGAGGATAATCCTTTATTGCGCGCAGATAACAGCTTAGAATCTGTGGCCTTTGCCGAAATGCTTGCTCAATGCGCTGGCGCTTTGGGGCTTTTGCGTACTCGAGGAGTAAAGGACACAGGGGCTGAAAGTAAGGAAAATACCATTGTTGTGGCCAATGTAGAAAACAATGCACCGCCCATAGGGTATTTGGCAGCCATGCGCCCAGTACGTATATTTGGTAAAGCCCATGTGGGGGATAGATTAGTTTTTTATGTGCGCCAAACAGCCTCTGTGGGAGCCATCTGTCTTGTGCAGGGAAAAGTTTTTTTAAATGATAGTTGCTTAGCCGAGGCGCAGAGTAAAATTTTTGTGCAAGGGGCACAGTAGTATGCATAAGCATGTTTTTTCTTATCTACGCTCTGGCCTTTTGTGCGCCATGGCTGTGCTGAGCATAAGCTCTGTGGCTCATGCTCAGACTGTGCAAGAACTTTTGCAAAAAATGGCTGAGCGTACCGCCTACATAGAGACCTTGTATACGCCTTTTAAGCAAGAAAAGAAGCTGACTATTTTGACCGAGCCCCTGCGTTCAGAAGGGTATTTGTGCTTGCAAAAAAAGCCTGAGCGTATTGTCTGGGCGTATACCTTGCCGCAAGAATCGGGCTTTGCCACTGTGCAGGGTAAAAAATATCATTGGAATGGTTCGGTGCAAAAAGCCCGCGCCGCAGCGGGGGCTGAGGCCATGGCATTGAAAACTGTCAGCGAGCATATTCAAGCTTGGGTGCAAGTTGACCCTGCGCAGTTGCAAAAGCTGTATACTGTGCAAAGCCGTGAGCATGAGGGCAAAACCTTTATGCTACTTACCCCCAAACAAAAGCAAAACTTTTTTACACGCTTAGAAGCCGAACTTCGCCCAGAGCTCGATGGCGTGCAATCTTTGACTTTTTGTGAAAAAAATGGAGATAGCATGCGGGTGCACTTTGCTGAGCCTGTATATAATGCGCCCTTGCCGTCTCCTTGTCTTATCTTGCCCTAAGGGCCCTCATGAAAGCCTATAAAGATACCATGGTTAGTAAAGTACACGCTTTTTTGCTCTTGCATAAATGGTTAGTGACTTTTCTTTTTATTCTGTGCCTTGCGGTGGCTGGGCTTGTGGCTATGCAGTCGCGTACAGATATGTCTACGCTTTCTTTTTTTCCCGATGCAGATCCAGAGCTTATACGTATGGCAGAAGCCCTGCACATGGCGCCTTTTTCGCGTTTGCTCATGGTGGATTTTTCTTTAGCGCAAGAAAATGTTCATGCAGCGCAGCATTCAGAGACTCTTGTGGAAACAGCGCAAAAGGTTTTGCAAGCTATTCCTGCGTCTTTGGCTGTGCACGCTACGGCTGTGCCAGAGCTTGACCCGGCAAAAATGCTTCCCCTTATTCCGGCGCTGACCGATGCTAAGGCTTTGGCATATTTAGAAAGTCAAGTGCAAGAACAGGCCATGCAAGAGCATATGCAAGGGGCTAAGGCTCAACTCGGGCAATTGTGGGGATCTTTTGCTCTGCCTTGGCTACAGCAAGATCCTTTGCAATTTAGAGATGTTTTGCTTTCGCGTTTGCCTTCTGCTCAAAGCTTTGGGCAAGGTTTTGGGCAGGTAGATGCGCAAAGCGGTCTTGTGCGTAGTGATGACGGGCAGCATGTGCTCTTGGTTTTGCGCCCGCAATTTTCCATGCACGATGTGGAACAGTCGGCACAATTGGTGCAAGCCCTTGATGCTGCCATAGAAGAGTTTGTTCCGGCGCATATACAGGTGCTTACCACAGGCGCCCATAGACATAGTGCGGCCAATGCTCGTACCATTGAGTCAGATATTCAGCGCATTTTATTGTGGTCGCTGGTGGGCTTTGCCGCTGTATATGTGCTTTTTGTACGCTCATGGACGGGGGCACTATGGCTTTTACTAACCCCTGTGGTGGCGGGCACATTGGCCTTGGGCGCTGTGGCAAGTATTTGGTCTCTTATTGCTGGTTTGGCGCTTGGTTTTGGGGCTTCTATTTTGGGCATTGCCGAAGACTATGCCATGCATATGCACTTTGCATTGCGCCATGCCAAAGGCCGAGGAGAAAGCTCAGCTTCGGTGCTCAATGTACTGTATAAGCCCTTATTGCAAGCTTTTTTACTTAATGCCACGGGTTTTGGGGTATTACTTTTTTCTGCCATACCGGCTTTACGCCAGTTGGCGGCCTTTGCTCTGTGTACGCTAGCCGCAGGGCTTTTATTTGCTTTGATTATTCTGCCTCTTTGGTCTTCATTTGCTGTACCGCCCATGGTGTCAGCAATGAAAGGGGGGCTGGGCAATTTTGAGCACGCTGCAAAGCCCATTTTGCGTATGCAAGCCGCGTTGTTATGTGTATTTGTATTGCTTTTATTGTGTGCAGGCTTGTGGCAAAAAATTTCTGTGGATGTTTCCCCGCAAAGTATGGGGGCAGATGTGGCTCAAATACGTCAAGATATGCAGCATATGCAAAGTATTTGGGGGCAGAATCCTACGGCAAAACATGGGGAGGGCAGCGCCCAAGAAATAATTGTAGTGCAAGGCACAACACTAGAAGAGGCTTTAGCCCATGCGCAAGAAGTGGTGCAGATTTTACAAAAAGATGGTATCCAAGGGCAGGCATTGAGCAATCTTTGGCCAAGCGCTACGCAAATGCAAGCCAATATGGCGAGGTGGCAAGATTTTGTATGGCGTCACCCTCATCTTTATACACAGGTGCAAAATCTTGGGCTTGAGCAGGGCTTTACACAGCAAAGCTTTGCCCCCTTTCAAGACTGGCTTTTGCAAAGCCCTAAAGCCATTAATGCAGACCTGCTAGCGGAGGCTGGCCTGAGCTCTTTGGTGCATTCCTTTGTGGAAATGGGTAAAAATAGCCAAGGTGAAGAGCGTTATTTTAGCTTGGTGATGTTTGGCGGTGCAAACTCTCATGAGGGCGCAGATATAAGCCAAGCTTTACCGTCACATGCCGTACTTTTATCGGCGCAGGGTTTAGAGAAAAAACTTGTGCAGATTTTACAGGCTGAGCAATATTTATTTCCCATAACGGGGCTGTTATGCGTGGTGCTTTTACTTATTTTTAGCCCGCATAAAAAAGATATTTTGCTGGCAGCTTTACCACCGCTAGTGGCTTTAAATGGCATCTTAGGCGTATTTTTATGGCAAGATATGGCGTTAACCTTGGCTAGCATGGCGGCTTTGCCCTTGGTGCTAGGCTTAGCCGTAGATCACGGCATTGTTATGACCCATGAATTGACTGAAGGCAGAGATTATGGCGTAACATGCGCCATTATTACCTCATCTTGTACTGCCATTTTAGGTATGGGGCTCTTGATGCTGGCAGAGCACCCCGCTTTGCATAGCATGGGGCAAGTTATTGTGGCGGGTCTTGTGGTAGAAGTGCCTGTAGCTTTATGGATTATTCCTCTTTTTTATAAGCAAGTAAACAAGGTCTAAGGCTATGATAAAAATAGTACAGAAGTTTTTTTGGGGCATGGTTACCCTTGCTATGTTTGGCATGATGGCTTGCGCCCCCAAACAAGCGAGCATAAGCCCTTGGCCGGGGGAAGAAACCGCGGCAAGTTTTACGGCTACGGTGCAACAAAGGCCAGACTTACCCTTGCAGGGCGGTATGGAAATTACAGCCCAAGGAGGGCGCATGGCGCTAGTGACTCAGCATGGGCGCACCCTTGGGCAATGCACCTGGTCAGCTAAAGCTCTGCCCGCAGCTAGCACAAGGCAAATGCAAAATCTTATGCTTTATTGTCAAGGCGCTGAGGGGCTTGGTGTGCAGGTACAAGGCCTTGTGCAAGATGTGGCATTGGCAGTGTATGCAGGTATGCAGCAGCGCCAAAAAAAGAATCAGCAAGGTGCCTTGCAAGAAAGCCCTTTTATGTATACTGGTGATTCTGGAAATATAGAAATATTTTTTATAGGAGGTCAATAATGACCTTACGTGAACATTTAGCAAAATGCACCCGTGCAACCACGCCTCTTTTGACAGAAGATTCTGAAGTACAAGGCATGCAATGTAGTTATGACTTACAAGCGGATAATACCATTTTTGCGGGGCATTTTCCTGAAAATCCTATTTTGCCTGCGGTGGTGCAATGCCTTATGGTGCAATGCCTTGCAGAAGAATTAACGCAAGATAGCGCCGCTTTTTATCATATTGATGATGCAAAATTTGTGGCGCCTGTAATTCCCCCTTGTGAAGTGGTGGTGCGGGTGGTGCGCGGTCGTAAAGAGGGGCTTTTTGCCGGTACAGTGCACATTGGAGGGCAATTACACGCCAAGATTTCTCTTTTACACGAGGCGCGAGCATGAGTTTTCGCCGCCGTAAACCGCAAAGTGATGTGCCGCCTTTATGCTCGCGTATTTTGCGTCGTGTGCGCTTTGAAGAAGTGGATGCTCTTGCCATTATGTGGCACGGGCGCTATGCTAGCTGGCTTGAAGATGGCCGCGAAGCCTTAGGCAAAGCCTATGGTATGCATTATACCGATTTTTATGACCATGATGTGGTGATTCCCTTAAAGATTTTTCATGTGGATTATGTGCAGCCTTTGCACTATGGGCAAAGCTATACGGTGGAGACGCGTTTACTTTGGAATGATGCGGCTTTGCTTGAGATAGAGTATACCATTTACGATGCAGATGGTAAAATTATGACCACAGCTTTTACAACGCAGCTTATGGTAAACAAAAGTAATGAGCTACTTTTAGAGCATCCGCCCTTTTTTCAAGCTCTACGTGAGCGCTGGAAAGCCGGCATATTGCAAGCTAAAGAAAGTGGGGAACCATGTCTGTAAAGCCTTGTGTGGTTATTCCTGTGTATAACCACGGGGGTACATTACGCCATGTGGTAGAGCGCGCTTTACTTTTTTGCTCGCATGTTTTGGTGGTGGATGATGGATCTACCGATGGCGGCGCGCAAAAAGTGGCAGATTTGCCTGTTACAGTGCATAGGTTAGCGTATAATCAAGGAAAGGGAAAAGCCTTGCTAGCGGCGGTTAATATTTTGCAAGCGCAAGATTTTACGCACATGATTACCCTAGATGCCGATGCCCAGCATTATCCTGAAGATTTACCGCTCTTTTTTGCCGCCATTCGGCAAAATCCTGAGGCTATAATCATAGGCAATCGTGATTTTACGGCGCCGCACATTCCAAAGTCTTCACGTTTTGGACGCTCTTTTTCTGGCTTTTGGATGTGGGTGCAAACGGGGCAAAGGGTAAGTGTTATGCAAAGTGGGTATAGAGCCTATCCTTTGCAGGTTTTCACTTTGCTGTCTGTGCAAGAAGCTGGTTATGCCTTTGAAGTGGAGGTGCTGGTGCGCGCCGCATGGGCAGGGCTAAGCATACAGGGTATAGATATTCAGGTGCTGTATCAGCAGGCAGAGCAGCGTGTATCTCACTTTCATGCTTTGCATGATAATGCGCGCATTAGCTGGCTTAATACCAGATTAACGAGCAGGGCTTTTCTTTGGCATATGGCAAGGTTTTGGCAAAAATGTTTAGGGAACAATAGGGCTAAAGAAAGCACTGGCACATGGTCAAGCAAAAGCCTTGGCGGTAAAATGCAGCATGAATTTTTTCGTATAATGCTGCGTTATCGACTTTTTTTTCTGGCGCGTGCTGTCTTGCAAGTGGTGGTTTTCTATTATACCTTGGTGCCGTCGGTGCGACGTAGAGCCTTGCCCTATGTGCAGCATCGCTTTGGAAAGAATCTATCTTTTAGGCAGAGCTTTTATCATACCTGGCGCTTATACAGACAGTTTGGTGAAGTGCTTTTATGTCGTATGCTTCACACAGAAAGCCAAAAGGGCGCTTTAAAAAGTACAGAAAAAGTTTTTCATGAGCGCATGCAAAAAATTGTAGCTCGTGGTCAAGGTTGTCTTATTGTGACGGCGCATGTGGGCGGCTGGCAATCGGGCATGGCGGCATTAGAGGGTATTGATAGACCTCTTTGGGTAGTCTTATGGCGCGATCCTCATGAGGTAGACAAGCACTATTTTGACAAAAGCCAAAGCACTGTGTGCGAAATCAATGCAGCAGAGCCCATAGCCGCCATGGTGCAAATATGTAAGGCTGTCAAAGAGGGCGGTCTTGTGCTTATGATGGGCGATAGGCTTATGGATATGGTGGCCTTACAAGGGGGCGAGGCCTTTGTGGCTGTGCCTTTTTTAGGAGAAAATATTCGCTTGCCCATTAAGGCTTATGCACTGGCCTCAAAATTACAAGTGCCTATTATGGTACAATTTACAGTGCAAGAAGGGCTTTTTACACGCCTTTGGGGTTGTAAAGAAATTACAGTGCCAGCCAACTTAGATCACCGTAATGCGGAAGTATTTTACCCTTATGCAATGGAATATGTGCAAGAACTTGAACGTTTTGTGCAAGAAAATCCTTATCAATTCTTTAACTTTCATAATATATGGCAGGAAAAATAATGACCGAACAAGAAATTTGCGCACGTTTGAAACAAGCTATGATTGTAGATTTGCGTTTAGAAGATGTGCGTATAGAAGATTTTGACGATGATATGTCCCTTTTTGGCGAAGAGGGTCTTGCTTTAGATTCTTTAGATGCTGTGGAATTGGTGGTACTTGTGGAAAAGCATTTCGATGTGGCCATTGCCGATGCTGAAGCTGCCAAAGCTATTTTTGTGTCTGCGCGCACCTTAGCGCAGTATATTAAAACACAGCAAGACGCAGCCTAATATGCTAAAAAGTGCAAGCAAGACGCAACTTCAGCGACGCGCTGTGGTGACGGGTATGGGTTGTGTGTGCGCGGCGGGGCGCTCACCGGCAGAGGTTTTTGCCTCTTTAAGTAGCGGACAGCGCACTTTGACTTCTTCTGATGTGCTTGGGGAAGTGGCTATGCCATATCCTTTTTTTGCCGCCCCCGAAGAGGCCTTTGGCCTTGGAAGATGCTTTTCTGGTAAAGATACCTTACATCTTGCACAATATGCAGCAGATAGGGCTTTAGCGCAGGCGCAGCTTTCGCCGCAAAGCAAAGCTTCTATGCCCATTATGGTGGGCACCACCGCAGGCAGTGCTTTGCATTTTTTGCAAGGCTATGCAGTTAGTCGCGAAGTTGTACCCAATACCGTACCGCCTACGCCGCCGGTGAAAAGTACACACCTTGACACAGAAGAGTATTTTTTAAGTAATCTTGCCTTACACATTTTGCCAGAAAGTCAGGGCGCGCGCTTAACGTTAACCAATGCTTGCACCTCTGGCGCCGATGCCTTGGGGCTGGCCATAGATGCCATTGCCATGGGGCAAGATTGTGTGCTGTGCGGCGGCGCCGATGCTTTAAGTGTGGTTCCGCATACGGGCTTTGCCAGACTTATGATTTATGATAGCGAACCTTGCAGACCTTTTGATGGCAATCGCAAGGGCTTAAACCTTGGCGAAGGGGCGGCCTTTGTGGTGCTTGAAAGCTACGAACATGCCATGGCTCGCGGGGCAAACATTCTGGGTTTTGTGCTTGGCTATGGCGCTGCCAGCGATGCGTATCATTTTACGGCGCCGCATCCAGAGGGGCGCGGCTTACGCGCATCCATTGATATTGCCATGCAGCAAGCTTTTGGCGAGATGGCGCATCCTTGGGAGCATATGGCTTTTGTCAATGCTCATGGCACCGCTACTCCAGAAAATGATAAAGTAGAGGGCGCGGTTTTACGTCATATTCACGAAAGCTATGGTCTGCCTGTTTGGGCCAGTAAGGGCGGCACAGGGCATACCCTTGGCGCTGCTGGTGCTTTAGAAGCTGTGCTTTGCCTTGAAGCTTTGCACCAGAAAAACATACCGGCTTCTTTGGGCTTTTCTGCACCCGATGCGCACATAGGTCTATGCCCCACGCAAGAGAAAACAGTGCTGTCAGCTTCTTGTGCTTTGTCTACTTCTTTAGGCTTTGGCGGAGGCAATGCAGCCTTGGTGCTGGGATCTGCGGACTCTCTTTCTTTTTTACAAGGAGCCAGTCATGACGCCATGGCTTAAAATTTGTGGCGCCGGTCTTGTGTATAGTTTGCCAAGTCTTGCACAGCATTCGGCTATAACCCTGCCAAGGGTTAAGGCACAGGCAGAGAGCTTTTCTGCACCAAATTTACAAGATTTACCAGAGCTTTTAAGTAAGTGGCGCGCTAAGCCTTGTCCGCCTTTGCGCCGCATTCCTGTATATGCGCGTATGGGGCTTTTAGCGGCTTTACAAGCTTTAGAGGCCAGCGGCTGGGGCGCAGAAAATGCTGCAGTTTTAGCAGATGATGCGCAAGATACAGGCCATGTCAATACAGCGCTTATTTTGGGTACAGCCCATAGCGGCATTGTTATGAGTATGGATTTTATGGACTCCATATTAGATGCTGAGCCGCGTTTATCTTCGCCAACGGCTTTTTCTCATGCGGTGAATAATATGGGTGCGGGGCTTATGTCTTTACTTTTAGATGTACGCGGCCCTTGTCAAACCGTTTCGCAATTTGAACTTTCTTTTGCCGGCGCCGTACAAGCTGCAGCCTTGCTTTTGCACAATGGGCGGGTAGATAGAGCCCTTGTGGGCGCCATGGATGAAGTGGATACGCGCTTTAGCGCTTGCTGCCCAACCATGACAAAATCTGCCCAAGGCGCTGTGTTTTTTTGTATGGAAAAAGCGCAAAATGCTGACGAAAAAGCTTTATTGCGTGTATGTTTTGGGCCAAAAAATGCCTTTAAGCACCCTGCAGATCGTCTTTTATTATCGGGCACGGCAAGGTCTAGTGAGGCTATGCAAGGGGAAAATCTTTCACCTTATTATGGCGCAAGCATGCTGGCTCAAGCGCTAGATACCTATCTTGCGTATAAAGCGCAGGGCACAACACTTTGCCTTTGCAGTGAAAATAATTATGGGCATTGTGCTGTGGTGGAGGTGCGTTCATGAGTCATCTTTTTACTTCTTTATGTGCTGATGTGGTACCTTCTTGGGATCTTGCGCGAGTGCCACGTTTAGATGCGCGTGCTTTTGCGGCTTTATTACAATCTATTACGCAGGCCACACTAGGTAAATATAATCCCTTGGGGCTTACGGCTGAGTTGCCAGAAATCTTTATGCAACGCACTTGGCAAGAGCTTGGCTGCACTGGTGAACTCTTGCAAGAAATAGTAACGGCTTTTACAAATATGTTCCCCTTAGGGCAAGAGAGCTGCGCTAAGCCTTATGCTCAGGCTCAAGTGGATGATGCGGTGGGCAAGCTGGTAGAAGAGACTTATGCCGCGTGGCAAGATACAGAGCGCTATATAGCTTTTTATACTTCAGGATCCACAGGAATTCCCAAAGCCTGTGTGCATAAAGAAGACCACATTCGCCAAGAAATTAGCAGTATTGCCCCCTATGTGAGCGGGCAAAAATCAGCCCTAGTAACTGTACCTTTGCACCATATGTACGGCTTTACTTTTGGTTTGCTTTTGCCCTTAGCCTTGGGCGCCCCCTTGCGCTCTGTGCCGCTTTTACCAGCGGCTGTGGCAACACAAATGCAAGAGGGCGATTTGGTGGTAGGCATTCCATTGCTTTGGTCGCGCTTTGTGGAAAGTAATGCTTTTAAACATGTGAAAGCGCCTAAAGAGTCTTTATGTTTATTGACGGCTACCTCCCCCACGCCGGCGCAGGTCTTAAGTGCTTTTCATGAACAAGGTTTCTTAATGCGTGAATTTTATGGAGCTTCAGAAATGGGCGCTGTGGGGTGTAGGCCGCATTTTGGTAAGTCTTTTTCTTTGCTTGGGCACTTAGTCCGCGCTGAGCATGGTCAAAGTACAGAAAAGCTGCACCGAATCTTGCCTTGCGGGCAAGAAGTAGAGTATGATTTACTTGACCATATTGATTGGCATAGTGAACGAACCTTTGTGCATAGTCGCCGCCGTGATAAAGCAGTACAAGTGGGCGGGGTGAATGTATTCCCCGATCATGTGCAAAAGCTTTTGCAAGAGCAAGAGGGCGTGAAAGACTGCTATGTACGCCTAATGCGCTTTGAAGAAGGGGCAAGGCTTAAAGCCTTTATTGTGCCCGAAGCTGGACAAGATGAGCAACAATTACGTAAAGCTTTAAATATGTGGAGCCGTAAACATTTAAGCGAAGCGCAAAGGCCTGGGTCTTATACCTTTGGGCATGATATTCCGCGTGGCGCCCTAGGAAAGCCATCGGACTGGTAAGCAACTGGACTGGCAACCTGTCGGGCTGATAAGTCATTATATTGGTAAGAAAAAATTATATAGTATAGCTTTTTTGCAGGAAAATAGGGGAATTTACTATGGCAAGATATTTGGTGACTGGCGGTGCAGGTTTTATTGGGTCGTGCTATGTATTGCAAAGCCGCGGGCACGGGCATAGTGTTATCAATGTTGATAAGCTTACCTATGCGGGAAATATGGATAACTTACAAGCACTACAAGGGGATATCGAGCATATTTTTGTGCATGGTGACATAGGCAATGAAGAGCTTATGGCGCATGCATGTGCGCAATATGCTCCTGATGCTATTATTAATTTTGCTGCAGAATCTCATGTAGACCGCTCCATTTTAGATCCCGATGCATTTGTGCGCACCAATGTGCTTGGCACATGTGTGCTTTTGCGCGTGGCTTTGCGCTATTGGCAAGGGCTTTCCGATGCCAAAAAAGCAAATTTTCGCTTTTTACATGTCTCTACCGATGAAGTGTTTGGCACCTTAGGGCTAGATGATGCCGCCTTTACCGAAGATACCCCCTATGCGCCCAATAGCCCTTATTCTGCCTCTAAGGCTGCCAGTGACCATTTGGTACGCTCTTTTCATGAAACGTATGGTTTGCCCATTCTTATTACCAATTGTTCTAACAATTACGGCCCGCGTCAATTTCCTGAAAAGCTTATTCCTTTAGTTATTTGTAATGCGCTGGACGGTAAGACTTTGCCTATTTATGGTAAGGGCGAAAATATTCGCGACTGGTTACATGTTGAAGATCATGCCGCCGCCATTGAGGTTGTGCTGCAAAAAGGGCAAATAGGGCGCACCTATAACATTGGCGGACGTGCAGAGCGCACCAATATGCAGGTGGTGACAACACTGTGCACCGCATTAGATAACTTTATGCCGCGATCTCACGGGCAATACAGCGATCTTATCACCTATGTGAGCGATAGACCGGGGCATGATTTTCGCTATGCCATAGATTGCACGCGCATAGAAGAAGAGCTTGGCTGGGTGCCTTCGCATTCTTTTGATGAAGGCATGTTAGAAACCGTGCGCTGGTATTTGGAAAATCAAGATTGGGTAAAGCGCGCCAGAAGCGGTGAATATCAGCACTGGCTGCAAAAAAACTATACTGCGAGATAATATGAAAGAGCGTAAGGGAATTATTCTTGCTGGTGGCTCTGGCACACGTTTGCATCCTTTAACTTTAAGTATTAGTAAACAGCTTATGCCCATTTATGATAAGCCTATGATTTACTATCCTTTAAGTATTTTAATGCAGGCAGGCATACGCGATATTAGTATTATTTCTACGCCAGATCATTTGCCGCTTTTTAAAGAACTTTTGGGAAATGGTTCTAAATGGGGCTGTGAATTTCGCTATATTGTGCAACCTTCGCCCGATGGACTGGCGCAAGCCTTTTTATTGGCACGCCCATATATTGAAGGCCACCCTTGCTGCCTTGTGCTGGGGGATAATATTTTCTTTGGACATAATTTAGATACGCTTTTGCAACATGCCTCAGAGCAAGAGCGCGGCGCCACGGTATTTGGCTATCATGTTAGTGATCCTGAGCGTTATGGTGTGGTAGAGTTTAATGAATTGCAGCAGGCCATAAGCATTGAAGAAAAGCCTTTAGTGCCTAAATCAAATTATGCTGTGACAGGTTTATATTTTTACGATGAAGATGTGGTGGATATTGCTGCCTCCATTACCCCCTCTGCACGCGGCGAGTTAGAAATTACCGATGTGAATAATGTGTATTTAGAGCGGGGGGATTTAAGCGTGGAGCTTATGGGACGCGGCATTGCTTGGCTTGATACAGGTACTCATGATTCTTTGCTAGCCGCTTCTTCCTATGTGCAGGCCATGCAAACACGTCAAGGTTTGTATGTGGCTTGCCCTGAAGAAATAGCGTGGCGTAAGGGTTTTATTTCAGCAGAGCAATTGCGCCATTGCGGCATGGCGCTGAAAAAATCAGCTTATGGTGAATACTTGCTCGAATTGGCAGACGGAAGCAAGGGCATTTAGTATGGAAGTTATTAAAACACCTTTAGAGGGCGTATTACTTATTAAGCCCAAAGTCTTTGGCGATGCACGCGGTTTCTTTTTGGAAACTTGGCAAGCAAAGCGTTATGCTGAGTCGGGCATAGATATGCCTTTTGTGCAAGATAATCATTCTTGCTCTGGTTACGGTATTTTACGTGGCTTGCACTTTCAAAAGAGCAAACCTCAAGGTAAGCTTGTATCTGTGTCTGTGGGGTCTGTCTATGATGTGGTGGTGGATATACGTAAAAACTCCTCCACCTACGGGCAATGGTATGGCGTAGAACTTAATGCAGATAATCACCATCAGCTTTGGGTACCGCCGGGGCTTGCCCATGGTTTTGTGGTAATCAGTGAGCTTGCGCATTTTCATTATAAGGTGACAGATTTTTATGATCCTAGCGATGAAGGCGCTTATGCTTGGAATTCACCGGCACTTGGCATTGATTGGCCTGTGAAAGAGCCTCTTTTGTCGGCTAAGGATGCTACGGCGCCGGCATTCATATTGTAATATATGTAGTTATTTTAAAGGATATTATATGACAGCGCAAAAGCATATGCAAAACGAACTTAGTCCACCACGTAAAGTGGCTTTGGTGCACTACTGGCTTTTGCAGATGCGCGGCGGTGAAAAAGTGCTGGAAGCTTTGTGTCGCATGTATCCGCAGGCGCATATTTATACCCATGTGATGGATAAGACAAAGCTTTCTCCCTTATTGCAGTCGCGTGTTATTCATACGTCCTTTATTAGCCGTCTGCCTTTTGCCTTAAAGCATTATCAAAAATATTTGCCCTTTATGCCTATGGCTCTGGAACAGCTAGATTTAACAGATTATGACCTTATCATCTCTTCGGAATCAGGACCAGCCAAGGGCGTGCTGACCCGCGCTGATGCCACCCATATATGCTATTGTCATAGTCCCATGCGCTATTTATGGGATTTTTACCCCCAATATCTTGCGGCGGCTTCGCCTTTTATACGTTGCATAATGCGTGTGCTTTTTACTTCCTTACGTCAATGGGATGTGAGTTCTGCTCACAGAGTGGATCATTTTGTGGCAAATTCTAAAACTGTGCGTGCTCGTATTGCTAAGCACTGGCGCCGTAAAGCCCATGTGGTGCATCCGCCTGTAGATGTAGCGCGCTTTACGCTTTCCACACAAAATCGTGAAGATTTTTATTTTTGCATGGGGCAATTGGTAGATTATAAGCGCGTGGATATTGCCATAGAAGCTTGCTTGCGTTTGCATAGGCGCCTTGTCATTGTGGGTGATGGCGAGATGCGCAAACGCTATGAAGCCCTTGTGCATAGCCTTGCCAAAGACGCTAGCCATGTTGCCCTTATAGAATTTCGTGGGCGCGCTGATGATGCCACAGTGCAGGATTTATATAATCGCTGCGCGGCCTTGCTCTTTCCCGGTGAAGAAGACTTTGGCATTGTGCCCCTAGAAGCCATGGCCACAGGTGCCCCTGTGCTTGCTTATGGCAGAGGCGGCGCCACAGAAACGGTGCTAGAGGGGCAAACGGGGCTTTTCTTTCATGAGCAAAAGGCAGAGGCTTTATGTGCCTGTATGCAGGCCTTTGAAGAGCAGAGGCATACCTTTGAGGGACAGCGCATACGTGAGCATGCTGTGAGCTTTGATGAAGAGCGCTTTATGCGCGAAATGTTTGCTGAGGTGGAAGTGGCGCGCTATAATGTGTCGCAATATTAAATTGTTTTATGTTTATTTTTTTGAGGGGGAGAGGAAAACTTTTG
>CAYJND010000004.1:0-11788 GCA_964371565.1 uncultured Desulfovibrionaceae bacterium
CAGCAGCTTTGTCTGCAGCGGCCTTATCTGCAGCGGCTTTGTCTGCAGCAGCTTTATCTGCAGCGGCTTTCGCAGCAACTTTATCAAAAATTAAATTTTTTTCCACTGCTCTTTCAGCATCTGTTTTAGGATAAAGAATTTTATTGGGCACAAAATTCTTTAATACTGACGCTGTATTAGAATGTTTCTCCCTTGTAGCAGCATTAAAAGCGGTTCCCACAAATGTCGCTTTCATGTCTCTGTTAGCACCATATTGTAAAAGAACTTTCACAGCATCTGTTTTACCATGTTTAGCCGCAAATATAAGAGCTGTATAGTCATAACGGCCTGTAGCATTGGGCAGTGCTCCATATTCTAAAAGTGCTCTAACAGCTTCTGTCTTGCCTTCAGCCGCTGCCCACATAAGGGCTGTAGAATTATTTTCCCTCTCCTTTATCTCTAAATCAGCACCAGCAGCGGCTAACACTGCAACACAATCTTCATGCCCCTTTGAAGCAGCACGTATTGTAGCAGTGTAACCTTTTTTATCTACTTCATTTAATGCTACGCCATACCTAATCAAAGTTTTAAGAGCCTCTGCATGTCCATTGCTAGCCGCAAGCAGCAACGGGGTCATACCTAGCATATCTTTAGTATTAGGATTTGCACCATTTTTTAAAAGTAATTCTAAAATAGTAACATACCCTTTTTTAGCTGCATAGATAAGCGGAGAGCTTTTAAAATCATTCAAGTGATTTACATTAGCCTTATTTGCTAGCAAGAATTTTATAGCCTTTTCATTACCGTTATCAGCAGCTATAGTAAGTAGCGTGCTTCCAGTGAAGTTTTCTTCTTCAATTTTACTTAAATCAAATTTCTCTTTGTTTTGTTCAAGCTCTCCTCTAAACATAGCTTGAATTGTAGAAGGATTTTCCTTAATTCGTACAGAATAATACCTTTGATCCAAATTTTTACTAGAAAAACTTCCATCATCTTTTAAAGACAAAGAAATTTGACTTCCACCTGCGAATTTTTTATCAAATGCTTTAAATGATAAAGTTACAAGAGAAAATGGTCTTTTATTTATTGAACCGCCAATATTAACTTTAGATTTATTTTCATGAGTTGTTATATAACCGTTAAGAGTATTACCAACTACTTCAAATTGAATCTTAAAAAAATGAATTGATTCATTTCTTACAATTAAATACGCCCTGATAGGTTTAGATGCAATCTCTTCTATTTTTTTATTTAATAAAGCTATATATTCTTTCTGCCTTGGAGTATTATTATTTAATATTTCATTTACTTCACTCACAGATGGTGAAAAACAATAAAAAGCTAAAAGAGGTAATGTGTCTTCATAACTTCTTAATGTTTTAACCTTTTCCATTACATAGCTTTGTCTCCAATCTATACCTAGTTCCTTTTTGGTTTCTTCTAAAACTTTTTTCTTTTCAGCCGATTTATAATCATCCATTTCTAAATTTGCCAAAAGAAACATATATCTTGAAAAAGGATCATGTTTTTTCTTATTATAATCATATCTTATTGAACTACTTAAGTGATTATAAGCTTCATAATCTGTACTCAATGCTAATGAATAAGCTGCTATCGGCATATTGTAGATACCGTGCTCAAAGTTACCTGCTTTACCCGTGTTCCATTGGTGTGTACCATTTTTTATAGCATGCAACAAAATCATAGAGTTATATATTCTTGAAATTCTGTCTGCTTTCTTAATTTTTTTCAAGGCAAGTTTAGCTTCTTCTACTGCCTTATCTGGCTCTGGCTTACTACCTAAAAGTCCAGAAAATTTTATAAAAATCCTTCTAACTTGTGCAACGTTTGCATCTCCATATTTCTCAATAGTTGCCAATATATTTTCTGCAAGCTCTTTATTACCATTCAAAATAGCTGTATCTAGTCTCTTGGAAATACCGTCTTTATTATACCAAAAATACATTTTTGTGCGGGTTTCCCATGATATATTAGCTTTGCCAATATCTTCTTTTTTAAGCCTTAAAATATATAGTTCTAAATTTTCAAATAAATTTTTAATAGCATCACCACTTGGAAACCTACTAGGAAGCGTACTGGAAAGTTTATTTTTATTTTTATCTATAAGATTATTAATGGTTTCTTCTATAGAAAAGCCATAGTCTTCAATAGCTCGCAAAAAAACTTTTCCCTTAATATCAACGCCACTATCATCATGTCGTATCGCTGAGTTATTATCTATGGCAATGCCGTATTCATCTCGAAAAATATCTCGATAATTTTTCAAAATTTTTAAATTTGCTTCAGCGTCATTAACTGGATCATATGGTTTTGCATAGCTGTTAGTAAAAAAAACACAAACAACGGTCATAATTAAAAGTACATTCTTCATATTCTACATCCTTTTTGCAGTGCAATTTACTGTCCCATAAAAATCTGTTCTTGAGTTATGTGTATAAGCATTTGTAAATCATTCTCATACCTAAGAGTAGGCTCAATGCCCCTCCCCTCCCAGCTTTCGCCATTAAGACGCAGTAAAGCTTCGGTACTTAAAGAAAGTTTCTGCCCATGCACAGAAAAAGTACTTTGTGCAAAAGCTTTGCCAAAAGTAGTATCCCCTATGGAAATAGCGCGATCATTATCTATTAATGCCACAAGAAACGCTTCAGCGGCACTGGCAGTAAGAGTATCTTGCCAAATGATTAAAGAGGCGCTGTCCAGAAATTTCCCGTTATTATGCGCTGATATGTGTTTTTTTCGTGTAAGAGACGTGTTTTCATTTTCACGCACCATTGAAATACCAAGCAAAGTATTTTGGGATAAAAATTCTGCGGCGCAGGTTCTTGCAGCCAGAATATTACCCCCACTATTGCCGCGCAAATCAATAACTAATGGTTGCTGTCCGGCTTGTTGCACTTTTTCTACAAAAAATTGCGGCGTATTCCTATCAAAATACCAAATACGTATACGAGCAAAACCTTCATGCTGTACCAAGTCCACATGAGGAGGGCTAAATTTTTCGCGTATCAATGTATACGTATGCGAACTATGCCCCCTATCTATAACAAGGGTCAAAGGATGCCCCACAGGACCGGAAAAGTGTTTTTTAGCTTCATGTAAGGAGTCAATTCCCATAAGAATATCCCCTTCTATGATGCCCGCTCTAGCTGCAGGGCCATGCGGATAAGGAATGCAGACAATTTGATTTTTTCTATTTTGTACCAAAGCCATCCCCACACTGCCTCCATTTTTTATTAAAGAAGGAGCCGTATTGTGCGTAGAAAGTGTGAGTGAGGCCCAGGAATCAAAACTGTGCAAATAAGAAAGAACTTGAGCTACAGTGATGGTTTCACCCAAAAGATCTTTGGTTATAAGGTCACTGCTTTTTATAATTGATGGGGGTGCAAGGGCTTTTTTCTTAACCATTTGCACCACACCATCCGTAATACCTTGCTCAAGCTTTTGTACACTCTTTGCGGCCATACAAAAAGACGCCGAAAGTGTCACTAACATCCCAGCAAAAAAGAGCGCCACATAAGAAAAAGAAAGGTATTTATTTTGCATAATTATTCCATGAGTAACGCGTCCATATCTTTTTGCAAATTAGCATGCTCTTGCTTTAATTTCTCAAGATAGGCTGTGCGTTCTTCTACATTTTGAGTTGCCGTATTTGTACGCATAGCCTTTTCTAAGTCAGATGCACGCGTTTGCAATTGCGCAATTTCTGCAGCTTTAGTTGCATCAGTGCTTTTAGCTTGCTCTAAACGTGTTTTCATATCAGCCACTTGCGATTGAATACCACGCAATTGTTGCTGTTGCTCTGCTACAGTAAGCACGCGTTCGCCAACGGCTTTTTTCAAAGCTTCGTTTTCCTCACGCTCTTTTCTTTGCTGCTCTTCTATGGCAGCAAGGCGAGCCTCGCGCTCTTTCAAACGAGCTTCATAGGCTTCGGGACTATACGAGAGTAAGCCTCCTTTGCTCGGATCTGTAGTAGTTGCAGAACAACCCACAAACATAAATGTGGTGGCAAGTATAGTCAAAAGTGTTTTTTTAGATACCATTTTTTATTCCTCCCCATTAGATGGAAATACGCGAACTTGAGCTTGTAGCCAACTTATTAACTTCTTCTTTTGTTTGAGCAATTTGCAACTCTAACTTAATAATTTCTTGCTCAATAATAGCGGCTTCACGTTCACGTTTTTCAGTTCTCGCATCAGCTACCACAGCTTTTTGCGCTGCTACAACTTGTTCCATCTCAGCTATATATGAATTGGCACTTTTTTGTTGCTCTGCAATGGCTTGTTGCATTTTTTTCATATCAGAGGCCTTAGCTGTTTGACTTTTATAGGCTGCAGCAAGTTGCTTTGATTGTGCATCTAGCTGCTCCAAATCAGCTTTAAGCTTTGCATTATACTCTGCAGAAGCTTTATTAGCGGCTAAGGCCTTATCTATACTATCATCCAACCAAGCCTCTCTAGTCGCATATTCTTCTTTTTTCTTAGCAACATAAAGCCCAACACCTGTACCTACCACAGCACCAGCACCAGCACCTATAGCTACCCACTTGGCATCGCCTGTGGCAATGGCCACCGCGCCTCCAAGCACAGCCCCAATAACTGCGCCAAAACCAGCTCCTTCTGCAGTGGTTTGCGCTCCGTCGCTGCTATGTTTTGCCGCACATCCTGATAGCGCTAAAACAAAGCATAATAAAAGTGGAATAAGTTTTTTCATAAATCCTCCTATTTTTTTATACTATTTTCATAGTCTTTGTGCCATTTCACCAAATCGGTACGTTTATTTTTGGTAAATTCATTATAATGCGCTCGCACCATAGCCAACATAGCTAAAGCAACATTTCTTTCAGCATCATTTATCTCAGTATCTTTTTGAGTTTTTTGTTCACGCAAAGTAAAAGCTTCTTCCATAAATTTTACAGGAACGGTATCAATAAGCATAAGATTTTCTCCATAACGCTCAAGTTTACCCTCTATAACAAAATTCAATGCATTTATGCGTTTTATCCAAGTTTCTCTTTCTTTTTGTTCTATTTTTGTAGGTAGTCTCTCTTGCAAAACAGCGTATTGATTAAAATGCCGTGCAAGCTCTTGCGACAAAACATGAGTTTGCATAATAAGTACTTCAGCTGTTTTTTTCTGAGCTGATTCTTGGTTTTTTTGCCCTTTAATCATGCCATCTACGGCATACGCTAATTCTTGCTTCCAGTTCACATGGCTATACTCAGCATCTTGTAACTCCTTTAAAGCACGAATGCGTTCAAAAGCGCTTTGAAAAGAAGCAATAGCTTGATCTCCTAGGGGAGCCATAGAAAGACCAGCTGGAGTTTGGGCACGAGCGCTGTCACGATACAGCTCCCATGCCTCTTCAAATTCTTCAATGGCAGCTTTATCTGTAAGTAAAGGAGCCGAAATAGCCAAACGCAAACCAAGAGTTATTTTTGCATTAGGGGTAAGTTTATCTTTTCGAGCTAAATAATATGGTTCTTCTTGGCGCATAGCAGACCGCAATTTATCTTCTGCCAAAATAAAAGAACCACCTCGGCTAGTAAAACCACCACTTCTACCTTGATAATATTCAAATTGATATTGATTTGAAGCAATTTCTTGCACATTTCCCAGCATATCATGAATGCCTAAAGGATTAGGTTGCAACAGCCCTACTGCTTTCATTTTACCATGTGATGACTTAGGTCCGTTAAACCATTCGTGAGCGGATAATCTATCCCCATAAGGTGTGGCACTTTCAAAAACAGCTTTCTTAACCTTCTTCCCGCCACGAGCGGCAAATTCCCACTCTGCTTCCGATGGCAAACGCATAAAACCTGGATAAGCTCCAGACCTTGGCATACTGTCTTTAGCTTCGGCATTGGCGTAAATCCATTGATTAAGTTTATCCACAAATTGAAGAGCCTCAAAATACGTTAAACTAGTCACTGGTAGATTATCTTTTTCAGGTGTGGACTCTTTATCCTTTAACGCCGCAGGCAAACTCCCCATAATGGCTTTATATTGCTTACGTGTAATTTCGTATTTGCCAATATAATATACCCAGGAAGTGGTTTCCGTTTCCATAAGAAAACTTCCCCCCACCATAACTTCGGTAGAAGGCATACGAAAAGTATCTTCTTCCGCATCACCCATTACAAAGGTTTCGCCGCTAAAGGGGGTATCTCCACTTACCATCACAGGGCGAAAAGCAAAGCACGTTCCCTCTGGCCCGGGAATAATCAAGTCATCTGCCAGCGGTTTAGGATTACAGAGAGATTTTTCTGTGGCCTGAACAATATGAGGCGTTAAAAGTGCCAATCCTAATAATAATGAAAATAACAATTTCTTCATAAAACCCTCTTTAGCAATTTTATTCATCACGCAAGCTTTCAGAAGCTTCAATTTTGAGTAAACGTAGCGCCGCTGCCAAACCAGCCACCACAGCCGCTAAAACAGCCCATGCAACGGCCCAAAGCTGTTGCTGACCTTGTAAACGACATATAACTTCACCGGGCAAAATAAAATCTTGCGCCAATAAATTCATATAAAATGCAATACCGTGAAAAAGAAGTAGAGAAAAAACCATGCCAAGACCTGTCATAACCAGCCCTGCAGTGAGTGGGAAGGCACAAAGGCGCGAACCATGAATACCTAATAAACGTAGCACAGCCAAAGAACGTCTTTTTCTCTCCACACTGGCATAAAGTGACGCCAAAAGACATATGGCACCGCCAAGCATGGCAGCACCGGCAATAAGGCCTAATATTAAGGAAAGATATTGATCCATGCGTCGCACACGTTCAATGTCAGCCACACGCGTTTTAACTATGACACCTTCTTTTTCTAACAATGCTGCTAAAGGAGCCACATCATCTAAACTTTTAGCATACATACGAAAACGCGAATAACTTTGCCGGCCCAACAAGATGGCTACATCTTGTGCCAAGTCGCTCTCACCCTTTTTAGCTAAAAACTCCAATGGGCGCGTAAACAAAAGGTTCAGTCTTGCTACAAGTCCCGGTGCCGCCATGGCTTGATTTAATTTCAAACCTTCGATTCCTATAATATGCATCGAAAAAGAAAGGTTTTCTTCGCCTTTAGCGGAGAAAGAGACCAGCGCCCTTCCCTCTGGAAATTTCGCTGCCACAGCGGGTGCCACAAAAAGTGCATTGGGGATTTTTTGTATATCAGCCCAAACAGCAGGTTCCCATGCAGAATGTATGGGCGCAAGACTTGGCCACGAAGAGGAGGCCCACATAGGTAGCGAGCTTAATTCTAATAAATCTCCCTCTTCCGAAGACACTCCCCCCTGCGCCAGAGACAAATGTACCTCTAAAGCTTGTTCACCATTTCCGGCCAAAGGCACAAAAGCGTATTCTTGACCGCGCAAAACATTTCGAATTTCTTGCACTTTAAATAAATTTATAGCCGTACGCCCCACCTCTAAGCGTGTGGCATGCCAACCAGGCACAGCCAACTCAGGAGCATCTTGCATACGAGCAAAACCCGTGCGCTGACGTAGTCGCGCTGAAGCAATGGCATTTATGGGTTCTTTTGTGTATAAAATCCCTGCATAAAAAACAGGATAAGCCAAGGGTTTTTCTCCAGGCCAGCCAAAGGCCTCTACACCAAAGCCATCGCGATATGCTTCCATATTTTCTAATTGCTCTAAGGGAATAAAAGCAAAATCTCGTCCGGAAGCTTGTTGTGGCAAAACATCTAACACTGTAAAAAGACGCTTGCCATATTCAAGACCGCCACCTTTTCTTTGGCGGGAGATTTTAATTTCTATTTGCTCTCCAGATTGCACACCTAGCTTTTGCGCCAAAGTTGCTGTCAAAACGCATTGATCGCCTTGCGGAACCTGCACTCGATAACTTTGCAAAAGCCAATCACCGGCCCCTGTGGGTTGCATATCAGCTTTTACAGATTTTTGCCCCGCCTTAACACCAGAAAAAACGCCTCCCACGCCCAATTCTCGTGTCTTTGGCACCACAAAGCCCACGTGAGCATTTTGGCGCCACTGCTCAAACCAAGCATCCTCAAAAGTTGACGTCCCCTGAGGAATAACTTCCATAAAGCTAGGGTCATTAATCATGCGCTGGCGCATAACCTCCACCACCCCATTTTTTAAACCAAAAAAGAGTAATAGAGGAAGCGCAATGGCAGCCACCGTAAGCACAAGGCAAACAGTCATACGTGCATCATGGCGTAAATCTTTACATGCCATCCAAATAACAGAAGTTAACTCACGCATACATACGTCCTTGGGTGCTGGGAATATGCGATATAGGCCATTGCAATGTGGAACGAACATGCCCCTGGGCATTGGTACTTAAAGTAAATTCTGCCCAAGCATCGGCATGAGCACGCATCAATTCTTTATCATGACTTACAATGATGGCTGCAGCGCCGCTTTCTTGCACCACAGAACGAAATATGCTGCAAATATTTTGCGCCGCATCACTATCTACGGCGGCTGTGGGTTCGTCTGCCAACACCAAAGCTGGTCGGTGAATAAGAGCGCGCGCTATGGCAACCCTTTGTCTTTGACCGCCAGAAAGATGTTGTGGTTTTTTATCCACTTGACTAGCTATGCCCAAATTTTCCAAAAGCGTATGTAACCAATCATGACTTTGTTTTTCGGAAATACCTAACAAGCGGGCAGGCAATAAAATATTTTCACGTACATTTAAAAAAGGTAATAAACCACCAGATTGAAGCACATAACCCAATTTCTCCCGCCTCACTTGGGCCAGCACCGAAGCACTGGCCTGCGTGAGGTTAACCACATGTTCATCTGCACTTTGAAGTGACATTTGCCCTTGTTGAGGACATAAAATAAGCGCCAGGATATCCAAAAGCGTCGATTTTCCACAGCCGCTTTGACCAACCACAGCCACAATATCCCCCGTTTGAAGGTGCAGCATAGGCACAGCCAAAGTAAACACAGCGCCATTTTTTTCGCGTGTCAATTCCAAATCGCGTGCAGATAAAAACATTAGGGTAATAAATCCAAAGGAATAGGTGTTACAAAATCATCCGCAGCATCACCTTGATTGAGCATAACCCACTGATCTGGGGTACTATTTATGCTTTCAAAGGCAGAAATCTTACTGCGTAAGCCTTCAATAAATTGGTCTTGCTCGTCAGGACCAAGACTATCCCATAGTTCAGGAGACATGGTCATAATTTGGCTTTCGTAGGGCAATCCTTGTAAGAAAGCCGGTACAAGTCCCGAATCTTCTAAGCTAGTAGCCTTGGCAAGTTGATCGGCATTACGAGCAGCAGTGGCAGACACACCTTGCAAAGCTGAGAAAAAGTCTGTGCTTTCCATCTGCGCTGTGGCACCGGCATTAATAATTTCATTCAACATTACGGCAAGACTATCCAGTTGACGCTTACTAATGAGTAAACGAACATCTAAAGATTGCATAGAAGGATCGGTTAAGTCTTTATCCGTTACCCAAGCTTCAATATCGTTAGGGGCTTGGGTTTCTGTGGCACGCCCGAGCCATGTAACCATGCCTGCTTGTAAAGTTTTATGAATTTGCTCTGTAGTAGATTTACCATCAGCAGTAGTGGCAGCAGGGGCTGGAGCTGGAGCAGAGTCTGGGCTTGCTGCTGGTGGCGTAGCTGCAGCTTCAGGTGCTGGTGCTGGAGCTGGCGACGCAGCAGCTACATCTTTTAAAGCAGATTCTAACACATTGGTAATTGATGTAGAATATTCTTTTGCCCTAGCAATAAAGTTTACTCTATCGCCAGCAGCAACTTGCAAAAGCATAGAACCTTCTACGCCTTTATTGGTGGTGAGCTCTACAAATTGCTTCTTTGCTAAATTATTATATTTTTTACGTATTTTAGGTTGCACATGAATACCAAAAACAATTACATTATTTTCTGAGGCAAGAATGCGTAACGTCTTTTCATCTAGCTTAGTGCTATTCCACTTATGCCCTGCTTCGTGAGATGGCGCATCACCCACCACAATAACAATACGTAAGGCTCCATCGCGCCATGCAGAATTTTCAATGGCTACCTTTACACCTGCAAAAAGATCTTCATTCACATCTACCGAGTCAGTGGTAGTTTCTTTTACTTCTTTTAACGTGCCCGTAAAAGCTTCTAAACTTTGTAATTCTGGTGTAAAATTTTTGGTAAGGTACCCAATATCTTTGATCTCTTCAGAATCTCTATATCCTACTACACCAAAGCGAATACGTTCAGCCACTTCAGGTTTTTGAGCCAAAGTTTTGCTCATTTCTTCCATGGTGTTGCGAACTTCTTCAATATAAGGTTGCATACTACGGGTGGTATCCATAACCCAAACAATATCAAATTTAATATCTTTCTTTTGTGCTGCCACATCTTTTTCTGTGGTGGTAGCTGCAGCAAGAGCGGCTTTATTTACACGAATATCAGCCTTTTGATCTCGTTTTACGTCGGCCTTACCACTTACAGCAGCCAAAAGAAGCTTACGCCCTTCATAGCTTTCCATCTCAATGCTCTTATGCTCTAAAATAGGCAAAAGATAGAACTGTTTTGTAATATCAATAGCAAGCTTTGGCTCTACCGAAATAATAGGAAAGTCAGCAGGTAAGGGAGCAGTAGCGGCATTATCAATGGCGGCGTATAATTGAGCGGCATCTTGCGCACGTTTTTCACCTGTTTCTTTCAATAAGATATCCAAACGCTCTTCATCTTCAAACATAAGCACTGGTTTACGACCTTGCGGATGGCTAAAGGCCAAACACATGGCTTGCTTCCATTCAAAAACATCAGATGCTTTTAACCAGCCAGTTATGGTACCTTTCTCGTCACTGCCAACTTCATACCAGCCAGTACCCGTTTCTCTAGCCTCGCCGCCGGGACGAGTATAGACATAATAAGACTTAAAAACAGGAAGTTGTCCTTCGAGCACTGTGGCTTCAGAACCATCTTTATACAAGATTGCCTTGGGTCGTGTAAGCACGCGCAATGATAGAGGTGATCCCTCTTCAATGGTAACAGGTTTTCGCCCTTCAGCCATGCCCATATTAGGCGCCATAAAAGAACTTGCAAACAATAATGCCACTAAAAACAGTGACACACTAAAAAAACGCCTCATACCAACCTCACTTGCTAAGAAGTTTTAAAATGTTAAAGTAATAAAAGTAAAAAATCATGACGAGTATAACTTGTCATGGTTTTTTACCCTATTAACGCTGTAAAATAGAGAAAGTTCTGGAGCCGTCTTTGTGATAAAGGACCACTCGGATGCGCGTTTTAGCATCAGCCAACGCACCTGTATCTTGCAAATAAATATCTAAGGTCTGCGGGGTGCTTATATCTAAACTAAAAGAAGCGTCCTTAGGGTTAAGTAATGTATCTCCATGATACACAGATAGCACACCCATGGCTGATGTTTTCACATCTTTACTCTTCCAACTACCTTGTTTTCCGCCATAGTTTTCTACACGTATTGCTATAAGAGGGCTTCCCCCTGCAGACACAACACGTACGCAACTATCTATTTTGCCATCGGGACTAAAAGCTGACATGCTCATAATATCTTTGGTGGTAGACACAAGTACAGCTTTACCAGATTTTTTACCTTCAGGTGCCACTGCAGTCATGCCAGGTGCAGAAGTAGCTTTTACTGCTTCCGTAACTTCTTTGGCTACCTCTCCTACAGGGGCTACAGCCTTGCTAGCTTCTGTAACAGCTTCTTTGGCGGCTTCTGCAGGCGCAGCTTTTACTGCTTCCGTAACTTCTTTGGCTACCTCTTCTACAGGGGCTACAACCTTGCTAGCTTCTGTAACAGC
>CAYJND010000004.1:11888-44586 GCA_964371565.1 uncultured Desulfovibrionaceae bacterium
AGGCGCAGTTTTTACTGCTTCCGTAGCTTCTTTGGCTACCTCTTCTACAGGGGCTGCATCTTTTACAGCAGCTTTAAAAGGCACTTCAGTAACATTTTGCGCTTCGGCATAAGCCAACCCCCAATGCGACAACAAAAATCCTATAGCCATAACACGTATCAAAATGTTTTTCACTATCACTACTCCTACTTTTTGTCTCGTTAACATAAAAAGCACGAACTTTCATAAAACATCACTTGTGTATTTACTATCGGTATTTTTTTGAAAAACTATATATTTTGTGTACGACTATAATAAAATATTTATATTCTAAAACACTAAATATTTATTTTATTGATTTTTTATATCTAAAAAAACATTCCATACTAATCTACTTAAAACATAGTTAATCAATGCGTTTTATTTTCATTAATGTTTACTCATAAATATATTCTCTAAAACAAAGCACTGTGCCATGTGTTTTCATGTTCAACTAATGAAGTACAACCCCATACCCCAACAAAAAAGGTACATTAATCAAAACTCCAACACATTCTAATATAAGCAAACTAGCAAGCTCCACTTTGCAGTATATTTAAAAGTAAATCACCATATTTTGCTTAATAGTTGCAAAAAAAGAACCCTTTTCATTGTATAAAGGAGGCGATAGAAAAAAATATTATCTGTACCATACGTTCTACATATAGTATACGCCAGCTTATGGCTATGGTGGAAAAATAGATTTAAAGATGTTTACTAGTACAAACTCTTAGAGCAAAGTAATAGAGGCATTTTCATAAGCTTCAATGCGCACTTCACCACCGATTGGAAAAGTAAAGATGGGGGTTGTATGCCCAAAATCAGCTCCGCCTATGACAGGAATATGATTTAGTTCAGGTTTACCCTTTATAAGGGCCACCCATTTTTCTTGAGACATATCACATTCTTTCTCTGCTCTCCCTAAAACAATACCTTTTACCGACGCAAAGCCTGGTAAATGTATAAGAGATTGCAAATCTCTATCAAAGTTAAAAAGAAAGTCTTTTCCTGTAAGAGCATCATCTTCAAGAAAAAGAATTTTATTTTCTATACTAGGCATATACTCTGTACCTTGTAAAAGATTCAGTGTGCACAGATTGCCTCCGACAATACAGCCTTGAGCTGCGCCTTTATTTATAACAAACATTCCATTATTATTATAAAAAAGTCTATTTTCTTGATCTTTATACCAAGCATCATTGCTCCACTTAGAAGAGCTTGCAAGACAAATAGGTTCCTTTTCAAAAAATATTTTCTTAAAGTATTCTAAAGTATATTCGAAACCATGAATCATACCAAAGGTAGAGAAATGTGGCCCTGAAAAGGTAATCAGCCCTGTCTTGGCATATATAGCATTAGACAAAGCCGTTATATCTGAAAACCCACAAAAAATTTTAGGATTTGCTTTTATAAGTGCATAATCCAGATGTGACAAAAGTTGATTTGCATTATACCCTCCTAAAGTAGTTAATACGGCTTTCACATGTGAATCTTTAAAGGCTTCATGAATATCATGAACCCTGTGTGCAATACTGCCATTATTATAATAATGGTCACTTTCTTCAGCATAGCGACTAAAGCTCACTTTAAGACCAAGTGTAGTCAATCGTTGCACAGCCAAAGCTCTTACACGAGCATCAATTAAATTTAAACTACGTGAAGGAGCAATAACTCTTACTTCATGGCCGTATTGTAATGATAAAGGGCACAAGCTTGTGATCATACATACACTCATCATATTTTAAAAGTTACAATAAATAAAAAACTCTATAAAGTTACATCAAACTGACATATATACAACTTCAAAAGAAAAATGGTTTACAACTTTCGCTGTAAACCATAGAAGTTAGCACTTCTCAGGATAAATTCCATTTTCATACTAATCAGCTAAAATTACTTATAAAGTCAATACCGTATTTTATCAAAGACATACATTTACACCGTTAAAACTCTTGAGGTAAGCTCAGCATATCTGCATAGTTCAGCACAGGCCCGTCACTACACATATAATGCGCCCCCACCTTACAATGCCCGCATTTACCCACGCCGCAGCGCATATTGGTTTCCAGCGCCGTATAAATATCGCTGGGCTGCATGCCAAGTTTAACCAAATCTTTAGCTACAGCCTGAATTCGCCGCGCCGAAGCACAAATAATAGCCGAAGTTTGCCCCCAATCTATACCAGGATTTTGCGCCAAAGGTGGTAATAAGTCATTAATGTAGCCCACATGTATGGGCACCGTGGTGAGCGCCTTGGTAGGTCTTGCCAGCGCATAATGCACATGCACACCGTCCAATTGATTCCAAGCCTGCAAATCTTCTTTAAGCAGCAACTCCTCATAAGTCATGGCAGAGCCTATAACAACAATATGTTTAAATTGCTCTCTATTTTCAATGGCACGCACCAAGGGCGCGCGCACAGGCGCATGCCCCACCCCAGAACCCACCACCAATAGTGAGCGTCCCACAAAAGACTCATACGGAAAGGGCACCCCATAAGGACCACGTAACCCTAGCATATCACCAACTTTTTTAGTGAAAAGCGCGCTTGTTACTTTACCTACTTTTTTTACATAAAAAGTAAATTCCTGCTCTTCCTTATCACTAAAGGGTACGGAAATAGCAATTTCGCCGGCGCCAAAAACAGTAATCATATAAAATTGTCCGCGTAAAGCAGGACGCCCCTGCGCACTATTATGCACATATTTTACCGTAAAGCGCTTTACACTTTTAGCCTCTTCAAAAATATCTACAATTTGCACAATTTCCGGCACATAAAGCTTAGCATCAAAAGCTCTATTGTGATTTATAAAGGGCACCGCGCGCGAAAAAAGCACTTTTTCAGATGAAGGCTCGGCGGATTTTTGAGCATGGCTTTGCATAAGCTCTTCAGCCACCTGCACAATATCAATGGCGGCTGGGCATACAGCACTACAGCGCCCGCATCCAGTACAGCCTTTAAAGCCAAAACGCTGCTCAATATAATGTAATTTATCATAAATTCTATAGCGCACTATGCTTACTTCATCACGCGGCTCATGCCAACCGGCATTGCGCGTAAAGCCGCGACTTTGGCACGAGTCCCAGCAACGCACTCGCTGCCCTGCTTCTTGCCCCGTAGATTCATTTATAAGCTCTTCATGGGTGGTAAAACAGGTACAAGAGGGGCACACCCGAGTGCACCCCGTACACAATATGCACGATGGCGCCATGCGCGCCCACAATTCATGCTCAAAGCCGGCCTCTAAAGCCTCTTGCAATGTGCTAAAATCTGGCTTGCGCGTAAAGGATTGCAGACAAAGCTCTAAGACTTCCGCCTTGGACTTTAAAGGACTATCATCATAATATCTTTGCACTATCTCACTAATATTACTAAGTAGCCACTGCCCTTTTTCACTATGGGCTTGTAAAATATAGCCTTGCTCTAAAGGGGTACATTCCACATCAGCGCCCCCTTGTGCTTTATCCGTAACAAAAGGGCCTGTACCCAAGGACGCACAAAAACACCCTGCCCCTGCCTGCACACAATTCACAGCAATGGTATAGAGATGTTTTTGACGGCGAGCATAATTCATATCTTTATATTCGCCGTGAAAAAAAGCATGACTATAGGCCAGCCCGTAAGCATCACAAGGGCGTATGCCAAAAAGCAAAATGTCCTTATCTGTGGCAAAACTCTCTAGCAAGGCATCTTGCACGCTAATATGCTCTTTACCCTGCCAGCTAAAAAGTTTTTCGCGCGGGGCAAAAACAAATTCCTTAGGCGAGTGCGTTGTAAGCGTATACTGGGTATGAGCCAAGGTCTTACCCGCAGCATAAGGGCTTAAGTGCACATCCTGATGGTTTGTGTACTTCTGATTGTCAGATTGCACCGATGTTTGGCTCATATTTTGCGCAGTGAATACGCTAAAAGCCGCATTCCATAAAGTCAGCGCCTCTTCAAGCTTAGCAAAAGGTAAAAAAAACATAGTCATAAAAGGCTCCTAAGGAATAACAGCAACAGACACGGAACTGACTTTAAATTCCGGAATTTTAACAATGGGGTCTAAATGCTCATGCGAAGTTAAGGCATTGGCAGAGCTTTCTAAGAAGTGGAAAGGTAAAAACACCGTCCCCTTGGTTATTTTTTTCGTCACATGAAGCAAGGCATCAGCCTCACCGCGTGGCGAGCGAATGCGCACATTCCAGCCCTGTTTAGCGCCAATGCTGGCGGCATCATCAGGATGCATTTCTAAAAAAGCTGTGGGGCTTTCACGCTCTAATGCCCACGACAAGCGCGTCATGGTACCTGTATGATAATGATGCGCAAGGCGCCCCGTGACCAAAATAAATGGATAATCTTGACACTGTTGCTGCCCGCGCGCCTCAAAGATATTTACGGTAAAAAGCCCCTTGCCTTGCGCTCTGGCAAAGCCATGGCTATGCATAATGGGGGTGCCGGCATGTTCTTTATCAGGACAAGGCCAGCAAAGACCATCATGAGCTTCAAGGCGCGCATAGCTCATGCCTGCATAACTTGGCACCAGTGTGCATATTTCATTAAAAATATCTTCTGTGCTGGCATAGGGCGCGCTCTTTGCATCTAAATTTTGCATAATTTGCGCTATAATCTGCCAATCAGCGCGCGATTGCCCTTGAGGCGGTAGCACGGGCCGAATGCGCTGCACACGGCGTTCGGTATTGGTAAAGGTGCCCTCTTTTTCTAAATACGAGGCCGCCGGCAAAACCACATGGGCCAGTTTAGCTGTTTCGGTAAGAAAAATATCTTGCACTATAAGCAAATCAAGACTGCGCAAGGCTTTTTCTGTGGCGGCAGTATCTGCATCGGAAAGCAGAGGATTTTCACCAATAATATAGACACTTGAAATATTCTTATGAGCCATGGCATGCAGCATTTCTGTAAGTTTTAAACCGCATTCATTGGCAAAATCTCCCCACAGCGTACCAAAGCGCTGTTCTGCCAAGGTGGAGCCTGCCTGCACATAGCCTGGCAAAACCTCAGGTAGGCCGCCCATATCGCACGATCCTTGCACATTATTTTGCCCGCGCAAAGGTAGTAAACCTGCGCTTTCATGCCCAATGGAACCTGTGAGCAAAGACATATTAGCAAGGGCGCGACAAGATTCTGTGCCTGTTACATGCTGCGTAATGCCCATACAATATAAAATCATGGCCTTGGTGCTACTTGCAAAAAGGCGCGCCGCCTCGGTAATAGCCTGAGCAGTCAAGCCGGTAATATCAGCCGCCCACTGCGGTGTGACCTGCTCTATGGAGGCAATAAAGGCCTCAAAGCCCTCAGTATGCGCCTCAACAAAGGCTTCATTATGCAATTTTTCTGTATAAACAACATGTAACATGGCGTTAATAAGCGCCAAATTACTGCCGGGGCGTAGGGGTAAATGTATATGCGCCAGTTGCGCTACGGGGGTGGTGCGCGGATCTGCCACTATAAGCTTAGTGCGCCCGCTCTTCACCGCCTCAGCCACACGGGCATAGGCAAGCGGATGCTGGGCTGAAGTATTAGAACCAATGATAAAAAGTACATCCGCATGACGTATTTCTTCTAGGCTATTGGTTGCAGCGCCGGAACCAAAAGATGTAGCCAGACCGGCCACAGTGGGGCTATGTCAAAGCCTTGCGCAGTGATCAATATGCGGCGAGCCCATGACAGCGCGGCACAGTTTAGCCGCTAAATAATTTTCTTCATTGGTGCAGCGCGCTGAAGCAAAAAGCGCAAAGGCATGCGGCTGTTCACGGCGCACTTTCGCTAATTTTTCCGTCACAAAAGATAAAGCCGTATCCCAAGACACTTCTTGTAAGGTTCCGTCTTTTTGTCGCAAGAGCGGGCTATGCAAGCGCTGCGGGTGCGTAGCAAAATCATGCCCAAGCCAGCCTTTAGCACACAGCATACCTTTATTGACAGGATGATCCGCCTTGGGACTTACGGAGACAATACGTTCATCTTGCACCGTAGCATAAAAATTACAGCCACAGCCGCAATAGCCACAAGTGGTAAGAACTTTTTTCATGCGCACCTCAATATCTTATACCTAAAAAGCGTTAGTTATATGGCAAAATAGCTTAAATCACTGCCGCCCGCAAGAGCGCTTTACGCCCCTGTGTCCTTATTTATATTGACCCATCCTTAGAATTTGCCTACAAAAGCACATGTCTTTTCGTCCTTGTTTACTTATTACACGTTATGATCATGCTGAGCTTTTGGCAAAATATCTTCCGCGCTTATACGATGTGTGTCCGCGCGTACTCGTTGCCGAAAATATACCAGATGGCATAGCCACACCGCCTACATCTTTACACATGCCCTGCGATCCTTTACGAGGTGAAGCGCTCTATGCCGCCTTGCCTCAAGCTAAAGAATGGCGCTGCACCCATATAGTCAGCTTTGAGCTTTTAGAAGATACTCCCGAATTTTTCACCGATATAGCCAAAATAGTGGCGCAAGCTCAAGAAAACCCTCTGGATATCATCTTAGGACAGCGCGATTTTACGCAGCCCTGCCCTTTGCGCCTGCGCTTTGAGCGCATCATGTCTTCCTTTTGGCTTAGGGTACAAACAGGGCGTAAAGTGTCAGATGTGCACACCACGTTACGCGCCTACCCCATAGATTTTTTACAATGCCTACATATACAAGATACAAGCTATGCCTTTGAAGCCGAAAGCTTAGTACGCGGCGCTTGGGGGCAATTTGATTTTCAACAAGTGCCTGTGTCCATGCCCTCTTCAAGCACATGGATAGCCCCAAAAATTCCAGACTATATAAAACTTATTAGCTGCAATGTACGCCTTACCGTACGCGCCTTGGTGCCTTTGCCTTTTAAGCGTCGCCAAAGTAATGCGCAAAATATAGCTGAACCTATTTCTTTAAAGCGACCTTTGCAATCTTTGCGTCAGCTTATGGAAGACCCCTATAATCGCGCCACCCCCAAGGATCTAGCACGCACCGCCGCCATAGCCATAGCTGTGCTTACGGTACCTGCGCCCATTATTCAAAGTGTAGCTTTATTGCTCTTTATAGGCTGGTTTCGCTTAAATCGCCTCTGCGCCCTTGCTATGATTCCCTTTACGTGGCCGCCCTTTTTGCCTGCCATGGCTATTTTATTGGGTTATCGCGTGCGTCATGGGCATTGGCTCAATGAATTTAGCGTGCAAACCCTTGGCTATGAAGCAGGGCAAAGATTGTGGGAATGGGTCATAGGCTCGCTCTTGCTGACCCCTGTATTTGCCCTCATTGCTGGCTGCGTGGTGGGCGGGCTAGCCTTTATGGTAGCAAAAAAGAAAGACTAAAAATTTTATCCCAGTATACTTTACCTACACTCTAAGAGCTAAACATTAAATTTTATTTTTTCGTCTTTTAAAAAGCGTGTAAAAAACATATTATTTTATTTACATTGCGGCAAAACCTTTTTTCAAAGGTAACATGTTGCCGCAATTAAAGTTTTTTGGAAAGGGGTCTGGGGGAAACTTTGCCAGCAATCTAAAAGCCCACACCAAAGGTGTGGGCTTTTAACATATAAAGCGCGTGTTGAGGGAGGATGCAAAGAGACATTGTCGCCTAGGCGCTCCCTTCTTCCTCCCACAAAAATAAACAATTATTTTGCAGCAGCGGCCTTTTCCATTTTAGCCCAGCTATCTTTAAGGCTCACAATACGGTTAAAGATGGGGGCGCCCTCTTGGCTGTCTTTATCTACGCAAAAATAAGCTAAACGCTCAAATTGCATCCTATCACCCACTTTAAAATCACGCATGGCAGGTTCACATTGCGCCGTAACCACACGTAGGGATTCAGGGTTTAAATAATCCAAAAAGCTTTTGCCATCTTCCACAGCATTGGGATTTTCAGTGGCAAAAAGATGCTCATACAGGCGCACTTCTAGCGGCGCGGCATGCTCTGCTGATACCCAGTGAATGGTACCGCGCACCTTACGCCCATCTTCACTCTTACCGCCGCGGCTTTCGGGATCATAGGTGCAACGCAATTCCACCACATTACCTGCTTCATCATAAATGGCTTCTTGGCAAGTGATATAATAGGCATAACGCAAGCGCACTTCATTACCTACATAAAGACGATGGAATTTTTTGGGCGGATCTGCACGAAAATCATCACGCTCTATATAGAGCTCGCGGGTAAAGGGCATGGTGCGACTGCCATAGCTATCGTCTTCGGGGTGGTAAGGCATGTGCAAATCTGCCGGCTTATCTGCATCATTTTCAGGGTAATTGGTAATAACCACCTTAATAGGATCAAGCACAGCCATAACACGCGGTGTGTGGCTGTTTAAATATTCGCGCTGGCAAAATTCAAAAAGACCAAAGTCCACGGTAGAATCAGCACGAGCCACACCAATGCGCTGGCAAAAATCTTTCAAGGCCTCAGGTGGCACGCCGCGACGACGCATACCGCTAATGGTGGGCATACGTGGGTCATCCCAGCCGCTTACATGACCTTCTTGTACCAATTGAATGAGTTTGCGCTTAGAGAGCACAGTATAACCCATTTGCAGGCGAGCAAATTCCACTTGTTGCGGGCGATAGACGCCAAGATTTTCCAATACCCAATCGTAAAGTTCACGGTTATTTTCAAATTCCAGCGAGCAAATGGAGTGAGTAATATGCTCTAACGAATCAGAAATACAGTGAGTAAAATCGTACATAGGATAAATACACCAAGCATCGCCGGTGCGGTGATGATGCTCATGACGTATGCGATATAAAGTTGGGTCACGCATAACAATATTGGGCGAACTCATATCAATTTTTGCGCGCAACACATGGGCGCCATCGGGAAATTCCCCTGCGCGCATACGGCGAAATAAATCTATATTTTCTTCTATGCTACGCTCTCTGTAGGGGCTTGGAGTACCCAGCACCGTAAAAGAGCCGCGCATTTGGCGAATTTCTTCCGCAGTGCATGAATCTACATAAGCTTTACCGGCAAGAACCAATTGCTCAGCAAAGGCATAAAGCTTATCAAAATAATCAGAGGCAAAAAACTCTCGTTCTTCCCACTTGGCACCTAGCCATTGCACATCTTCACGAATAGAATCTACATATTCGGTTTCTTCTTTGGTAGGATTGGTATCGTCAAAACGCAAATTAAATTTACCGCCAAAATCTTGCGCAATACCATAGTTTAAGAAAATAGATTTGGCATGACCTAAGTGCAAATAGCCATTGGGCTCAGGGGGAAAACGTGTATGCACACGCTGTTCAAAGCGCCCAGAGGCATTGTCTGCCATAATGCGAGTGCGAATAAAATCCGCGCCGCTTTCGGTATTTTCTGTGATGGTATTGGGGGAAGATGTATCGCTCATGGCTATTCCTTTAGTATGTGAATAATGAAACGATTAATCTAACGCAACATGCCCTAAGGGTCAAGAAAAGAGGACAAGGGCTCTTTGTATACTTTTTATGGGCTTTATGGGTTTTTATAGGCTTTGCTAAGAGGGGGAAAGTAATTTTGTAAAAAGGCAGTAGCGGGGGTGAGAAATAAAAGAGGGATTAGCAAAAAGGCCTAGCGCGCTCAATCTGCACAAATGGCTTGCGCCGCCGCGAAAAGCGAAGAAACATAATGCACCCCAGCTTCTTGAGCCAAAGACTGACTCTGCCCTACCCTCTTTGCATCTATAAGGTAAGACGTGCAACCAGCGGCAAGGCCAGCCTGCACATCGCTTATTTTATCGCCCACCATATACGAGCGCGACAAATCAAGCTGTAAATCTTGCGCCGCCTGCAAAAGCATATGTGGCGAGGGTTTACGGCAAGAACATGGCTCAGAAAATTCGGGATGATGCGGGCAGTGGTAAAAAGCGTCTATACATAGACCCTCTTTTGCAAGTGTAGTATTAAGCCAAGTATGTAAAGTGTGCACATCTGCAGCCGTATAATAACCGCGCGCTATGCCCGACTGATTGCTAATAACAACAAGAGCATAGCCCTTTTGTGATAACATGGCGAGGGCTTCCACAGCACCGGGAAGCCATCGCCATGCCGAGATTTCATAAAGATAGCCGCTGTCCTCATTGAGGGTGCCATCTCTATCCAAAAAAATAGCTGGTCTTTGCTGAAGCCCATTACAAACGGGGGGCATCGCTACCGGCTTCTAAAAGCTGTTTTAAATGTTTTTGCACTAAATTTATTTCACTTTCCGTGACGCTTGGCATATCCTTTGGTCTTTTATCCTGCGTGGCAGCCCCTTCAGAAATCATAAATAAAGCTGCTGCAGAGCGCCCCATGACAGTGAAAAAACGTTTAGGCTCAAAACCGCGCGTTTCAATCCATTTTGCCGTGGCCTCAGAATAGGTAAAGCCTGCCTTACCATCTACATAGCTTGGATGTGCCACCTCTTTAGAAGACACAGCCCAAGCTCGAAATTGCGGTAAAAGCTTAATAAAGGATAAAAGCTCTGTTTCAGCAATAGGGCCTTGATTATCATAAACGCTTTGCGCCGCCGCATGAGATGCACCAGTGGCAAAAAACACAGAAAAAGACCCTATAAACACCACAAAAACAAAAGCTTGCACTAAATTTCGCATAGTATATTCCTAATATTGCACAGAGGAAAAACTGTTGATTTGTTCTATGTTATGGTAGGACTCAATATAGCGCAAAGTGCCTGTTTTTCCGCGAATAAGCATAGAGTGAGTAATGGCGTTGCTACCAGCATATTGCACACCGCGTAAGAAAGAACCACCCGAAATACCCGTAGCTGCAAAAAAGCAATCTTCTGAACGCACAAGATCTTGCACATTGAGCACTTCACGCACATCAATACCAGCTTCGGCAATGGCTTCTTTTTCGGGGAAAGATTGCGGGTCAAGGCGCGCAAACATTTGTCCGCCAAGTCCGCGAATAGCACAAGCTGCCAGCACGCCCTCGGGGGTGCCGCCTGTGCCCATCATGACGTCTACTTCAGAGCGTGGGTCCACAGCCATAAGAGCACCAGTAACGTCACCGTCTGTATGTAATTGAATACGAGCGCCCGCTTTACGAATCTGCTGGATAAGCGTAGCATGGCGCGGTTTGTCTAAGACAAAAACCACAAGATCTTGTACTTTTTTACCAAGTGCCATGGCTATACTTTGTAAATTTACATATACAGGAGCGTCAAGATCTACCACATTGCGCGCAGCATTGGGCACCACCAATTTTTGCATATAATAGCTTGGCCCAGGCATAAACATAGTGCCAGCTGGTGCTACGCCAATAACAGAAATTGCGTTGGGACGCCCATATGCCAAAAGACTGGTACCCTCTACAGGGTCCACAGCTACATCTAACTCTAGCCCTTCACCTGAGCCCACTTTTTCACCATTGTAGAGCATGGGAGCATGATCTTTTTCCCCTTCGCCAATGACAACAGTACCTTGAACATCTAAAGAATTAAATGTCACGCGCATGGCATCCACAGCGGCGCCGTCGCCAGCATCTTTATCGCCACGGCCTAACCAGCGTGCAGAAGCCAGTGCCGCTGACTCGGTAATACGTACAAGGTCAAATGCTAAATTTTGTTCGGGACGTTCCATACGTAATCTTCCTCTCCATGTTTGGGTTACTCATTTTTTTATAACATTTCAATGCCTTTGGCATTGGTACTATTTTTATATATATCCTAATTTTCCATAGGAAAAAGCTCATTTAAAAAAAAGTACGCTTTTCTGGGGGGCATAGTACTCCTCTCGCACACAAAAGGCAAAGGAAAATCTCTTTACATTTATCCTAAAGCCACATGCCCTTGATCACATATAATCTACTAAAATAATAAAAAATAAAATATATGCTGGCAAAATTAATAGTATTTCACCACCACAAAATTCTTGACTATTACGATGCCCGAATATAAATTACGACTATCGTAATTATAGCGGAGAAAGCCATGCAAAAAAAAGCCATGCAAAGAGAAATTTTCGTTTCTTTTTGGAAAATACACATCTTATACCATGCAGCCAAAGCGCCCCTGCTAGGTCAGTGGATGCTGAACGAATTAGAGCAGCACGGCTATGAGGTAAGCCCCGGTACCTTGTACCCCATGCTACATCGTATGGAAAAACTAGGTTGGCTGAGCAGCACAACAGAAAAACCGCATTTGGCAAAATCCAAGCGTTTTTTTCATATTACAGATTTAGGAAAAGAAGTGTTGCGTGAGGCACAAAGTAAACTTGCAGAGCTAAAAAGCGAAGTAGGTAACACACATGAATAATATTTTTTCTTTACGCAGTGTCACAGCACGCGAGCACATTCACTACCCAGACATGGATTTTATGGCAAATGAGGTGTATCTACTTCAAGGGGCGAGCGGCTGCGGTAAATCTACACTTTTTCAATTACTTAATGGCACGCTTTGCCCAAGTAGTGGTAGCATACACTACCATGCCAAACCCCTTACAGAATATGAGCCCTTAGCCTTACGCAAAGAGGTATTACTTCTGCCCCAAGCATTTTTTCTATTTCCCGAAAGTATTGAAGAAAATTTCAAGCTTTTTTACCAATACCGTGAAGAGCCTTACATTAGCGTAGCGCAGATACAATTTTATTTACAGCTTTGCAAAATACCCAAAGATGTAAAAACCTTATGCCAAGATCTTTCTGGCGGTGAAAAGCAAAGAGTTTTTTTAGCTATTTGTTTGTCTTTTTTACCAAGGGTGTTGTTGCTTGATGAACCCACCTCAGCTCTTGATGAAGACACAGCGCAAACTCTGCTACAAGACATATGCACTTTTTGCAAAGAAAAGAGCATCAGCCTTATCTTTATCAGTCATGACAGTAAGGTGCAACATTTTGCACAAAATATCGTTTACCTACAAGAGCCCAAATAAGGAAAAACCATGCATGAAATAAGCTTCTATTCCTTTGCCATAGTCTATGTATTACTGCTTATTGTTTTGGTCATTATGAAAATAACAAAAATCAATAAAGCTAAAGAAATCATGTTTGCCAGCTTTATGATGACCATACAACTTATTTTGGCTGGCTATATTCTCTCCTACCTTTTTGCCAATCCCTACCCTGCTTATACCTTGCTCTACCTAGGGATCATGTTTGCCTTTGCCTCACGCAGAATTTTGCATAAAAAAATACTGCTCAATAGACAATTTAAGCAAAGCATAGCGTGTTCATTCCTTGTGTGCTGTACCCTCATTCCACTTTTCTTTGTGACCATTATTACAGAGCAAAGCTTTTTTAACCCTCAATATACCATACCCATCACCGGTATGCTGGTAGGCAATGCCATGACGGGCTTTAACCTTGCTTTAAAGTCTTTTCAAGAAAATCTCCTGCAAAATGAGGCAAAAAACACGTGCTTGCTTATGCTGGGGGTGCACCCAGAAAAAATACTGCGTCCTTATGTGAGCTCTGCTCTTGAAAATGCCCTTTACCCCACCATTAACTCCATGCTGAGCATGGGTATTATCTCCCTACCTGGCATGCTCACAGGGCAAATTTTGGCAGGTGCAGATCCAACCTCTGCAACTTTATATCAAATAGCTATTATGGTAGCCATTTCTGCTACCGTATGTATGAGCGTTTACCTTGGGCTTTATTTTGGGCAAAGCTGTTTGTATAATAAAAAAATGCAATTTGCCTTAACCAATTGATGCAAAAAAACCCCAGCAGATTTAATCCGCTGGGGTTTTATTCTGTTATTTTAGTTTATCTTAAAACTTAACTTTTAAGAACCATAATGGCGGTATCTTCTTGCACAGCGCCAAAGTCATTTATGTGTAGTGTTTGCCCGTCTTCTAAGTTAGTAAATACCATGGGCGTAGCTGTGCTTTTACCTGCATCTTCAATGGCTTTAGTATCAAACCTAGCCAAAACTTGACCGCTGTGCACAGTAGCGCCCTCTTGCACCAACACTTCAAAGGGCGCGCCGTTTAGCTCCACCGTATCAATGCCAATATGTAATAGTATCTCAATGCCCTCTGGGGTGGTGAGACCTAAAGCATGTTTTGTATCAAAAACAAAGGACACCTCAGCGGTGCAAGGGGCATAGAGTTCGCCTTTTTCTGCGCTGTTTTCAGGAAAAAACACCACTCCCTTACCAATCATCTCTTGAGAAAAAGATTCATCTGGGGTTTGCGCTAAAGGCGCCATGGTACCGCGCATGGGGGCTGTGAATGTTATGCTAAAGCTTTGCCCCTTTTCTTCAACAGTTTCTCTGCCCTGTTCCGAGATCGTTTTTTCTTCTGTACCATCAGTTGCGCCCTCTACTACAGCAGACATAGCCCTATGGCTCGCTGGGGAAAGCAAATACTCTTCAAGTTGCGATTTAATGATACTTACCCTTGGCCCATAAATCACTTGTACCCCTAAGCCTCTAATAACCACACCAGCAGCACCCGATTGTTTCAGCACCTCTTCTTGCACCAAGGCTGCATCAACAACGGTGATTCTTAGGCGCGTGGCGCAGCAATCAATATCTTCTATATTATCTTTGCCGCCAAGACCTTGTAAAATTAAGCCACTTATCACGTCTTGTTCTGTGCCGTCTGCCGTAGCAGTGCCAGATGATTTTTTTTGCGCCTCCACGTCTTTACGCGTATAGAGCTTTGTTTCTTCGCCCTCATCTTCGCGACCAGGGGTTTTAAGATTAAGCTTTATAATTAAAAATCTAAAAATCGCATAATATACCACAAAGTACACTATACCCACAGCCATAACCATAAGCCAGTGCGTCTTATCATTACCTTGCAAAATACCGTAAAGGGTAAGGTCAATAATACCGCCAGAAAAAGTCATGCCTACACCCACATTAAAAAGGTGCATAAGCATATAAGCAAGCCCTGCCCCTACGCAGTGAATAACATACAAAAGCGGCGCAATGAATAAAAAGGTAAACTCTAAAGGCTCGGTAATACCTGTAAGCATGGCTGTAAGGGCTGCCGATACGAGTAAACCCTTTACAACAAATTTATTTTGATCTTTAGCCACATGATACATGGCTAAAGCAGCGCCCGGTAAGGCAAAAATCATAAGCGGAAATTTACCCGACATAAATCTAGTGGCTGAAACGGAAAATTCTGTGGTATTTGGCGAAGCTAATTGAGCAAAGAAAATATTTTGCGCCCCCTCTACCACCACGCCGTCAATGGTCATAACTCCGCCAAGGGCTGTTTGCCAAAAGGGGAGATAAAACACATGATGCAGGCCAAAGGGAATAAGAATTCTTTCCATAAAACCATAAACAAAGGTGCCCGCATAACCGCTTTTGGTAACCACATCCCCCACGGCATAAATACCTTCTTGTATGTTTGGCCAAATATAGAACATGGCAATGCCCACAAAAAGAAAGGTCACAGCAGATATAATAGGCACAAATCTTGTACCACCAAAAAACGAAAGTATTTGCGGTAATTCTATTTTATAATATTTATTGTGTAAGACTGCCACACCAAGGCCCACAAGCATGCCGCCAAAAACCCCCATTTGCAAAGAGGTTATACCCATAACCAAGGTTATGGAGCCAGAGACAAGGTCTTCCTTAGCCTGTGTAAGCACAATCATGGCGCCAATGGCTGTATGCATAACCATAAAAGCAATTACCGATGATAAAGCAGCAATTTCCTTTTCGCGCTTTGCCATGCCTATGGCCACGCCTATGGCAAAAAGTAGGGGCAAATTAGCAAAAACTATATCCCCGCATTGAGCCATAACACTTAAAACAGCATACAGAATAGTATCTTTACCCACCATATCTGTAAGACCATAAGTTTCAAGCATATTAGGATTTGTAAAAGAGGCCCCAATACCTAAAAATAAACCTGCCACAGGTAAAATAGCAATGGGAAGCATAAAAGAGCGCCCTACCCTTTGTAGGACGCTAAAAATTTGATCTTTCATAATTACTCTTCCTCAATTTTTTATATATCACAATGTAACATGGCAAAGATAACACATTTTTCTGCATTTGGCTTGTTTTTTTTATACTAAAACTCTACACCATGAATTGCCACATTTTTACAACACAATTTAAGTTTCACCTTGACATAATTTCTACAATCTGCTTATTAGTATTCATTATCTATAAGAAAAAAGGCTGTGTTTTTTTTAACTTTACCATTTTATCCTTTGCGCTCGCTACAGGCTCAAAAGTTGATTTTATTAGGATTGCTATGAAAACGTGTACTTCATTGTGTTTTACGGCCGCTCCCCCCATTTTCTTTAGTGTAACACGACTTTTGACTTTGACCTTGCTTAGCATTTTTTGGCTTTTAGCAAGCTCCCATGCAGCCCTTGCAGCCAGACCTTTCATACTTACCCAAGAAGAACAGCAATACATACAGCAAGTGGCGCCCATAAAAATATCTTATGATGCTTTTTGGCCGCCCTTTGAACATTATGATGAGCAAAGCAATACCATTAAAGGTATTAACTATGAAATTCTTATGCTTATTGCCAAGCTAACAGGGCTAAAATTTGAATTTATTCATGGCCTAAGCTACGCAGAGGCTTTAGACAGTGTGAAACGCGGCTACACTGATATGCATTTAAGCTACGACACTAACCCAGCAAAAGCTAAAGAGTTTAATGCACTCCTTTCAGATACTTTTTTATCCACCCCCATAGCCATGGTGGGGAAAGATTATCAACTGACCAAAGACAGTATTTTAGCCGTTTCTAAGCTCCATCCCGTCATTATAGACTTTGTTAAAGAATCCTTTCCGCATAATACCATTTTAGAGTTTGATGACATCAACGAAGCGTATAAGGCCATAGAAAATAACGATGCTCATTACGCTTTTGAAAATGTCTACGCCGCCCGTACTGTTATTTCTGAGGGTGACCATCCTCTTTTGCATATAGCCAATGTATTGCCGCTCTATGATAAATTTTCCTTTGTATTTAATGAAAAAGTTGACCCAAGGCTCATTGCTATTTTTAATAAAGCCATAGCGGCATTTCCTCGTGATCAATTTAGCGGAATTTTACTTAACCATACCACAACGCCTAGTTATGCCAGAGATTTTTTACGTTTCCTTTCTTATGCCAGTGTTAACTTATTAGTGGGTATTATTGCTTTGCTTATTATGCTTATGGTGGTGCTAAGCGTGTATGGTAAAAGACAGCGCAGCATGAAAAAAGCCCTGCAAAAAAAGCAAACCCAAGTGCAAAACATGCTCGATGCTTTCCCCATGCCGATTTATATTGCAGATTTAGATACATACGAAATTCTGTACTGTAATAAAGCCACCCAAGATTTATTTGGCACTAAAGATATTGTTTCGCGCATATGTCATAAAGTATTTAGAGATTTAGACAGCCCCTGTGGGCGGTGTACCAATAACCTTATTAAAAACCTCTCTAAACCTTATACTTGGGATAGGTATGATGAACCCCTTGGTAAACATTTACAATTTGTAGATTCCTGCATAGCTTGGGATACTAAGGAAAGAGCGCGCCTATCTATCATTACCGACATTACAGAGTCCTTAGAATTTCAAAAAAATAAAATGGAGTCTGCCCTTAATACCATCATCACCGAAAACCTGCCCATTGGTATTACTTTTTGGAATGAAGCAGGGGATATTGTGGACTGTAACCAAGAGGCTGTACGTATCTTCCATTGTGAAAGCAAAGAAGATTATATGGAAAACTTCATGTTGCTCTCTCCTGAGTACCAGCCAGATGGGCGTAAAAACACGGTAGCCATTATAGAAAACCATATTAAAGTACTCGAAGAGGGTTATTGCCGTTTTGAATGGCTACACCTTACCCGCGATGGGCAACCTTTCCCTGCAGAAATCATACATGTACGCTCAACCTTAGGCGGCGAAAAAATAGTAATTTCTTATGTTATTGACTTGCGCGAACTTAAAAATACCCAAGAAAAGCTTAAAGAATCAGAGCTGCGCAATACCCTTATGCTAGATTCTATGCCCATGGGCGTGCATTTTTGGGATGATCAAGACAATCTTATCTACACCAATATGGAGTCTGTTACCCTGTTTGGTTTTACCAGCAAAGAAGATTTTATTAAAAATTTTTACAAAATTCATCCAGAATTTCAACCTAATGGGCAAACATCTCACGAATATGTGCAAGAGCAAATTCGCCTTACGCGTAGCCTTGGGCAATGCACCTCAACAACCATTTGCAAACATATTATCAGCGGTGAAGAAATACCTGTAGAGCTGTTTATGACCTGCACAGAATACCAGGGTAAACAAGGTCTTATTATTTATTTTAGAGACTTACGCGAACATAATGCTATGCTAAAAGAAATTGCCCGCAATGAGCAAGAGTTACGCCATGCCAAAGAAGAGGCAGAACAAAGCACCAAGGCCAAGGGCGAATTTTTAGCCAATATGAGCCATGAAATACGCACTCCCATGAACGGCATATTAGGGCTTTTGCACCTTTTAGCGCAAACCCATATGGACGAAGTGCAACAAGATTATGTGAAAAAAACCGTACTCTCTGCCAATAACCTTATGCGTATTATCAATGATATTCTTGACTTTTCTAAAATAGAAGCCGGCAAGCTTGAAATGGAACATTACCCCTTTACTTTGCAAAGCATAAGTCAAAATGTGGTAGATTTATACGGCCCCAAATGCCAAGAAAAAAATATTGAACTGCACGTAGATAATGGCAAGCATGAGCATATTTCTTTGCTGGGCGACGCTTTGCGCCTCAAGCAAGTTATTTTTAACCTTATTAGCAATGCCATTAAATTTACCAGTGAAGGTTCGGTGTCTTTAAAAATAGACAGTCACTTGCAAAGCCCCGAAAGTTTACAATGCAGCTTTGCGGTACGCGATACGGGTATAGGTCTAAAACCAGAGCAAATAAAAAGGCTATTCTCAGCCTTTTCTCAAGCAGATAGCACCGTTACACGTAAGTACGGCGGTACAGGTTTAGGCTTAGCCATTTCTAAAAATATTATTACCATGATGCAAGGGGATATTTGGGTAGAAAGTAAAGAGGGGCAAGGCTCTACTTTTTACTGCACAGCCTGCTTTGCCATAAATCCCCATACTGCCCAAAAAGGGGAACAACTCACAGAGCTTGAATCCTATACAGAGGGTTCACTCTCTGGGCATTTACTCTTGGCTGAAGATAATGAAATCAACCAATTAGTAGCACAAGAAATTTTATACACGGCAGGTTTCACCTTAGATATTGCCAATAATGGGCAAGAGGCTTTGCATCTGCTTGAAGAAAAACACTATGATGCAGTGCTTATGGATATTCAAATGCCCATGATGGACGGCTATACAGCCACAGAAAAAATACGTCAGCAAGCGCGTTTTTCTGCCCTACCCATCATTGCCATGTCTGCCCATGCCATGAAGGGAGATAAAGAAATAAGCTTATCTCACGGCATGAATGACCACATAACAAAGCCCATTGATGCCCAGCTTCTCTATAAAACCCTACACTATTGGATTAACAAGACCAAAGCATAACAGTTAAAATCACCTCACCTTTATAACGGCGCTGTGCATATATTTTATATAACATATACATAGCGCCGCATTTCATAACCTAGCTTAGTCTTTGTTTTATAAAGCATTGCATGCTTGACGCTTGACTCTCGCCCATGCTACTAAAATGTAATTATTTACTATATTACCTAGAAATTGGGAGAAATTATGTCACCAATATTGCGCACAGGGGTGTTTATCCTTTGTCTTTGTCTTGGCCTTACTGGTTACACTGCTAAAGCTTTAGCACAAACATCTCAAAGCCAAGCCGCGGCTCTTTTTGATAAGGGCGACTATAGCGCCGCCTATGAAGCTTATGGGCGCCTATTACGCGAAGACCCCAGTAATTTACTTATAAACCTAGGCTATGCAAGATCTGCCTTACGCGCCCAAAAGTCAGGGCACGCTGTCATGGCCTATGAGCGTATGCTAGCTATTTATCCCAATGAGCCCATGTTATTAAAAGAGTTAGCCTATGCTTTAAACATGCAAAAAGATAAGCAACGCTCAAACATGGAACTGGCTAAAACCCCCCATGCCAGCGCGCAAGAAAATGCCGCGCTTTCAAAAAAATGGGATGAACAGCATAGCAAAACGCAATTTCATGGTAAAATTCGCACTGGCCTTATCTATGACAGCAATGTAAATAATGGCCCTGCCTCCAACCAAGTGAGCATTGGTCGCTGGGATTTAAGCCTTATTGATGGGAAAGCTGTGGATAGCCTTGCGGGCTATTTGGGCGCCCATATAGATGTGACACATCGTGTATCTAACTCTAGCCCTTGGTGGTTGGTAGGCTCTGGCACCTTTTATGCCCGCTACAATGCTAGTTCACAAGCTCATGATATTGACCTTGGTTCTTCCGAATGGCTCAGCGGCTCAGCAGGTATGCGCTACCTTAGCAAAGATATCCTCATAGATATTCGTGCCCGTGCCCAAATTTTTGATTATGCTTTTTTACAAAATGTTATTGCCATAGGCCCAGAAGCAACCTTAGCCTATGCGCTTAATCACAAAGTACACCTTATCACACGCGCGCAACTAGATTTACGTGATTACTCCGAAAACCATTATGCTGACGGTTGGTACGGCTCTGTAGGGCAATATGTACGCTTTTTCATGGGAGATGCAGGGCATAATGTAACCCTTGGGGGACGTTATCTTGGCAGTTCAGCCCATGAAAGCTTTAAGTCCTATGACGGTTTTGAGGCAAGCCTTGATTTTACTTTCATGCTGCCCGCAAAAATTCGCCTTATGCCTTTTATTTCTTATAGCGGTGAATATTATCACGGCCCTGCCACGGCTCTTGACTCAGAACACAGACAAGACCATCGCTTTCGTGTAGGCTTTAATCTTAGCATACCTGTAAGCGAATCTTGGGACATTGAGCTTGGGTATAATTATATGAACAATGCCTCTAATAGTGACATTTACACTTATGACCAGCACCTTGTAAATGCCGGAGTAGCTTGGTCATTTTAATACAATTTTCTGTAGGAATCCCTAGGGAAAGGGCACAAGCTCTTTCCCTTTTTTATTAGGTGAACGGGCTTTGCTCTCTTCCTCAAAAATTATAAAATACATGCTCTTTGCATGTTTTCCCGCCCCCCTACATAAAAACTATAATCGCGAATTGCTCAAGGCTCACGCCCTTATTTCTGCCCTATTCCTACCCTTGTCTTATCATAAATAACATTACCCTACTCTACAGCGTATTATACACAGTTGCAGCATCTTTAGAAAAGACACTACCAAAGAATTTTTCCATAAAAAACCCCGCTCAAAATCTCAAGCGGGGCACATAAATCTTTAGTAAAAGGTGCTATTTTTGCTGTAATTGACCTTCTATTTCGCCATCATACATTGCACCACCAGGCACAGAAATGGTTAAATCACCTTCAAAATCATCGTCTGAACCAAGGGAGTCATCACTGGTAACGCCCCAAGCAGCGGCGCCACCATTCATGGTTGCCGTACCGCCGCCAAGGGTAAAACCATCGGCATTGGCGCTGCCTGTACCGCCTGTGACGCTAAAATCTCCACCCGTAGCATCGGTTGTGCTAAAGTTGGCATTGGACAAATTACCGGTGCTTAAATTCGCATCAAAGGAAAAAACACCTTCGCTATCAGGGCCACCATTTCTTGAGGCGAGCTCAAAACTACCGTTAGCCACAGCATGCACGTCTTTCACAAAAGAAGAATCTAAAGGATTTTCACTCAGGTCATCATGGCGTGCATCAGACAAAGTGTTTTCTACCGAATCATTTATGCCAAGCTCACGCTCTTGCAAAAAGGGTTGCACTACCCCACCAAGACCTATACCAGCAACAGGATTGCCAATACGTGATTTTTCCACAAGCTCTTCGCGCTGTGCAGGAGTCATGGGCATAGGGCCAGTAAGCACTTTGTCTTGAGGGCCAAAGGTAGCCATATGACCTGGGGCAATAATCACATCTTTTACCATCACACTTTGCGCATTGAGGCTACTTTCTGTAAATACAGAGGTGATATTACCGCGCGTGCTCACAGAAAAAGTCGTACCGCGAATACCCACCGTAGCTTGCGGCGTGCGCACAGAGAAAGCTTCAGGATTATTTTCTACTATGGCGCCAGTAACAAAACGCGCAAAACCCACAGCCACATTAGACTTAAACGATTTCACACCGCTATTATTATATTCTTCCATGGCAAATTGGCTATTCACGCCCACAGTTACCGTGGTATCATCGTGAAACATAAATTGCACCTTACCGGTGGCATCAGTGCGTATTATATCTTGCACCTCAAGATCAGCTTTAAGGGCTAAAGGTTGACTTTGTCCGCCACGTTCAAGGCTAACCCCGCCAGTAACGGCGATAACCTTTGCCACCCCAGCCGCATGAGCCAAGCTAGTCACACAAAGCAAGCAAAAAAAAAGTAAAGTACATATTAAAGAGTTACGCTGAAGCATAAAACCTCCATTAGGCAATTTAAAATACAATATATCTACATAACGTTTTTTTATGCTTTTGTAAAATCGCAAAAGATAAAAAAAAGGACTTTGCAAATACAAAGCCCTTCAGATTACTTACCAAGTCACTGAAGGAAAACCTTTTGTGTCCCCCCCTGTCTAAATTAACTCCAGCCCCGCTCTGCTCTTGATTTGCGTAATTGCTTATTTCTCGCAAAGGAAAACGGCATCGGCGCCCGCTAGGTCAGTTTTTCATAAAAAATCTAATTGCGGCATAACCTTACCTTTGAAAAGGAGGTTTTGCCGCAATGTATATTTATAAAATATATGCTTTTTGCACGCTTTTAAAATATCTGTATTACTAGCTCTTTGCCTTGCACCACTTTTGTACTGTTTCATATAATAAAGTAGGGATAATGGGCTTACTTAAATGGTCATTCATACCGTGTTGCAGGCTCAGCTCTTTATCTCCGCTCATAGCATGGGCAGACATGGCCACAATGGGCAAAGTTTCAAAACCTTTCATGGAGCGAATGCTTGTGGTGGCAGTGAGTCCATCCATAATGGGCATTTGAATATCCATAAAAACCAAATCATAGGCTTTATTTTTGACCATTTGTATGGCTTCTTTCCCATTGGTAGCCACATCTACCACATAGCCCTTATTCTTCAATAGTTCCACAGTAATAAGCTGATTTATTTCATTATCTTCTGCCAAAAGAATAGTACCACCTGTGGTACTTGCCATGGGGGCTGCTTCGCTTTTTATGTGAGGGGCTAAGCGTAACGAATCTAAAGCTTCCGTAACTTCGCCTGTAAAAACAACATTAAAATAAAAAGTGCTGCCCTTGCCTTTTTCTGTTTTTACCCATAAATCACCGCCCATAAGCTTGGCGATGCGCTTGGCAATGGCTAAGCCTAGCCCTGCGCCTTCATACTTGCGGGTAATGGAGGAGTCTGCCTGAGCAAAGGCAGAAAAAATTTGCATACTTTGCGCCTTGGTCATACCTATACCGCTATCTTCCACCGAAAATAAGTACTGACGCGTCTCACCTTGCTGCTCTGTGCAGCTTATATTTACAGTCACCTGTCCTTGTTCAGTGTACTTTACGGCATTGCTCAGCACATTATACAGCACTTGCTTTAAGCGTGCTGCATCGCCATAGAGAGTATCTTCTTCGGTGGCATCGCTATACACATGAAAGGCCAGTTTTTTGGCTGCCATCTGCGGCCCGTAGACCAGTTTAATATCATCGCTAATGGATTTAAGGGTGAAAGAGGCGCTTTCAATTTCAAAGGTGCCAGCATCAATTTTAGAAAAATCCAGCACATTATTTACAAGGCCCATGAGCTTATGGGCAGACTCAATACTCTTACCCACATAATCTTTTTGCAAAGGCTGTAAGGCAGTGCTATCAAGCACATGCAAAAGCCCAAGCACGCCATTGAGCGGGGTGCGAATTTCGTGGCTCATATTGCCAAGGAATTTCGTCTTAGCCTCAGCGCTTTGTTCTGCCATATCGCGAGCAGTGCGTAACTCTTGTTCTGCAGCGTGAATTTCTGCCATTTTAGCTTTTACATCACGTAAATCACGCACATAACTAATAACCACCTCTTGCTGTTGCACAAAGGCTTTTTTAGAATTTACCTCTACAGGAATGGGATTACCTTGCATATCTTGCGTAAGTATTTCTACCACGCTTGAACCTTGAACAAAGCATTGTTCAAGAGCTTCACGAGCAAAAGGAATGCTAGGCGTGCCATCTGGTTGCAAACGCGGCATCACTCTATAGCGAGTAGCCATATATTCTTCTTTATTGGCAAAACCGTAGAGCTCTACTATGGCTTCGTTGCATTCAATGAGGTTATAGTTTTTATCCCATACATTGATGCCCAGTGGCGTAATATCAAAAATAGTTTGAATACGCTCTTCGGTGGTCTGCATTTTTTGAATAAGAGCTTTAATATCGCGCAAGTCGCGAATGTAAGCCACCACCACATCTTCATTCCACACGGTGGTGCGCACAAGAATAATTTCTAAAGGAATAAGCGCCTTACTTTGACTATGATATAAACTAAAATCTGAACGATGATAGCCCTCTTCAAAAGCCGTACGCAAAGCCTCTTTCACCCTGCCAAAAGAAGAGGTGCCGTCTTCTTGAAAGCGCGGGATAATATTACGAAAATATTTCATAAACAGCTGCGAATTTTCAAAACCAAACAAACGCGCGCATTCAGAATTTGCATCACGCAGCAAATAATTATTATCCCAAAAAGTTATGGCCATGGGGGCTGCGTCTAACATGGCTCTGGTGCTTTCTTGCACCTTGGCAAATTCTTGCACATGACGGCTTAAACGTGACAAATCTTGTGTATAGCCAATCACACACACTTCATCGGCATGGGTACTGCGTGTTAGGGTAACCTCACAAGGCAAAATTTTACCCGAAATGTCGCTATGCAACCATTTAAATTGGCAAAATCCCTCTTCAAATGCTTTACGCAAATAATCTTGCATAAGGCTTTGCGAGTTTTTCCCCAATTGCACTTCTGGGCATAGGGTAAAATATTTTTGCTTAAACACTTCTTTATCTGCCACACCAAAAAAGGCCGCAACTTCGGCACTGCAATCTAAAATTTCTAAATCTTTAGACCAAATGTGCATAATAAAGGGTAAAGATTCTACTATATCAGGCTCAAGTTCTTTGGTGGCATGAGCCTGAGGCTCAGTTTTTGGCGATGATACAGGATTTATAACATGATTCAAATGCGCCAAAGATTCTTCTGATAATTTTGGCTCGTGAATAGTTTTTACATCCGCCACTGCAGGTGTAAAATAGCATAATATATAATTTTCATTATTATCAGGACGCAACATTAAGATCATTTGTGTAGAAATCACCTTACCATTGAGGGTTTTTAACTCCCAAGGGGCAGTATAGTGACCTTGCTGCAGGGCAATCTTTCCCCCTTCTTGTAACAAACCTAGGGAAGAAAGACCACTTGCCTGTAACTTTGGCATAATATCAAGAGCTTGCAGTGCCCCCATGCCCGTAAAGTGATTTGCTGAGGCATCATCCCACTCTATAAACATTTCAAATGCAGAATTAAAATACACAGCCTCATAGTTGCTAGCAAAGCAAACCATGGCTAAAGGCATAGAATCAATGACATCTGGGATAATATGAGACGGCAAAACTTCACGAAAACTATTTTCTTGGGACATAGTCAACCTCGAGCTAAAAAGCACATTTTCCTTCATATGTAGCATATAAAGGAGATATAAAACAAAAACTTACAAAAAAATTCCTAAGCCCAAAACGCAAGCTTAGTAAACCTTTACAAATGCAGTATCTGCTTTAAAGTGAGCTGTCAATATAGAAGTAAAAACTTTTACTTACCTAGTATAATGGTCTGTTTTACACATGCACAATGCTCATAATACAAAATAACGTTTCAGCATCAAAACAGATAATAAAAAAATATTTTCCCTTCAAGCGCTTGGCATTTTCTACAAGAATGATTATATCCTCTTTAGGCAAGTTAGCTTAGTCTTGGCAGATTCCTGCCCGCTTTCCTACTTTCACATATCATTTCGGCTATATAGATTTATTCTTTCACGGCTACAAAGGATTTTTCATGCAAGATAGTCCCCATCAAGACTTTTCCACCATTCAGGGCTTTATTCAACACACTTTTAAAAATCACAAAAGCCCCATCTGCACCTGGAATGACCAAGGAAAGGTTCTCTATTGTTCTGCGTCTTTTTTGGATTTTTTTGGAGTATCTTCTGTGCAAGATATTCGAGAAAACTTTCCTTATTTTAATCCCGCCATACAGCCCCACGGCATCCCTTCTGCACAAGCCAAAAAAGATTTCATTGAAAAAACCTTAGCAGAAGATTATTTCCGTATTTTTTGGATGCATTGCCCCCCTGATAAAGGGGAAATACTCGTAGAATATACTCTCACAACCTTACACTACCAAGAGCAAATCTTTATTGTGGGCTTTATGCATACAGCTAAACACAGTGAAGATACCTATGCCACCGATAAAAATATTCGCACCGTCCTTGACGCCTCGCCCACAGCCATGTGTTTGTGGAATAAAGATTTTGAGCTAGTAGACTGCAATATCAGCTTTCAACAGCTTTTTAATATTGAAAAAGCGGAAGATTATCGTGATAATCCCACTAAATATTACCCTGATATACAACCCAATGGCAAAAAATCTAATGAATACTCAGAAGAAGAGCTCATCAAAGCCTTTGCCGAGGGGCACAGAAGCCTTGAATGGACATGGTTTGACAGCCAAGGTAAGCCTTTTCCTACTCAAACTGTTTTGCGTAAATTCTTGTATAATGGCGCTGAATTTGTTGCCGAATATATTTACGACTTGCGTGACCTTAAAATTGCCGAAGAGCGCGTTAAGGTTATGCTAGACAGTATGCCACTGGGCGCCAATATTTTTAATACAAAATTTGAAAGTATTGACTGTAACCGAGTGGTGCGCACCATGTTTGGTTTTGATAATAAAGAAGAATATTTAAACGCTTTTTACAATCTTTCTCCAGAATTTCAACCCGATGGACGCCGCAGTGTTGACCATATTGCCATTGAGCTTCAACGGGTTTTTGATCATGGCTTTGCACGTTTTGAATGGATGCACCGCCATAAAAATGGCGACCCCCTGCCTGCAGAAATTACTCTTGTGCGCTCTACCTACAAAAATGAAGATGTGGTTATTGCCTATACACGTGACCTGCGCGAACTCAAAGCTTCAGAGGCCAAGGCAGAAGAAGCTGAATTGCGCAATCAAGCTATCTTAGACTCTATGCCCCTAGGTGTGCACTTTTGGAATGACCAAAAAGAATTGGCTTACTGCAATTTAGCTTGTGCCAAACTTTTTGGCTATGACGATAAAAATGTATATTTAGCTAATTTTATGGAAACCGTACCTGAATTCCAACCCGACGGCACACTCTCTGCGCCCATTATACAACAGGCACTAAACGAAGGCTTTGAACTAGGCACCGTACAGAGAGAATTTATTTGCGTTAACCCCAAAACTGGGGAACCCATGCCTTTGCAGGTCTATGTATGCCGCGCTTTTTATAGAGACAAAGTAGGGGTTATCAGCTACTTACGTGACATGCGCGAAGAAAAGGCCATGCTCACTGAAATCAAAAAAACAGAAGAAAGCCTACGTGATGCCAAAGAATTGGCCATTAAAAATGCTCAAGCCAAGGGAGAATTTCTTGCCAATATGAGCCATGAAATTCGTACACCCATGAATGGCATTTTGGGATTATTGCACCTTTTAGAGCATACAGATTTAAGTAACAATCAGCTATATTATGTGCAAAAATCCTTAGTTTCTGCTAATAATCTTATGCGTATCATCAACGATATCTTAGATTTTTCAAAAATTGAAGCCAGAAAACTTGAAATGGAAGTGGCACCTTTCTCTCTACGCGAGCTCTGTACGGAAATCTATGAGCTTTATGAGCCATTAAGTGCGAAAAAAGGCATTAAATTCTTTGTGGAAAAAGGTGCCCATCCCTTTATGGTCTTACTTGGCGATGCTCTGCGCCTAAAACAAGTTCTCTATAATTTAGTGAGCAATGCCATTAAGTTTACCTCTGAAGGTATGGTCACTTTAAGCGTTGAACAAACACAAAAAGTGGGCGATGATTTGCATTGTCTTTTTGCAGTGCGCGATACAGGCATTGGCCTTACCGATGAGCAAATGGGCAAACTTTTTTCCGCTTTTTCTCAAGCCGATAGTTCTACCACACGCAAATACGGGGGTACAGGCCTTGGCCTTGCCATCTCGCGTAGCATTGCGCATATGATGGGCGGCGAAATTTGGGTAGAAAGTACCCTTGGCGAAGGCTCTACTTTCTTTTGCTCTGCCATCTTCCCCATTAGTCCAGAGCAAAAACCTGTAGAAATTTTTGATAAAGGTATTGAAATAGACGAAATCCCTCAAGGGGTTGGGCATATTCTTTTAGTAGAAGATAATGAAATCAATCAATTTATTGCCGTAGAATTACTTCAAAAGGGTGGCTATACGGTAGATATAGCCAATAATGGACAAGAAGGCATTGATATGCTCACAAGTAATATTTATGACTTGGTGCTTATGGATATTCAAATGCCCGTGCTTGACGGCCTCAGTGCCACAAGAAAAATACGTGAAAATGAAGATTTTTCCAAACTGCCTATCATTGCCATGTCTGCCCATGCCATGAGTGGAGATAAAGATAAAAGTCTTGCAGCTGGTATGAATGACCACCTTACAAAACCCATTGACCCAGACCTATTATATCTCACCTTGTACCATTGGTTAGGCGCTAAAAAGAAATCCTAAAAGGCACTTTTACAGAAAAAAACCAATCCCCTTGAGACATTTTTCCCAAGGGGATTTTTTTATATAAAAACCTAGTAAAGATATATTTTACCTATAAAATCATATTATTACAACAAAAGACATACACTAATACACAAATTCACCCCACCCCATTGACGAAAGCCTTTTAATTTTCTATGCTCATTGTGAAAATATGCCTTTGCGCATTTTCATGCCTTCTTTTGTTTGCTTTTTTTGTGGTTAAAGCTTTATGGCTTTATTTTTCTCACGTCTCTATGATTTACTTTAGAGAAAAACAGCAGTTTTGGAGGTTTTTATGTCTTTATCATACGCCGAAATGGAAAAAGTGCTCATGGACTCCATGCGCCTGTATCACCACCCCGTCGCCGTAACTTTTTTATTCACCGACGAAGAAGTAGAAAAGTTCAAACAATGTACCCCCCACGTTGTGCCCGTCAAAGCCCTCACCTACTGTCAATGGGAAGTAGCCGCCCGAATGCAGGGGCTCACCGTGCTTGGCACAAAAGAAACCCTGGCCTGTTCTAATTCTCGAGTAAGCTTTGGCTGGAAAGAAATTGACGAGGCTGAAATTAAAAGCCAGCTCAAATACTGTGTGGATTTAGAACAGGCCGAGCGATTTATGCGCTCTAAACCTAAAATGCCCATGGATTCACTTAAAGCCATTGCCGTAGGTCCCTTGGGCAAGGCTGTTATGGATCCCCACGTGGTACATTTTTACTGTGACAATATCCAATCCTATCACTTTGCCGTTGATTATTCCGCCGCCACCAATATTCACCCCTTACCTACCATGATTACCATGAGCTCTTCTGCCTGTGGCGGTTCTGTATATTCTTATTTAAATACCACCTTCAACTGCTGTCCTGCCTGTTCTGGCAGCTATAATGCCGGCAAAACTGAACGCGGCGAGGTAAATGTATTCATCCCCGGCCCGCACATTGGCCCCACAGTGGAACGCATGATGACCCGCATGGCAGCCAATAAGGGCTCTGCTTCCATCACGCGCCCTGGCGATTATTTCCCCGGTGGCGATATTTGTAAAAACTGTCCTCTCATTGTGTTCAAGAAAGGTGACACAGATATCTGTAAAAACTGTGAAAACAAATAATATCTCACCATTTTACCTTTTGCCTCAAAGGAAATTTTTATGAACACACCATCGTATTTTATCAAAATATTACCTCTTCTACTTTTTGTCTTACTTAGCATGAGCTTTGTAACTCAAAGCCAAGCGACAGACAGCGCCACAAGCACCATCACGGCGGAACAAAAAGCTATCATTGATAAAAGCCCCTTATCCACAGCCATTCATGCGGCTGTAGAAGCAAAACAAATAGATGCTGCAGCCCCCACAGGTTTTTTGGGTATCCCTGGCGCCCCTAGCATCAGCCCTGTGTTAGCCTTTATTTGGGCCATTTGGGTAGGCTGGATATTTTCTACCGTAGGCGCCTTTGGCGGCGTTATGGCCTCTGTGGGACATATCAATGTCTTTGGTCTTGGCGACTATGCAGGATCATTTAGTAAAGATTTATCCATCAATAAAGGCATTACAGACTCTATTCGCGTTTCAAACCAATGGCTTGTGGGCTGTTCAGCCTTAATTTCTTCTTTTAAATACTGGTCCATTGGCCGCATTGTACTGCCCCTTGGCATTGCCCTAGGTGTGGGTTCTCTTGCCGGTGCCACACTTATTCCCATGCTTACTCGCGGTAAGGTCGATTTTTCCAGCTATGTAGGTTTTTTTGGGCTCTTTGTATTGGGTCTTGGCTGCTATCTCTTTTACGAAACTACCCCTGCCGCCAAAGCTAAAAAACAAAAAGCCGCCGCAGCTGCCAAGGCTTTTGAAGAGGCCTCTAAAGAGCATAATACCAGCGGTGAACAAACTCGCGTAAAAGTAGTCAGCATCTCTGCCTCACGTGTGGTCTTTACCTTTTGCGGGGTAGAGTTCTCTTTTAGCACTTTTACTCCTGTCATAGGCGGCTTCGTCATTGCGGCTATAGCCTCTTTCTTAGGTGTAGGGGGCGGCTTTTTACTGGTGCCCTTCCTGACTAGTATTTCACAATTACCCATGTACCTTGCCGCAGGCACTTCAGCCTTTGCTGTTCTTGTGGGTATGATCGTATCTATCTCTACCTTTATGTTTGGTGGCACCCCTGTGTACTGGCCGCTCATTGGTGTAGAACTTGTAGGTATTGTGGTTGGTTCTTGGGTAGGACCTATTACAGCAAAATATCTCCCCGACGTATGGCTCAAGCGTTTATTCATCGTGCTAGCCTTTGTGGTAGGTATAAATTACGTACTACGCGGCTTCTTTGACATGCGTTTATGGTAGCATTGCTATAATTTATGTGGGGAAGGCCCGCTCCGAAAAGGGATTTTGCTAATGCAAAAAAAGCCCTTGTCCAAGCGAGCCATTCCCACACCCATCTCTTTCAAAAGGGGCTTTACATGGGCATAATGCAAAATTTATTTACTACTGGGCTTGATGCCTTTCTCATCGCACCTTTTCGTTGGCCGCAAAATGCTGAGCTTGGCTTATGGCTAGGTTGCGCACTCTTAGCACTATATTGTGTGATCATGGGCAGGTGCATCTATAGGGTGCTACAAAAAATTCATGGTAAATACTATGCAGACATGCAAAACGAAATGATACGTTACCACAAGGTAAGCATGAAAGCCTTACACGCTGGCAACAAAAATGCTTATTTTGCTGCCAACAAAATGGCACATGAAAACTTTGGAAAACATTTTTTTGCCAGAGCTAGCATAAGCATGGCATCACTCACGCCTGTGCCCTTTGCCCTAGCTTGGCTATCCTTACGCTTTGAAGGCCTTAAAATCTATGAAATCCCCTTAACTAAACTTAGTTTGGGATATGTTTTTATTTTTTTAAGCTGCTATATTATACTACGATTAAGTTTAGCGAAATTATAAAATAATTAAGTATTAAACCCTTTCAAAGATTGCTTAGCTGATAGCTTCAAAGAATATTTTTTACAGCATTTATCATATATGGGCTTTTCCTCTTGGCACCATTGCTCAACAGCCTTAGAAGATAAAGAACCTAAATGATATAATGGCTGCCCAGCTATAGCATAATTCTGCCGCCCGCGAGCGCGATTAGTATAAATCAAATAATTATCGCCAAAAAAGACTTTTAGCTCTTCGGGGATAGGTGTAAATGCATCTTTATGACCAAACATAGCAATGCCAAAACAATAACAAAGATGATACATTTCACGTAAAAACATCTTCTCAGCATGGGCTATGGGTTGAACAAATGTATTTAAATCTACATTTTTTACATAATCGCCCAAAATTCCCACTGTGCCCATATCTGGCTGCAGCATTTGCAACACAAAACTGCAAAAATACGGGCAAAGCATAATATCATCATTCATAAGACACCAATAGTCTGTTTTACAATGTTGCATGCCCAAATTCCAAGCCGGATTAACAAAAATATTCTCTTCAACTTCAAGCACCTTCACTTTGGGTGAAGGAAAAGCAAAACCCTGCGTACTATTATCAATAATAATAATTTCCTTAACTATAGGATCTTGATGTAAATTACGCAGCAATAGTGGAAAAAGAGGATTCTTTTGTAAGGTAGGTATAATAACAGTAAGTTCTTTTTTCATGCACAAAGATTATATGAGGACAAACTTTTATGCAAGCAGGCAACTAACAACGCACTACCTTTAAGCTATGGCAAAAGGAGAGCTGATTATTTACTGCACATCCCCCTTTTCGCTACAGCGCGCTGCCGTGCGTGCCTCTGGGGGGTTGAGAAGGGAAAGTAGGCGTTTCTAATAAAAACACCTCACTGCACTTCTTTTTGCGAGTATTTTTTGCTTAGCAAGGAAGACGAAGTTTTTTATGAAGGGAA
>CAYJND010000005.1:0-35984 GCA_964371565.1 uncultured Desulfovibrionaceae bacterium
TTTGGAAAGGGGGTCTGGGGGAAGAACCTTTTGTTCACAAAAGGTTTTCCCTCAGCGCATCTATGAATGCTTAGAAATTTAAGCTTTTTGGAGATATATATATGGCTAAAAAAGTTCTTGTTATTGGCGGCGTGGCTTTGGGGCCCAAGGCTGCTTGTCGTTGTAAGCGTCTTGACCCTAGTGCTGAGGTGACGCTTATAGATGAAAATGTGTTCATTTCTTATGGCGGTTGCGGCATTCCTTTTTATCTTTCGGGCGAAATTAACAATATAGATGATTTGCGCTCGACCCCTTATCATACTTTGCGCGATGCTAAGTTTTTTGAGGAGCTTAAGGGCGTAAAAGTGCGCACCCAAACCCGCGCTCTTTCCATAGATAGAGAGGCCAAGACGGTTTTAGTGCAAGATGTTGTGAGCGATAAAGAAGAACAGCTTGCCTATGATACGCTTATTTTAGCCACGGGGGCTTCGGCGCGTGCATTGCCTGTGCCTGGGGCAGATCTTGGCAATGTTTTTGCTGTGACGCGTTTAGAAGCGGCTGAAGCCATTCGCAAAGGTTGCGAAAAAGGCGAAATTAGCCAAGCTGTGGTTATTGGTGGCGGTTTTATTGGCCTAGAGTGCGCGGTGTCTCTCACGGAAATGTGGGGCGTGGAAACCAGCATTGTGGAAATGGCAGAGCATATTTTGCCGGCGGCTTTGTCGCCCACGTTGTCTATTATGGCGGAAAAAGATTGCCGTGATAATGACGTGGCTGTGTATACCGAAGAAGTGGTGCTTCGCCTTGAGGGAGAAGATGGCAAGGTGCGCCGCGTGGTGACCAATAAGCGTACTCTTGAGGCGCAGGTGGTTATTGTGGCGGCAGGCTTTGTGCCCAATGGACAGCTTGCCAGTGCGGCAGGGCTAGAAGTAACAGACTTTGGCGCTGTGGTGGTGAATGAAAAAATGCAAAGTACCGACCCTTATATTTATGCTGGTGGCGATTGCGTTTCTGTGCGAAATATTATTACAGGCAAGATGGGCTATATTCCCTTGGGCTCCATGGCCAATAGACAGGGGCGCGTCATAGGCACCAATGCCGCAGGCGGCGAGGCTTACTTTAAGGGCTATGTGGGATCTTGGGGCGTAAAGCTTTTTGGCCTCAGTTTTTGCGGCGCAGGCCTTACAGTGGCACAGGCTAAAGCTGAAGGCTTTGATGCCTTAAGCGTGAGCGTAGAACAATTGGATAGAGCGCATTTTTACCCCGAAAAGCATATGATGAGCCTAGAGCTGGTGGTGGATAAGGCCACGCGCCGTGTGCTGGGTATTCAAGGGGCTTGCGCCGCGGCCGATGCCCTTAAAGCGCGTATCGACGCCGTGGCGGCGGTATTACAAATGGCACAGCCCACGGTGGACGATATTTCTAATTTGGAAATTTTATATACGCCGCCCATGGCTTCAGCCATGGATGTGGTGAATACCGTAGCCAATGTGACGGATAATGCTTTGGCAGGTCGCTTTGAACCCTTAAGCCCGCAAGATTTTGCTAAGTTATGGCAAGAGCGTGAGCAAAATAATATTTTCTTTATAGATGCCAGACCCAGCGCCGCCAGTGCTGCCATACAGCAAAAAGTCGATGATTGGCATGGCATAGCCTTGGAGGAAGTGCAGGCGCGCATGCAGGAAATCCCCAAGGATAGACCTGTGGTACTGATTTGTAATACAGGTTTACGGGCGTATGATGTGGCGCTGATGCTAAGAAATGAGGGCTATGGCACTATTCGTAATAGCATGGGCGGTATGCAGGCGGCTGGTAAGCAGGGCTTTGAGGTTCTTTAGTTCTATTTTTGATTGTTTGTATGCAGAATCCTCGTCATCGAGGATATATAAGATGTTTCCCCGTAAATATGGATTTTTTGTAGGGGGCTCATGGGTGGCTCCGCCCCCCTCGCCAGCCCCCTACTACCCTGGCTTTCCCCCCCGGTTTTGGCAGTCTGGCAGTGGCCATTTCCTCCGTTGTCTTTTTCGCTAAGGCTCAAAAGGATGAGCTTCAGGGCAGTGCAAGCCAGGGTCTTGCACTGCGGCACTGCCTAGACTTGCTAACTCACCACATAGCTTCATTCACCGTGAAAAAACAACAATATTTATAGCTAAGAAGGCGTCATTCAGCGTAGATGCTTGACCGCAGCTGTGCCGCTTTGTCTTACCGTGTAGGACAAAGCCCTGTAGGGAATCCGCTGGGAGCGAAGCGAGCAGTGAGTCCCGAAAGGAAAGGCCACTGCAAGGTGACAGCGGGGCGGCTAGCCCCATAAGGCTCTTGCCCCCGCGCGGGAGCGCAAATAGATTAAAGCAGATATATCTTATGATTTCACAATGGTGAGAACTCTACGTACAAAGGTATTCAAAAAAGAAAACAAAAATAAAAAAGCCTTGCTTTCTCAAAGAAGCAAGGCTTTTCCATTATATATGATTCAACAGTAAACTATTGATCTTCTTTCTTGGGAATGAAAGAAGCGGCAATACCAAGGAAAAGCAAAGTGCCCACCACGCCAAGGCTGACCATGGCTGGCATATGCACAGCGCCGGTAACCATAAGCATCATCTTAATGCCAATGAAGACCAAGATGGCAATAACGCTTTTTTCTAAGTGGCGTAAGTAGCGCTTGGCGGCGGCTAAGAGGAAGTACATGGAGCGCAAGCCCAAGATGGCGAAAATATTAGATGTATACACAATAAAGGGGTCGGTGGTAATGGCGATGATGGCCGGTACCGAGTCAAAGGCAAAGAGTACGTCAGAAATTTCTACCACAATAAGGCAGAGAAAAAGCGGCGTGGCTTTAAGTAGGCCATGGTCTTTGTCCAAGGTGCCATTGGGGTTTACACGTACAAAGAAGTCATGTCCTTCGATGCGCGGGTGAATGGGGATAAAGCGCTGGGTCATACGCACAGACCAGTGCTGGGAGAAATCTTCAATTTCTTTATTTTCTGCGCCCATGTGCTGCCACATTTTGAAAGCTGTCCAGAGAATGAACACACCAAAAACGCCGAGGGCATAGGGGCCAAAATAGGCCACAAGGCTTGTGCCTGCCACAATAAAGATAAAGCGCATAATAAGGGCGCCTAAAATACCATAATAGAGCACGCGGTGCTGATATTCGTCCTTTACCCCAAATGAAGTAAAGATAGCCATAATAACAAAGAGGTTATCTACAGCTAATGAAAGTTCGAGCAAGTAGCCTGCCAAGAAGAACTGGGCAGGCTCAGCCCCAAAGCTTGTCCAAATATAGCCGGCAAAAATAAGGGAAAGGGTTACCCAAAGGCTTGTCCAGAGCAAGGAATTTTTGGCTGTGATGGGTTTATCATCATTGTGGCTGTGCAGGTCAAACCACAAGAAAAAAAGCACCGCTGCCATAAAAAGTACAATTTGCCAGGTATCGATGAGTGATAAGATAGATTCAGTTTGCATATATATCCTCGTTTTTGCCTCATAAGGTATGAAAGATTTTCTAAAAAAAAGGAAAAAATCAGCGAGGCATGAGGCTTATTACAAAGGAAAAAATATATTGTCAAGGTAAGGCTTTAGTCTTGTACTTAGTTGTTAGTTTTGTTGCTTTGTAGATGTTTTATTAAAATATTCTTGTAGATAGCTTGCTGAGTACAAAAAAGCCCACTGCTTAGTAACCTAGACAGATGGCGTAAAGTAGCCTAAACTCCCATGGCGGAAAAAATTTACCGCCAATCCTTAAAGCATAAAAATGGAATATCCATGAATAAAATACCCATGCAAAAGCAAGGTCAAAACGCTCTTAATCAGGAACAAAATAAATCTGATATGGGAGAATTATATACAGAAAATGGCGTCTATATGACTTCCTTGCAACATGAAGGGCAAGATTACGCCCTTGGCGCCACCACACCTCGCTTTATGCACGAGCTTACTTCTATGCCAATGCAACCAAGTGTAGAAGACTTTGAAGCCTTACGCCAAAAGGGTGTGTGGCTAGAGCCTAAAAGTACCCTTGGTCAAGGTGCTAAAGTGGCTGTTACCTGCGGCGGAGTGGGCTCTGTGTGGCCTGGCATGGGTAGGGCTTTATACGATACTTTTCCTGCGGCACGTGAGGCCATGGATAAGCTGGCAGCCGTAGCCTCGTGGGATATTTTGGCACTTATGGATGAAACAGATATGGAAAAAATCCAGCATACTCGTTGGCAAATGCCCTATCTTTTCTTTGTAGAATATGCCCAAGCAGCTTATTTGCAATCTTTAGGTTTTGCGCCTTGTCTTATGTCGGGGCACTCGCTGGGCGAACTGATAAGTCTTTGTCTTGCAGGTACCTACACCCCAGAGATAGCGTGGCAAATTTTTGATAGACGCGCGGTTTATATTGACGGGCTTGAGCGCGATGCCACCGATGGTATGGGCATGATGACAGTGTATGGTAATTATGAAAAAGTGCAGAAAATATTAGAGCTTTTTCCTGATTTGCATATTTGTAACCATAATACACCCACACAATTTATGCTGGGCGGAAAAAAAGAAATGCTCACTGAGGCGCGCCGTATTTTGCGTAAAGATAAATGTCCGGCTTTGGTCTTGCCCATTAATATGGCTTTTCACCATCCGCATTTACGTGTACTGCGTCAAAGCGCCATAGATGGCCTTATGGGTTTACCCACCTTAAAGCCGCAATTGCCTGTGCTTAGCAATGTGACAGCGCGTTTTTACCCCACAGATAAAAACGGTATTGTTGAATATCTTGCGGATTTAGATGAAAACACTGTGCGCTGGGTAGATTGTGTACGCCATATGTGGGATGATTTAGGTATTCGCCATTTTGTGGAACTTGGCTCAGCAGACAATATTTCTAGTCTCACCCGTGAAATTGAGCCGCAGGCTGTGTGTATACCTGTATCGCTGAAAAACGCTGAGGTGCAAACCATGCGCGCCGCTGTGGCGCATTTGTATGCTTTGGGTCATATACCCACCAGTGGCTTGCATGTGGTGCCTAAAGATTCTTTAACAATGCCTGTGGCCGAGCCTGCCGGTGCAAGCGCAGATGAACAGCTAGCAGACAGTGCTAGCCCGGCCATAGCAGCGCATGTGCAAGATATCTTGCCCATTATAGCAGAGGCTGCCGGTGTAGATGTGGCAAAATTACGCCCGCATATGGATTTGCGCCATGAGCTGGCTTTGCGTTCCAATCGTTTTCCCTCCATTATGCTTAAAATTGAGCAATTGTACGGCATTCGCTTGCGTGTTGAAGATGTGTTGCAGGTGGCTACCATACAAGACTTTGCTGATGTGGTGGCGCGTTTACGCTCTTTAGATGTGGAACAGGGTATGGAAACAGCCAACGCTCAGACTAAAGAAGCTGCACAAGATGATGCGCCAGAAGTCACGTCAGACGCTACACAAGAAAATATGCCACAGCCTTTAGTGTGCATGAGCGGCGTTTTTTCTCAAGAGCGCACAGCCCCAGAGTGGCATGTTTTACCGTGGCCTAGCACCTTGCTTGAGCATGAAAACTGCAAGAATAATAAGACTTATATGGTTCTTTATGCCGGTGCAGAAAAAGAAGCTAAGGCATATTCCTGCACAGAGCCACATCTATTTGCCGCTTTAGATGATGTAGCACGCAGCGGCGCTTCTTTACTTTTTTACGCCCCACCCATGGCACCGGCTAAGCGCCCCTCAGAGGAATTATTGGCGCATTGGCAAAGTTTAGGCGCCCGTGTTGCCGTGCATGAAAAAACAGATTTTTTGCAAAGTACAGAGCTCGAAGGCGTTATTCATTTGGTGGAAGGTGATGTTTTGCAAGAACTTACCTCTCCCATGGATACCCCTTTATTAACGAGCCTTGAGTCTTGTCAGTTTTGTGCAAATCAAGTGACGACCGTGGTGTCGGGTGTGCATAATGGGCAAGGTGCGGCTTTTAATATAGAGCCGGCTTTAGAAGCTATGCACGCTTTTTGGCAAGGCTTTAGCGCAAAAAGAGCGCAACAGAGCCCAAAAGTTCGTTTGCTGCGCATTCCTCCTGTATGCTCTGAATTAAATGCCCATGGCGCACAAGAGTGTATAACTGCGCAGGAATTATCGCTGTATTTTATACGCTGGTTTTATTGCGCAGATGTGATGCAAGGGCGCTGGGTGCGAGCAAAGTTAGATATGCTGACATCAGACCTTGCTAATATCACGTCTTTACAGGAAAATATTTTATCTTATCCGCAGCTTCGCCCCATGCATTATGCTGTGCAGCGTAAGGAAACAGGCTTTGTAGAAAACGTAAGCGTACAGCAAAATTTTTCTGCCTATGCTGTGCCGCGTGAGGTGCATAGTCTTGAAACCGCGCGTGCGCCGCATTTGACTGCGGGGGATTTTGTGCAAGCCTTATACGATGGGGTGCAAATGCCCATGCCTTGGTGGTCAGTTGTGGGCATGGATGCTATGGAGTTTTGGCATGAGAATATTTCTTCTGTTACTGAGGGGCCAGAAGGGGTGACTCGCGAGGGAAAAACACATCTGCAAAGCGGTGCGTGGCAGAGTCAGCAACAGGCGGCGCTTAAAGAATGCCCCGTAGAATTATCTTTGCGTGCTTTGTCGCCCAATGGGCGCCGCCTTGATGTATGGCATAAGGTGGCGGCAGGCCAAGGACTTGTGGCGGCAAAAGAGGTGACATTACAATCTCTTTGGCAGGGCGCTGAGGCAAAAAACACTCGTGCACATAAGCTTTGCATGCAGCGTCTATTTGCTGGGAAAACGTTTGCAAAGCAGGGCTCCTTGCGTTATGCTTGGCTGTCTGAGTTTTTAATGCTTTTGCAAGGGGCTATACAAGATAGTATGGCGCAATCTAAAATCTTGCAATTACAAAGCATTGCTCATATGCGCCACGTGAGCCATGATTTTTGCGTACAATTTTTAAAAGATGCAGAGCAACAAGATATTTCTTTGCAGTGGCGTGTTCTTTTTGACGATGTAACTACCTATATTGTGGATGGGCAAGTGCAAAATTCTGCGGGTGAAACGTTGTTTACTGTAGAAAATATGTCTTTTATTTTAGATTAATACGTAGGGAAGTGTATACAATGAGGGAAGGAATAAAATCTTTTTTAGCACAAAAGCTTGTGCCTTGTGTTGCAGTGGTAAGCTTAGGCTTAGCTTCAGGTTGTGCCTCGCACAAAGCTGGTATAGATGCTCCTGAAAAAGATGCACGGCACTGGCTGGAAGAATCCCCCGGTGTGCCGGTGGAGCATAAAGAAAAACTCAATGCTTCTGTGCCAAGCCTGTACGAAGCCAATAAAAGTTTTTCCTTTGATGATTATGTATACTTAACTATTCAGCAATCTCCCATGCTGGTGGGGTCGGCGGTGGATATAGAAATTAAGCGCTTAGACTTAACTTCTGCCGTGTGGGAATATTTGCCAGAGCCGCGCATGAGCCTTGTGGTTTCTAATAACCTTACCAACTATAATATGAATCGCTCTGATACGCCGGCCAATTACGGACGTACGGAGTTTGATGTGAGCTTTCATGCCGCATTCCCAAATCCTGTATCAACCTATTTCAATCACCAAGCCCGTAAGGCCATGGTAAATCTTGCCATTACGACACATCGTAAAGCCATTGGCGAAACCATTGCTGAAATCGCCACCATGTTCCACCGCTTAGAAGCGCAAAGAAAAGTGCTTGAAATTCAAAAAGAGCTTATACCTTTGACAGGAAAAGTTACTAAGTATTGGAAACAATTAGAAGTAGTTGATGGGCAACAAGGCGTTGCCTTAAATCTTGCTGTGCAAAAAGAGCGTGAGGCTGCCCTTAAAGTTGAGCGAACACGCATAGAAAATACTATGCTGCAAACTAAGCTCAAAATTTTAGCCGGTGTAGATTTAACCCACAAGTTAAATATTAGTACGAAAAATGCCGATGCTATTATAGGCGATTTTAACGGCTCAAATCTCATGTGGGAAGAGCGCTGGAAAACCACCGAAGATGAGCTTTTGTTGCGCGCTCAGGTAGAGCTTTTAGATTATAATATTATGGTAGCCTGGGCAGAATATATTCCTGATATGAATTTAACTGTGAACCAAAGCCCTCCTGATGGTCAGTATCAACCGCCCAGCGGCACCGATGATACCTTTGTGCATATGACTTTTAACTTTCCTCTTATAGATTGGGGGCGTAGATATCGCGGTGTGCAAACGGCGCGTATGGAAAAAGCCAAGGCATTTCAAGAGCAAAATCATGCCCGTACCCAGTACTCCAATACGTGGACTGAGGCACAGCAAAAAGTACATTTGGCTGAAACGAGCTTAAAAATTGCCGAAACCACTTTAGAAGTAGCAAAAATGCAAGCTAAAGAAGCTGGTATCAACTTTAAAGAAGGCATTGTGCAATATCCTGAATTAGCTGGTAGGCAAGAGGCTCTTTTGGATGCACGCATTGCCTATGTGGAAGCAGAGTTAGAATATAAGATGGCACAAATTGAATGGATGCATGTGGCTGGCGTGCTGAAAGAGCGCTATATTGGCTTACCCGCTAAGGAGGTATTTTAAATGAGAAATACTTTTAAGCGACTTACATGTTCTTGCGCGCTTTTTGTGGCTTTTTCCTGTTTGATGAGCTTTTTAGGGCACCCTGCGCTTGCTGCAGATGCCTCTTCAGAAGAGGCGCGTTCTACTATTTTAAGCGGTAAGGTGGTGAGCACCGTTACGCGAGCCAAAGTATTGCCCTTTACAGGCATAGTGGAAGAAGTTTTGGTTAATCCTGGTCAAAAAGTAGCTGCTCATGAAGTGATCATGAAATATTCCTTGACTGATAAAGCCAAAAGAGCCTTGCAAAAAGAACTCTTGCAAGGGGCTGGTACAGAGGCTACCAAGGCGCAAATTCTGGCTTTGCAAGGGGAGTTATCTAATCTTAAAGCGCAAAGCAATAAGGCGCGCCAATTAGCTTCAGCTGGTCTTGGTTCAAGCCAAGCCTCTGCTCGCAGTGCCGATGAAGTGAAACTTTTGCAAGAGCGTATTGATCTTTTGCAACAAACTTTGCAAAAAAAAGAAGAAGCCTTTAAGCAGCGCCTTGATGAGCTGAGTGAATATTTTGGCGCGCCCGTTATTGCTGGTTCTGCATTACCTCCCATGCTCATGCTCACCTCTCCCATGGCGGGGCATGTGCTTTCTGTGGCTTCTAATGTAGAAGTGGGCGCACAAATGGGGGCAGGTTATGCACCCATATTGGTGGGTAAAATGGATCCCATGGGCATTCAAGTGCAAGTGTATGAAGGGGAAATTGGTCGCATTAAAGTAGGGGATAAAGCTTCGGTAACCATTCCCTCGTTAAATGATAAAGCTTTTGAAGCTACGGTTTCACAAATTGCTTGGACAAGTTCGAGCCTTGATGTAGCACAGCCTTCGTACTTTACCGTAGAGCTCACCATTCCCAATGCTCAATTAGAATTAAAACCGGGTTTTAAAGCTATAGTTCAATTTAGCGCTCACTAAAAAAAGCGTTCAAAAAAGCATTTGCTTTTTAATTTTTAATTGCGGCAAAATTTTACTTTCAAAGGTAAGATGAAGCCGCAATTAAAGTTTCTTGGAACGAGGGGTAAAGACCCTTTGTTCCCAAAAGGTGTTCACTCTGTAGACTTTGTTAGCAACCTGACTCCCTATTGTTTAGGGAAGTATTTTTTTAGGAACCGCATGGCAAAATTAAAAAGTATTCCTCAACGCCTTGGTTATGTGCTTGGCGGGCAATGGTCACGCGATGTGCTGTGGACTATTTTTACCATTGTGCTGGCAAGGCATAATCCTGAAACCCTAGGCCAAATCATGTTGGCGCTATCCTTTGGCTATATTGTGCGCCAAGTGGCAGATGTGGGGCTTAATCACTTTCTTATTTCTTCTTTTGCGCGGCGTGAAGCGCGTCCTTTACAGTTATTAGGTGAAATTACATGGCTTAAATTTGCCCTGCTTGCAGTGGCTTTGACGGGCACATGGTTTTTTACAACATGGCAAGGCTATAGCCACGACTTGCGCATTACAGTCATGGCTATTGCTGGTGGCTTAGGCCTTGAGGCTGTGGTGAATTCTTTTTTTGCTTTATGTCAGGCAAGAGGGCGTCAAGATGTGGAAATGCGCATACGCGTGCCTGCTTCTGTGCTGGGCATAGGTACAGGCATTGGGCTTATACTTTGTGAAGCTCCTGTAATGTATATTGCGCTTTTTAAGCCCTTAGAGGCGCTTTTGCTCATGGCTATATCTGTTAAGGCGCTGGGGCGTAATCCTTTACGCCCTTTAAGTTTGCAGCAATTGAAAAATATTGCTTTTCAAATGCGTAGTGGTCTTATTTTTACCGGTATTTCCATTTGTGCCATTTTCTATAACAAACTCAATGTCTTTTTCTTAAAAAAATACGGCGGCGATGCGGCTGTAGGTGCTTATAGTGTAGCTTGGGAGGTTGTAGACGGTCTTTCTATCTTGGTCTCTTCTGCCCTTTTAGGTAAGGTTGTCTATCCCATGCTAGCAAAATTATGGGATAGCGATCGCACGGCATTTCGATCTTTAGCTGGGCAAACCACGCGAACCCTTTGGGCAGCATGTATGCCTGTTATTTATCTAATTTGTGTTGAAAGTGACCGTATTTTAACGGTAATATATGGGCAACATTACGCCATTGCTGTGACGGCGCAGCAAATTTTAACCCCCTGCATAGCCACGGCCTTTTTGCATAATTTAGCTGCTTATGCCATGATGAGCATGCGTAAATCTAAATTGCTACTGGCATTTTATTCTTCTGGTTTAGTGGTAAATATTATTTTATGTGCCTATTTAACAGCTAGATGGCCCTTAGAGGGAGCGGCTTTAGCCATTACCTTAACTAAGGTCTGGGTAGCTTTATGTACGGTAAGTTATTTTCAATACGCTGCTAAACCCATGTTGGCGCGGCAATGGCTTACAGTTATAGCTGTGCCCTTGCTGGCTTTTGGGCTGTGGTGGGGGCTTACGCCTCATACGCATAGGCTTGTGGCAGAGGCTGCGGGTCTTGTGCCGCTCTTGGTATTGTTTTGGTATTGGCGCCCGCCGCCACCTTTTGAAAAAACCAACAAACACGCATAAGGGGCTCATATGCTTTATGTACGCCGTCTATTGGTTTTTATGCTGATTACATCTTTATGTTTGTGCCTTGGCTGCGGCTCTGATGATGCCAAATCCTCAGCTAAAGCCATGCTACCTGAGGCGCAAATTGCTGTGCAACTTTTGCCCACGTTTAGCTGGCCTGCCTTTTTGCGCTTTTGGCATAGAGGCGCCCACGAAAAAGTAGATATTAATCAGGCAAAGCCCTCTGAAAATGGCTATACTTACGACTTTGGTCATGGTGTGAGTGTGCAGGTGATGCTAAATGCACAAGGCATTGTAACCCATGCTACTTTGCAATTTGTCTCCCATGAGGGCAATGATAGTGGTGGACTGCAATTTATACGTGTTATGCAGCATATGATGCGCATCGGAACGTATGGCTGGGAAGCAAAACCGCGAGAAAATTTGTATAAATATTACGAAGTTATGTCGCCGCAAATGAAAGAATTTTATTATATGACGTCGTATTTTGTGCGCACCTATAATGCGCAGCTAAAGGTGTGGTCTTTTTCTTATTACTTTGTAAGTAATACCCACGAATTGCAAACTGCGCCAGCTGTGGAATTTTAACATATATAAAACATACAAAAAAAAGGACGTGGTTTATATGCCATGTCCTTTTTTTTGCTGTATAAAAAGTTTTTATGAGTTTGCAGCTTTAAGCATCTCTTCTACCATGCATAGCGAAGGTGTGGCATCAGCCTCAAGGCCGCAAAGCTGACGAACAGCAAGCATAAGCATATCAAATTGTAAAACCATTTCTGTGGCGCCATTTTGAATAATACAATGGTCGCCTTTAACGGCTAATTTATACGCATGACGACTACGCTCAGGCCCATTACCGCGCACAATATAGTAAACTTGTTCTTTGCTATCGGTAACATAAAGCTTTTGGCGGGTTAAGGTGCCGCTTTCTTCGTCAAACCAAGAAGATTCAGCAAAAAGACGTCCGTGAAAATTAATATCAGGACCATTATCGTGTTTAAGGCTCACATTTTCCATGGAATGACCGGTGCCTTCGGTGCGCATAGTACTCTCCTACGTCATGTATCGTTTAAATATATCGCTAGAGCAAGTATTGCATCTACGTGGTAAGAAAAACATTTTTTGTCGCCCATATGTATAAGCGCCATGAATATTTTTAGCATTGCTTTTGCGATTATGTCAAGGCAGAAAAGAAATTTTGTTTTATTATTCTAGTATTTTTCTAGACTTTGTCTGTGTTTTGTGTTAGCCATTATTTTGGGATTTTTAACTATGGAGATCTTATGTCAGCACATATTGCAAATGCACGACAGGGGCTTAGGCAAGTTCCAAGTAATGTAAAACAAGGCAAAGGTCAGCCGTCAGTGCAGGCAGTGCAAAATGCACTAAATGTTATGCGCGGTAGTCTTATGAAGTCTGAACGCAAAGAATTCGTAGACTTATTGGTGACAGCTGTAGAATGCCTCAAAGGCGATGCCGTTGTGCGCAAAATCTTCCCCACGGCCTTGGAATATACTCCAGGTAATGAGGCTCAGCTTGCGCAAACCATGCAAGAGTTGCAAGTGTGCTTTGCAGAGCATGCACAGCAAGAAGCCATAGAAGCTCAAAGGCTTGTAGAAGAGAAAAAACGCGCTACCTTTGAGCGCGGCAAAGAAGAGCTGGCCTCGTCCAATGCGCAAAAAGGCATCATCACTTTTAATATGCTGCGCCGTGAGCATCCCCAAGATGTGGAGCTTTTAGGTAATATGGGGCACGCCTTGCTTGAGGCTAAAATGTATGAAGAGGCCGTAGAGTTTTTATCTGAGGCCTTAGATTTACGTGAAGATTCCTTGCCTTTGTATAATAGCATAGGCATTGCTCTGCGCCATCTGCGTCGTTTTTCTGCGGCAGAAGTGTACTATTTGCGCGCTTCAAAATATTTGCGTAATGACCCAAATTTATATTTTAATATTTCGCGCTTATATTTAGAGTGGGAAAAATACCCCAAGGCGACACAAGCTGTGAACGTGGCTTTAAAGCTTGATCCAGATTTTGAACAGGCCAAAAAATTACAAAGATATATAGAAAAGCAACAGGCGCTTAAAGATAAAGGCTAAAGAGATTATCCTTTGTTTTGCTGGCTTCTTTGCACAAAAAGGGCATAGCATTTGGCAAGAGGAGAGTCTTTGGGTAAGTCTTCAAGATATTTTCCGCTGAGTTGTGCACTTGGCAGAATAACGGGGGTAAAATCTTTGCTTTGGGCAGGGCCATTAAGAGGGTTTTTATCAAGGTTTAAATGCACCTTAACAGCTTTAAAATGTTCTTTACCCATAAAAGCATTGGCGCGTTCTAAAATTTCGGCTTGCATAAAAGAAATGTCTTGCAAGGCCATGGTGTCTTCACCGCTGAGCATGAGTGTTTCTTGCTTGCTGCCAAGGGGCGCGGCTAAAGAAGCAATGTCTGGTCCCATGACCATGTCCCAGTGTTGCCAAAGGCTATTAAGGGCTTCTTGCTCCGGTTTGGCGGCGCGGCGCATAAAGCGCTCTAAAGCTCCGGCGATACTTTCTGGTTTGCGCCAGACAAAAGGTCTTTTTCTCATGGCAGTAGTGTAGCCCAATCTTTGGGCAGAGGCAATGCGCATCTAAGAGCACTCTTTATAAAGGCAGTTAGTAATTACGTTTTAAATCTAGCTAGTAATGATATAAAAATGTAGGCTTACCAAAATATTTTGTTAGGCTTTTTATGAGGTTTTTATGCTATATCCGGTAATTCTTTGTGGCGGCAGTGGCACACGTTTGTGGCCCATGTCGCGTACGTACTGCCCTAAGCAATTTGTTAAATATCAAAATGATGTACCTACGTTTTTTGAACAAACTTTTCACCGTATACAGCATTTACAAAGAACCCACGAACGCTCCCTTGGCGCGCCCATAGTGCTTTGTCACGAAGAATACCGTTTTTATGTGGCAAGCAGCATTCAGCAAATGCAAATACCTGGCATTCGCAAACCGCGCATTGTTTTAGAGCCAGAGGCACGCAATACAGCGCCAGCCATTGCCATGGCCTGTTTGGCTGCTTTAGAAGATGGCGGTGATCCCTTGGTGCTCATTTTGCCCTCTGATCATATTTTAAAGCCAGATACAGCTTTGTTAGACGCTGTAGACGTAGCATTGCCTGCGGCGCGTGAAGGCTTTTTAGTAACTTTTGGCATAGCGCCGCAAGGGCCTAATACAGGCTATGGCTATATAGAAAGTGGTGATTTGATACATGATACAGAGGATGAACAAAGTATTCTTTCTGTGCCGCAGCAAGTGCGCCGTGTACGACAATTTATTGAGAAACCCCCTTTAGACAAAGCAAAAGCCATGGTAGAGCAGGGCGGTTATGCATGGAATAGCGGTATGTTTTTGTTTAGCGCCAATGCCTACTTAAATGAGCTTGAAAAATATAAGCCAGATATGGTGGAGTTGTGCCGTCATGCTTGGCAACAGCGCAAGCAAGATCAAGATTTTACGAGACCCTACGAGGCCTCGTTTTGCTCTTGCGAAGCCGAGTCCATTGACTATGCAGTTATGGAGCATACCCAAAAGGCTGCTGTGGTGCCTTTGCAGGTGCAGTGGAACGATATGGGCTCGTGGGAATCTTTTTACGAAGTTGGCGAAGCAGACAGCACAGGCAATGTGCTTAGTGGTGATGTGCTTGCTCTTAAAACCAGAAATTCTTATGTGCACTCAGAGGGACGCCTTGTGGCAGCGCTGGGTCTTGAAGATACCATAGTGGTGGAAACCGCCGATGCTGTGCTGGTGGCGAAAAAAAATTATGCCCAAGATGTGAAAATTATAGCGGCGGCCTTACAGTCGCAAGGGCGTAAAGAGGCTTTACATCACCATAAGGTGGCACGCCCGTGGGGTAGTTATGAGAGCTTAGCCGAGGCTGAACGCTTTCAGGTAAAGCGCATTGTGGTCTATCCTGGGGCAACGCTTTCTTTACAAATGCATCACCATAGGGCTGAACATTGGGTGGTTGTAAGCGGCACTGCAGAAGTGACCAAGGGCGATGAAGTGCTCTTGCTTACAGAAAATCAATCTACGTATATTCCGCAAGGGGCAAAGCATAGATTAAAAAATCCTGGTATGATTCCATTGGTTCTCATTGAAATTCAATCAGGATCTTACCTAGGCGAAGATGACATTGTGCGCTTTGATGATGCCTACGGTCGCCTTGAATCGTAAAAGTTGAGATGAAAATGGATAAACAATCACGCATTTTTGTAGCAGGCCATAGAGGCCTTGTGGGCTCAGCTGTGGTGCGCGCCCTGATGAGCCACGGGCATGAGCATATTATTACTCAAAGCCGTGCGGAGCTTGATTTAACGTCTTTTATTGCCGTAGAAAATTTCTTTGCTAAAGAAAAACCAGAATTTGTTTTTGTATGCGCGGCAAAGGTGGGTGGTATTTATGCCAATGACACCTATTCTGCTTCTTTTATCTATGAAAATTTGCAAATGCAAAATGCCCTTATTCATAATGCGTATACGCATGGGGCTAAAAAATTGCTCTTTTTGGGCTCTTCATGCATTTATCCCAAAGAGTGTCCCCAGCCCATTCGTGAAGAATATTTACTCACAGGCCCTTTAGAGCCTACCAATAAAGCCTATGCCTTGGCTAAAATTGCTGGCCTTGAGATGTGCGCTGCCTATCGTAAGCAATACGGCTTTAACGCCATATCTGCCATGCCTACCAATTTATATGGTCCCGGTGATAATTATCATGCAGAAAATGCTCATGTTATTCCTGCGCTTATAGGGCGCTTTCATGCGGCAAAGGTGGCTGATGTGCCGCAAGTGTGGATTTGGGGCACGGGTACCCCACGCCGAGAATTTTTGCATGTGGATGATTTGGCAGAGGCTTGCCTTATGCTTATGCATACCTATAGCGGCGCAGAGCATGTAAATGTGGGCTGCGGCGAAGATGTAACTATTTTAGAACTGGCAGAGCTGGTGGCTAAAGTGGTGGGCTATAAAGGAGAAATTTTGCTGGATAGTTCAAGGCCTGACGGCACCATGCGTAAGGTGCTAGATATTTCTAAAATTAAAAATCTTGGCTGGCAGCCTAGCATCACTTTGGAAGAAGGTCTGCGCGGCGCCTATGCTGATTTTTTACAAAGCGATGTGAGAAAGGCGTAAAAATGTTACCCTCTTTTTTCTTACGCTTTCTCTCGCCCATGACCATATTACTGGCGCTAAGCGCTATCTTCTATACGGTGATGCATTTTTATGCCAGCTCTGCACTTGAAGAAAGTGCTTCTTTATCTGCGGGGCTGGTAGAGCATGTATTGGCACTGCGCATGCTTATGAGCGGGGTTTTTTGCATGTTACTTGGTTATATGGGGGTAAAGCTCACCGGGCACGTATGGCCTGCCATGGTGGCGCATACCTTAGTGGTGGCTGTGCTCTTAGTGGTGGATCTTCCCTTAGAGCAAGTGTTGCATGATTGGGATATTTCATTATTAATTTTAGCCGCGGTGGCTTCTCTTACGGGAGTAGCTGGGGGGCTATCTTTGGGAATTTTATGGCTACGTATGAAATTTCCTTCATCTTCAAAATCTCGTCATTTTCGTAAATAGCGCTATTTTTTGCTATTAAAATCTCAATACCCATGAAAATTCTTATTATAGGCAATCAGGCGCGTTCTACCGCATCTTTTTGGGGTACTTTTATTAGCACATTAGCCAGCGCTGGGCATGAAGTTTTAGTAGCGGTGCCTGACGGCGCTCCGTTAAAAGATGTGCAAGCTTTGCACGGCCTTAGTGAAGGGGGCATTGAGGTGCTGACCTATCCGCTCAGTCGTCGCTCGCTAAACCCTTTGCAAGAATGCAAAAGTATACGTGTGCTTTGGCAATTAATAAGCAGTGAAAGGCCTGACAAGATTTTTGCATTTACCATTAAATCTATCATTTATACTGCCTTTGCACTGCGCTTTGTGCCGCGTTATAAAGAAGACGGGCGGCAAAAAATTCCCTTAAAAAAAATATCTTTTTATGCTTGTATTACAGGCCTTGGTTATAGTTTTGAGCCAAGTCAAAGTCTACGGCGCAATGCTTTGCGACTCTTTGCGAGCGCGTTATATACTTCTGCATTACGTAGGGCGCAAAAGGTCTTTTTTCAAAACCCTGAAGATAAAGAATATTTTTTTACACATAATATGGTGTCAGAGTCATCGCAATCAAAATGTTATCTTTGTCGGGGCACTGGGGTAAATATTCGGCATTTTGCACAGGTGTCTACCTATCCTAGCGTTCCGACTTTTTTACTTATGGCGCGACTCTTAGAAGCTAAGGGCTTACAAGATTTTGTGCTGGCAGCGCGCATTTTAAAAGGAACCTATCCAAACTCTCGCTTTCAAATTTTAGGTGCTCCAGAAGAGGGCGCAGGGGCTGTGCCTGTAGAGCAAGTGCTGGCCTGGCAAGAAGAGGGTAGTATAGAATATTTGGGGCATTGCGCTGACGTGCGCCCGTATATTAAAGAAGCTTCTGTCATGGTGCTGCCTTCATGGCGAGAGGGTATGCCTTGCGCTATTTTAGAGGGCATGAGCATGGGGCGCGCCGCAGTGGTAAGCGATGTGGCAGGGTGCAGACAAGCGGTGCAACAAGGGGAAAATGGTTTTTTGGTGCCGCCCAAAAGCCCCGCCGCCTTGGCAGAAGCCATGGAAAGATTTTTAGCCGCGCCACAACTAATCAGTCATATGGGCGCCAAGGGCAGGCAAAGGGTAGAAAAATATTTTGACGCACAAAAGGTAGCACATTTTTTTGCTAGGCATATGGGGCTATAGTGTTGTGAGTAAAAGATATTTTTTAAAAGCCAGAATAATCCATAACGCTATTTAAAGAAACGGTACTTACCGTCATAAGCCCTTGTTCAATGCTGTGGCGGGTGAGCGTCCAAGCCTCTAAATCAATATAATCAATCTTGCCTTGCGATGTGCCTTGCAAAAAACGTTGTACTAGGGGTAAAACTTCTTCCATATCTAAATAGATACCCTCATAGGCAAGGCGTAGCATGTCTTTGTCGTACTCTAGCATCTCTTCAGCATCCATATGTTCTGAATCGCTAAAATAGGGGCGCAAAGCGGGTACAATTTCTTCTGCCACAGGCCAGATATGTCCGTACACTTTGATAAGAATTTCTTGAGCCATGATTGTTCCTTTATGAGCCTGTTATGGTGTGCCTAAACAGAGTTTACGCTTTCTGGCATTTTGTAAGCCTTGACATTGTCCAAAGGCGCAAGCTTTAGCAAAATCTTGGCACATGGGCTCGTAGTCTTCTAAGAGCATAAAGGCCGCCCCTCTTGTTTGTAACCATTCGCCGTTTTCGGGTTCTAGAGCAAGGGCTGTGTTTGCATCTACCTTGGCTAAAGAGGGCTGTTGCAAACGCAAATGCGCTAAAGCGCGTATATACAAAGCTCTGCCGCGCATGGGGTCAAGACTTAATGCTGTATTAAGACTTTTAAGAGCATCCTGCGGGTGATCAAGGCGTAATTGCACCTCGCCAAGGCATGTCCAGAGTAGGGGCATATTTTGCGCTTTGTGCAATGCCTTTTGCATAAGCTTTGCTACCTGTTTAGGCTCTTGCCACATATGCTGAAAATGTTGCAATGCTTCATGAAAAATCCATAAGGCTTCTAGATGCTGTGCGGCTTTCGCCACTTGGTTAGTTTCGGTATCAAAAGAGCCATGCTGTACTGTTCTGCCCTGTATTTGTATGCCCGAAGCCATAAGCAAGGCTTCTTTTCCAAGCTGGCTATAGTTGATAAGCTCAGTGAGCCATTCAAGGCGCATTTGAAGCAAGTTTTTTTGCGCCAAAAGCGCACTTAATGCCTTAGCAGAGGTGTTTTGAGCACCAGTATGGCGCGGTGTTAACTCTACCTGCACAGAGACAGTTGCACGATCTTTTTGCGAAATGTCTTGCTGGCTAAAGTGCACAGTATAAAGCTCTGCTACCAAAGCCATTTGAGGTATTTTTTCTGGCAAGGCAAAAGAGAGTGCCCTTTGAGAGCGTAGCTTTGCAGAGACCTCTTGCAGGGCTTTTTTATAGGCAAGAGATTGCACAATAAGAGCCACATGGGCGCCGTTTATATGAGGAGCGTAAGAAAAAGTAAGTGAAGCTTTAGCTGCCATGGCATAAGAAAAAGAACCAGCCAAAAATATGGCTACGCAAAGGCATTGCGCAAAAATACCCGCATGCGCCAAAAAAGCTTTCAGCACATACGGGTAGTTATTGTACATGTTTTGTATAGGCATAGGCCTAATAGACGCCCACCGCTTGGGCTACTTTATCTACGCCTGGGCGAATAAGCTCTTGCACAGTGCTTTGCATAATTTCAGAAGCAGCGCCTGTGGTAATAAGGCCGGTGGTGCTTTGGCTGGCGGCAAGGTTTTCGGTTAAGATAATACCGTTGGCATCGCGCACAGAAAAGCTGGCCTGCATGGTGGCGCTAAGGCCGGCAATGGAAGTTTTATTAAGCATAGCTTCGGTAACAGCACCGGTAATAATATACGCCATGCCGCTAGCTTGTGCCTCTTGTAAGGTATTTGCCAGAGAAACTTGCATGCCGCGGTCACGTAGGGCTTCGGCAAAAGAGCGGCTGGTCCAATCAGTTACAGAGGTTGTACCAACAAAAGTAGATTCTTCATCGCGCTGACCAAGGTGTGATTGGGTGCGCTTGTCGTCAAAAATAACCACGGCAATGCGCGGAGCACTGGGGGATGGTAAAACAGAAGTATCCTTGGTAGGATAGGTTAAAGGTACGGTATTGTTAGGCCCGCATGCCACACAAAGGCATGTGAGTAGGGCAAGACAAAATACTTTTGCAAACATGGGTAATTTCATAAAACCTCCGATATGTATTGGGAATAAAAAACAAACTAGATTATTTGCATTTTCTAGATAATTTCTAGATTATATAGCTTTTTTATAGCAATGGCAATATGAGAATATGGGCTAAATGCTTTGCTAGCTCTAGACGCATGCCCCTGTTCTGTATAATATACCCGCACAAAGAGTATTGACTTTAAGGAGATTATATATGTTAGACATAAAAGCCATTCAAAAAAATCCCGATGCTTTAGCCGCAGCTTTAAAAGCGCGCCACTCCACTTTAGATGTGGCAGAGTTTTTAGCTTTAGACGGTGAGCGCCGTCGCCTCTTGCAAGAGGTAGAGCAATTAAAAAGCCAGCTTAATGCGGCTTCTGCTGAAATAGGCAAGCGTAAAAAAGCCGGTGAAGATGCCTCTGAAAGTATAGCCGCCATGGGCGAACTTTCACAGCGCATTAAGGCTTTAGATGTGGATACCGAAGCTGCCAAAGCCAAGGTAGATGACTGGCTTTTGGGCGTGCCCAATATGCCTCATGAAAGTGTGCCGGTGGGTAAGGATGAAGCAGATAACCCAGAGGTGCACCGCTTTGGAACACCGCCAAGTTTTGATTTTACGCCCAAAGAGCATTGGGAGCTTGGCACAGAGCTTAAAGGCCTTGATTTTGAATGCGGCGCTAAATTGGCCGGTTCGCGCTTTGTGGTATCCTTTGGTTGGGCAGCAAGATTAGAGCGCGCTTTATCGACATTTTTCTTAAATGAGCATGCAAAAAATGGCTATATAGAAGTGTCGCCGCCTCTTATGGTTAATGCCGATACCATGAGGGGTACAGGGCAATTACCTAAATTTGAAGAAGATTTATTTCGCTTGGATGGCTGGAAATATTATCTTATCCCTACAGCAGAAGTGCCATTAACCAATATTCATGCCGGTGAAGTGCTAGAAGAAGAGATGCTTCCCCGTGGCTATTGTGCTTGCACCCCTTGCTTTCGTTCAGAGGCAGGCTCCTACGGTAAGGACACTAAGGGGCTCATTCGTCAGCATCAGTTTTTAAAGGTTGAAATGGTACGCTTTGCGCATCCGGAAGATTCGTACAATCAATTGGACCTTATGCGCAAGCATGCCGAAAGCTTGTTAGAAAAACTGGGTCTTGCTTACCGCACCATAGTACTGTGCACAGGGGATATGGGCTTTGGTGCCACAAAAACCTACGATCTTGAAGTATGGCTACCTGGGCAAAATGCTTATCGCGAAATTTCTTCTTGTTCCAACTGTGGTGACTTCCAAGCGCGCCGTGCAGATATTCGCTTCCGTCCCAAAGCTGGCGGCAAACCTCAATTTGCCCATACACTAAATGGCTCTGGCCTTGCAGTGGGTCGGGCTCTGGTGGCAGTGCTAGAAAATGGACAACAAGCTGATGGTTCCATTGTATTGCCTGATGTGCTTGTACCGTATATGGACGGGGTAAAGGTTATTACCCCCGATATGTAACTGTGTGTATAAAAAGAAAAAAACACACTTAAAAAAGTAAGCGTGTTTTTGGTGTAGTATTAAATTTAAGCCCGCTTACTTTATGCAAGCGGGCTTTTTATTATTGAAAAGTTGTTGTAAAGGCAGGATCTTTTTCTGCCACTTCGCTTTCGCTGTCAGCATACTTGGCAGCGATGGCTATAAATTCTTGCTCAAGGGCAATAAAGGCATCGCAAACGTCGGGGTCAAATTGCGTACCATAGCCTTCCATGATGATGGATTTGGCTTTTTCATGCGGCATGGCAGGTTTATAGACGCGGCGGCTGGTTAAAGCATCGTAAACGTCTGCCACACTCATAAGGCGGGCGCAAAGAGGAATGTCCTCTCCGGCAAGGCCTTGGGGGTAGCCCTTACCGTCCCAGCGCTCATGGTGGCAAAAGGCCACAAGACGAGCAATGGTTAAGAAAGAATTAGATCCAAGCTTGGTATCTGTAGAGGAAAGCACCGCTTTGCCGCGTGTGGTATGCTCTTTCATAATATTAAATTCTTCTTCCGTAAGGCGCCCTGGCTTATGCAAGATGGCGTCAGGAATACATACCTTACCTACATCATGTAAGGGGGCAGAAAGATAGAGTAACTCTCGTGTTTTTTCATCAAGCGCTGGGGCATATTTTTCTTGCTGTGCCATGTAGTCAGCCAGTACTTTCACAAATTTCTGCGTGCGCTTAATGTGTAAGCCCGTTTCTGGGTCACGCCATTCAGCAAGACTAGCCATGCTTTCAATGGTAGCTTCTTGGGTTAAGCGCAATTCTTTAGTGCGCTCTTGTACCAAGTCGTCCAATTGGTCGCGGTGTTTTTTGAGCTCGAGCTGATTGTCCACACGCGATTGTACCAAGGAGGCTCTAAATGGTTTAGATATATAGTCCACACCGCCAAGGGAAAGACCGTGGGATTCTTCTTTTTCATTGCTTTGAGCAGTGATAAAGAGCACAGGAATATCGTGTGTTCTGGGGTTGGCTTTTAAGCGTTCGCACACTTCATAGCCGTCCATGCCAGGCATAATAACATCAAGTAATATAATATCAGGTTGTTGACTGGTATCAGCAAGGCGCAAGGCGTCTTTGCCATTGCGGGCAAACATAATGGTATATTTATCGCGTAACAATTCGCCAAGAATACGAATATTTTCTGGCGCATCGTCCACAATGAGTACTCTATGCCTATTCGCAGAAGGTGTAGTTGTTTCTAAGGCCGTCATAATATCTCCAAAATTTAAACATAGTGGTGAAGATAAAGTATACCCTCATTTTGCCCTGTCAAGGCTACGACTACTTTTTGCCGTGCAATGCCTTGCCTATGGGGGCAGTCATACTTTGTGCTAATTTTACTATTAATGCGCTTTGCGCTTGCACCATGCTGGTATAATCAAGACCTGCGGGCAGGCTTTCTACAAAGGCGCCGCTCACTAACTCTCTATTGTCATAGCTATGCACCGTCCAGCGCGCATCTAAGGTTACTTGCCCTTGTAGAGCGCCATCAAAACGTTGAATAAAGACAAATGCTTTACGGGCGTCTGCATCATCGTCGTCAATGGAAAGTAATAGTACATTTTCTTTGAGCAAAGAGGGCATAAGCACATCAGAAAGTACACGCTGAATGCCGTCGGTTAAGTCTTCACTCCAAGAGTTAAAGTCAGAAATCTCTACCGTCACCCCATTACTTTGGCGGGTGGTAATATTGGTTCTGTCTAAATAGGCCGGCACTTGCACTTCTTGTAAAATAATTTTGGGCATTTTCTTTTTATTGATGCTAGCAAGCTCTTCTACAGGCGAATGGCTTTTACTCTCAAGCATATAAAAAGAGGTGGGAGGGCTGCCACCACAGGCTGTGAGTAAGCTTAGACACAGCATAAGACCTAAAAGAGAACCCATTTTCTTAAAATACCATTGTAAAGTTACAGTACGCATTATTTATTTCCTTTCCCCATAAGTAATGATTCGGGTTTTTGTTCTAAAAGTTTAGCCAATTCGCGAAAAGATCTTGCCGTACGTGAAAATTCATCCAAAGCTCTATGCACTTCTTGTAAGGTTTTAGAGTTGGGAGACACAATTTTATTGGCAGAAGCCACCGTTTGTTCAAGCTCTTTTGCCACCGCCGCAAAGGAGCTTAACGCAAGCTGCGCAGCAGCCATGGCCTCAGGTAATTGCTGGTCAAGGGTCACGCTGGTATCGCCTAAAGCATTGATGGTGCGCTGTAAGTCATCGCGCAGTGAAGAAGCACCAGAGGTAAGCTCTGCCATATTTTCCATGGTAATACGCAAGCCTGCAATGGCTTTATGTAAATCTTCTGAGGTGCTTAAAGCTGCAAAACCATCTAGGGCGGCGCTGAGTGAGCGCGACATATCTTCTAGGGGCAAGCTATTTAACGTGCGTTCAAACTCATCAAAGGTCGAAGGTATGGTAGGTATTTCGCGTGCATGGTCAGAGGAATGATAGCGCGCCGGTGTGTTGGGGAAAAAGTCTAATTCTACATCGTATTGACCTGTTACTAAGCTACGCATATGCAAGCGAGCGCGCAAGCCGCGCTGAATCATACGCTGCATAAGCACACTACGCGCAGATTCAGACACTTTACCACTCACATTGTCAAAAGCAATGCTATTGGCATTAAGGGTTACGTGCACAGGAATGGTAATTTCTTCATCACGCGGATTAGCTACGAGCAGAATTTGCGTTACCTTACCTAAAGGCACACCGCGAAAGACCACAGGTGCCCCCAGAGAAAGGCCATTTACCGAGCCTTCAAAATACAGCACATAGTCAATGTCACTGCTAAAAAAATTTCTGCCACCAAGGGTCATTATGCATACAATAAGAAAGGCTATGCTACCAAGTACAAAAGCGCCTACGGTGGCTTTGCTTGTTTTACTACTCATGATATATCCTTACGCAAAATCTTTATTTTCAGCTTCGCCGCGGGTAAGAAAATTAAGCACCACTTGCGGCGTGCTTGGATTATGTAAAAGTTCTTTGGGGGCGCCAAGGGCTGCTACACTCTTGGTGCCGGCGTCTAAATAAAGCGCAGTATCGGCAATGGCAAAAAGCGATGCCAGCTCATGGGTGACTACCACAAAGGTTTTCTTTAAAGTGGCACGCAGTTCTAAAATAAGGTCGTCAAGTCTGCGCGCACTGACAGGATCAAGGCCTGCCGATGGTTCATCCAAAAAAATTATATCCGGATCTAAGGCCAAAGCGCGGGCAAGGCCGGCGCGTTTGCGCATGCCGCCGCTGATTTCTGAAGGGTAATAATCCCCAAAGCCAGCAAGTCCTGCCAAGGCTAATTTAAGCTCAGCTTGCTCACGAATTTCTGCGGCGTTAAGCTCTGTATATTGCTCAAGGGGCAAGGCTACGTTTTCTGCCAGTGTCATAGAGCTCCATAAGGCCCCGCCTTGGTAGAGTACGCCAGCGCAGCGCATAATTTTTTTGCGCAGTTCTTCGTCTTCACCAGGCCAAAAGGGCAATTCATCATAAGACACAGAGCCGCTCATGGGCTCTTTTAAGCCCATGAGTACGCGCAAAAGTGTGCTCTTGCCGCAACCACTGCCGCCCATGATGATAAAGATTTCCCCTTCATGTACCTGAAAGTTCACTTTATCCATCAGAATACGTTGCCCATAGCCTACACGTAAATCTTCGGCGCATAAAATGCTTTTGGCTTCTGTTTTCATATGGCGAGCCTATTGCAAATAATTGTAATAATAGCCGTAGCCACAATAATGCCCACAATGGAATTTACCACAGCAGCGGTGGTGGCCTGCCCTACAGCTTCGGCTGAGCGCCCGCATTGAATGCCTTGATAGCATCCTGCCACGGCAATGATGGCACCAAAGACAGTACCATAAGCAAGACCAATGAAAAGGTGCTTAATGGGTACATAGGCCAAAGTTGCCGCCACATATTCTTGGGGGCTTAAATTAAGCATAAGTACACCCACCATAAAACCGCCCAGCATGCCCATAAAATCTGCATATAGGGTGAGCAAAGGCGCCATGCAAATCATGGCAAAAATGCGTGGTAATACCAAAAAATCTACGGGAGAAAAGCCAAAGGTGTGCAGAGCGTCCACTTCTTCATTTACTTGCATGGTGCCAATAAGGGCGGCGTAAGCGGCGCCTATACGTCCGCTCATGACAATACCCACCATGACCGCACCCATAACGCGCAACATGCCAATGCCTACCAGCGGTGCCACAAAGCGTTGCGCCCCAAATTGCGTAAGCTGAATGGCGCCCACAAAGGCTAAAATGAGCCCAAAAAGTAAGGAGGTAATGGAGACAATGGGTAAGGATTTTGCGCCGCATTCTTCAATGGCAGCCCATACATCCTTGGCGCGCATATCGGCCTTTCCGCGTAGAACACGCCCAAGCCCCAGGGCTATTTCACCAAAAAATTCTAAAAACCCGTCAATATTTTGATGCGTGCGCTGCGCAAATTGTTTCCAGCGCTGCTGCAAAGTGCGGGGCACTTGATGCGGGGTGGCTTCTTCATGTTGCTCCCCCCTAAAGGCCATATCTATAAGCCCTTGCAAACCTTGGGGCAGATTGGATGTATCGCAAATTTTATTGTTTGCCTTGGCAGCGTTTAAAAGGCGCACTGTCATGGCAAGTAAAGAACTATCCCAAATATCTAAATCTTTAACGCGAAAAAGTAATTTTTGTATATGCGGTTCTTGCATATGCAAAAGCAAAGGCTTTACCTCGGGCAAAGACTGGGTGATATTCCAGGTGCCGGAAAAGTAAATGATAAGGTTTGCCCCTTCTGCGGAAAAGGAAATATGTGCTGTATTTGACATTTTTTATATAACTAACTTTGTAAAATATAATTTTATTTTCTGCACCATGCCCTAGATTGCTTTTTTTGGCAAGAGCAAGCAAAGCAGGGAATTGTGCACATATATATGCTATATTATTCTGTGCTTATATATTTTTAGTGTTTTTTGAGGGTGAGCGCTTGCTTTATACATGTAAAGCAGATACCTGAAGAGAGGTCTTATGCAATTTTTAGATGACTTTTTGCAAGCACTGGTCTATGCCATGTAAATATTTGTTACCTAGTATGGAGTGCTGTGGCAAAAAAACAGGGTAAACCATAGGCGGATGTTGCTGCAAGGCAGTGGCGCCATGAATTATAATCATTTTTTAACAGAATATTCAGGGGAAAATCATGGAAAAATCTAAAGTTTATTTTACCGATATGCGATGTAAAGTGGGCACCAGCCTACAAATGAAGTTAGAAAAGCTTATTCGTAAAGCTGGTATTACTTCTTTGCCTTTGGATGGTAAGTTTGTAGCCATTAAAATTCACTTTGGTGAGCCTGGTAACTTATCTTTCTTGCGTCCTAACTTTGCCAAAACTGTGGTAGACGTGCTTATGGGCGAAAATGCCAAGCCTTTTTTAACAGACTGTAATACTTTGTATGTGGGGCGCCGTAAGGATGCCTTAGAGCATATTTCTGCCGCCTATGAAAATGGCTATTCGCCTTTTTCCACTGGCTGTCATGTTATCATTGCCGATGGTTTAAAGGGCACCGATGATGTGACTATCCCCTTAGAGGGTACCAGCTATTGCAAAGAAGCCTATATTGGCCGCGCTGTGATGGATGCCGACGTCTTTATTTCTTTGAGCCACTTTAAGGGACATGAAATGACAGGTTTTGGCGGCGCCATTAAAAATATTGGCATGGGCTGTGGTAGCCGCGCCGGTAAGATGCATATGCACAGCGACGGTACCCCTTCTATTAATGTGGAAAAATGTCGTAAATGCGGTGTCTGTATAAAATTCTGCGCCCATGAAGGCATTTCTTACAATGAAGACAAAATAGCCGTCATTAACGCCGATAACTGTTTAGGTTGCGGTCGCTGTATTGGCGCATGTAACTTTGATGCCATTTGCGCCCCCTTTGATGCCAATAGCGACACCTTAAACGGACGTATGGCAGAGTATACTTTGGCAGTGCTTAAAGATAGACCACATTTTCACATTAGCATTGTGAACCAAGTTTCCCCTTATTGCGACTGTCATAGCGAAAATGACGCCGCTGTGGTGCCTGATATTGGCATGTTTGCCTCCTTTGACCCTGTAGCCTTAGATAAGGCTTGTATCGATGCGGTAAATGCCGCCCCTGCCATTGGCACTGCTGCAGCTTGCGATGCCGGTTGCGGGCATAGCCATGGGCATATTGGCGACCACTTTAAGGCCATTCACCCCACCACCAACTGGCGCTCACAGCTAAGCCATTCTGAGAAAATTGGCCTTGGTAGCAGTGAATATGAGCTTATTACCATTAAGTAATAACTAGCTATAAAATTAAAATAAAAGCCCTTTGTACTATGCAAAGGGCTTTTATTTTTTAGGAAAGAAACATTCCACTGCGGTGGTGAATTGGTTGGTGCTTTTGTGCGTCAAAACCAGTGCGCCAAAATCAGTGCACCTAAGCTAGCGCCCTTGCGGTAAAAGATAAATTTCTTTGCTGGTCCAGCCACGCACGCGGTGTTGCACTCTGCGGCTTACTTCGCGCATTTTACCGCCTTTAGCCATTTCCTCTGCCACCAATGCCATAACATCGGCTTCGCTGGTGCGGGCGCACTCTTCGGGAGGGCCCACAATGACTGTGATTTCACCTTTTAGGTCTTGAGGTATTTCTTCGTATTTTTCTAGGCGAGTAAGAATAAATTCTTCGTGGGTTTTGGTGAGCTCTCTGGCAATGCAAAGTTCGCGCGGCCCCAAGAGTGATAATGCCAGCGCCAAAGTGGTGTGCAAGCGGTCTTTACGCTCAAAAAAAACCAAGGTACTGGGCACAGCTATAAAGGGCGCCAAGCTTTTTTCTTTATCTGCCGCATCGCGCGGTAAAAAACCTAAAAAAGTAAAAGGCTGAGGCGCAATGCCTGCCCCCATAAGAGCTGCTATGGGAGCAGATGGGCCGGGCGCCATGGAAACCTTAATGCCTTCTTGTCTGCACAGTCGCACCAGACGAAAGCCTGGGTCTGCCATGAGGGGTGTTCCGGCATCTGAGATGAGGGCGCATGTTTTGCCTGTTGCAAAAAGGTGTAATAATTCTTTGCAGCGATCTTCTTCATTGTGATCGTGCAAGCTCATAAATTGTTTTGCTTTTATAAGGCAACGCTGAAATAGCAAGCCGGCGCGTCTTGTGTCTTCTGCCAGAACTATATCTACATTTTGCAAAATTTCTTTGGCTCTGGGCGATAAATCTGCGGTATTGCCTAAAGGTGTAGCCACCACCCATAATTGCACTTGGGGCATATCACTTAGCGTAAATTCAAGAGAGGTCGAAGGCGTGGTCATAAAATTCTACCTTATAGGAATCTTGTGTTGTTTGCGTATCATAAAACACAGCCACCACAGCAAAGCGGCAGGGCTTTTCATAGGCGCCGTGGTGCTCGTGGGCTGCCAGCCAAGCCTTGGCGGCTTTGATAAGTGAGAGCTTTTTTTTATATTGTATGGCCTCAACGGGAGTGGTCATACCTTGTGTTTTACGTGTTTTTACTTCTACAAAAATAATGCCCTGGGTATCTTCACCCACCATATCTAATTCCCAAGAGCCTGCTCGCCAATTACGGTATAAAATTCGTATGCCTTGGCGGCGTAAAAATTGTGCGGCTACTTCTTCGCCGTGGCGCCCAATCTCTTGCTTGCTAAGACTTTGTGCATCTTTGTGCCCAGAGAAAAGTTGGTGCCACCAGCTCATACAAGAGAGCCTTGCACGGCTGTAGGGTTTTTGCAGGGTTTTACATCTGTAGGGCACAAAGTAGATAAGGGGGCAAAGGTCATGCGATGTAAGGGGCAAGGGCCATGATTTTCTATGGCTTTAACATGCTCTTTGGTGCCGTAGCCTTTGTGCCCGGCAAAATTATACTGCACATAGCGTTTGTGTAAAAGCTGCATAATGCCATCACGATGGGTTTTTGCTATAATGGACGCTGCGCCTATGCATGGCATAAGGCCATCGCCGCCAATAAGGCATTGCTGGGTGATTTGTAATTTGTATTGCTGTAATACCGCAGGTGGCAGGATTTTATTGCCGTCAATATGTAGATGCGGCTTATATATATGGGGGTGGCGCCCTAGCAAAGAGCGTACAGCACGGCTCATGGCATGAAAGGTGGCTTGTAAGATATTTATGCGGTCAATATCTTTTTGCCAAACAAGGCCTATGCCCACATGGGCGTGAAGTAGAATTTCTTTAGCTAGTTTTTCGCGGCGTACGGCACTGAGTTTTTTTGAGTCGCCCAGCCCCTCTATAATGCAACTTTCTGGCAACAATACGGCGGCAGCTACCACGGGGCCTGCCAGACAACCTCGTCCGGCTTCATCTATGCCTATGGGAAAGAGCGCTTGCGCCTCTTGCGGGAGAAAAGATAGGTGTTGCGACGACATGGCTTTGCAATAGCGTATGTGGGGGGCGGCGTCAAATGGATACAAAAAAGCCTGTAAGTTTTCACCTACAGGCTTTTTTGAGTGGAGCTCTTGACCGGGATTGAACCGGTGACCTCATCCTTACCAAGGATGCACTCTACCGACTGAGCTACAAGAGCACTCAACGAAGATGTTTCTAAGCAAAGTTCACGCGCTCGTCAAGTAAAAAATATAAATTTGTCAAAAAAAGCTGCATTGCTTGTGAAGCTCGCTTGGTGTATGGTGCAAAAAAGCGCGTAGTAGAAAGGAAAAGAGGCAAGTATTATGCAAAGATATGTCTTTTACCAGACGAAAAAATGCTCTCTAGTTTTGGCCGCTCTGGTTGCTACTTTTTTTTTAGGGGCGTGTGGGCCAAAAACGGTGGGGGATGCTATGGATAGCACCGAGTCTACTGCTGTTTCTGCGGCTTATGATCCTGGGCAGGCACGGTATCCCATGGCAGGGCAGGGGGCGCGCTCTCTTGATAAAGCTTTATATATTTTAAATACCCCAGCTTTTATGCAGGCTAGGCAGCAAAATTTGGATACGTTTTTACGACAAAGTTATGCAAAAGATGCACCCAATGATTATACAAATCTACAACCGCGGCAAGTAAGCCCTTTTAGGGAATAATATGGATCCTATTACCCATGCCACCACAGGGGCTTTGCTGGCTTATGCCATACCTAAACATAAGCGCCCCCCAACGCGTCTTTTTGTAGTACTTGGGGCGCTTATGGCAGCCTCGCCCGACATAGATGTTATTTTTGCTACCTTGCCCATAGATTATATATTGGTACATAGGGGGATTACGCATTCTTTATTTGCTGTGCCCTTTTTAGCCTTGCTCTTTACCTTGCTGGCATTTCCCTTATGGTATAAAAAAACGTCTGCTGTTCAAGCACCCTCTTCAGTTGGGGAGCTAGATAGATTAGATATGGCTCCTGCCGCTTCTATGGCAGTGCCATGGACATGCTCCAAGCATTTTATTTTTGCTTGTGCATGTTTGCTGCTGCATATGTGGCTAGATGTGGTCACCACCTATGGCACTATGATATTTTTGCCTTTTTCTGAATATAGGGTGCGCCTTAATGGGGTTTTTATTGTAGATATATTGCTTACCTTGCCACTTTTGCTCGCTGTATGGTATGGCGCTTCGCACCGCCCTTATGCTATTGTGGCACTTATATGGATGTGCGTGTATCCTGCCTCTTGCGTAGCTTTGCGTTACTACCACGAAGAGCGTTTGCACACAGAATTTCAGCAAGAGCTTATAGAGCAATCGCAAGGCAAAGTAACGAATATTATGGTATTTCCCGATGCCTTTGCCCCTTTTAATTGGCGGGTGGTGTATCAAAGTGAAAAACCTTACGAGCAACGTCTTGCCACAGCTTATACATGGGCGCAAGGTAAAAGCCGTGTGGGCTATGAGTTTCCTGCCAGTACTGGCACGGTATATCAGCGCGCGTTCACAGCTTTTGGCTCATGGCGTTCGCCTTTATTGGCATATCCTGCTTTAGAGCCTTTTATGGCGCAATCTATAGCAGAGCAAAGTCGACGTGGGCGTGCATTTTTAGATTTTTTGGTTATGCCTATTATGGAGAAAAAAAACATGGTAGAAACAGGCCAAAATCAATGGGGAGTGTATGATTTGCGCTTTTCGAGTTTGGTAAAATCTGTTCATGAGCTTTCGGCTATGCATAATGGTGGTCAGCCAACTTTTTTACTGGAAATTCAGGGTAGCGCTCAGCAATCTTGGGAAGAAGTACGTTTACTACTGCCTGGGGCAGGGCTTGACTCGGGCTGGCAAAAGCCTGTAGCACCAAGGGCTGCTACATGGTGGGAAAAACTTGTGGGTATCCCTTATTAATATATATTAAAAAAGAGGAAGAAATATGGCAAAAGAATTTTCACATATGAGTGCTGATGGCTCCATTACCATGGTGGATGTGCGCCACAAAGAAAATACGCAACGCGTGGCCATTGTGCGTGGCTTTGTGCATGTGGCGGCGCAGACTTTAGACTTATTAAAGCAAAAAGCCTTGCCCAAGGGTGATGTGCTTACTACGGCTAAGGTGGCGGGTATTATGGCGGCAAAGCGCACCGCAGAGCTTATTCCCTTGTGCCACCCTTTGTCTTTATCGTATGTAGATGTGCGCTTTGTGCTGCATCAAGGTAATGAAGCATGCGGTCTTGAATTAGAATGCGAGGCGCGTACCTCTGGTCCTACAGGAGTGGAGATGGAAGCACTTGTCGGTGCACAGGTGGCGGCGGCTACCATTTATGATATGTGCAAGGCTGTGCAAAAAGATGTGGTTATTGATGCCATGCACCTTGTGTATAAAAGCGGCGGTAAAAGCGGTGTGTATTGCGCTGCTGATTATTCGCAAAAGCCTTCAAAAAACACGGTGTAAGCTTAATGCAATTACCTTATATCGACCCTGTAGCTTTTAGTATAGGCTCTTTGCAACTGCGCTGGTATGGCATTATGTATATGTTGGCCTTTGCTACGGCGTGGCTACTTGGTCGCTATCGCACGCGACAAGCTGGTAGCACGTGGACGGGGGCGCAATTTGATGATGCGCTTACCTATGGCATGTTTGGAGTTATAGTGGGCGGTCGTTTGGGCTTTGTGCTCTTTTACGATTTTCCGCGCTTTTTACAAGATCCCACAGAAATTATGCGCATTTGGCATGGGGGTATGTCCTTTCATGGCGGTCTATTGGGTGTACTATTAGCTCTTTATATTTATGGGCGTAAAAATGGTCGCACTTTTTTAGAAGTGATGGATTTTGTGGCGCCCTTGGTGGCACCGGGGCTCTTTTTTGGGCGCATAGGAAATTTTATCAATGGTGAGCTGTGGGGCAAAGTGACGGACAGCGCCTTGGGTGTGGTTTTCCCTTATGCAGGGCCTTTGCCGCGTCATCCTTCACAATTGTACGAAGCCTTTTTTGAGGGGCTGGTGCTTTTTGTGCTTGTATGGGTGTTTTCAGCAAAAAAACGCCATACTGGCGCTGTGGCGGGGCTGTTTGCCTTGGGCTATGGTACGGCACGCTTTGGGGTAGAATTTGTACGCATGCCCGATGCGCACCTAGGGTATTTGGCTTTTGGCTGGCTGACCATGGGGCAGGTGTTATCTTTACCTCTTATTCTTATTGGCTTGTGGTTGCTCTTTGGTTATAAAAAAAAGGTAAAAGCGGCGGCGCCGAAAAAGAAAAATCGGCGGCATGGCTAAGATGAAAATGCCTGAGGTAATTATCTTGACAACTTGGGCTTTTCTTGTGTAGGTAGTTGTGTGCAGCAATAAACAGCACGCGGAGGTAGTATGGCCAAAGAAGGTGCCATTGAAGTTGACGGCGTTGTGCAAGAAGCCTTGCCTAATGCTATGTTCAAAGTAGAGTTGGAAAATGGGCATGAAGTTCTTGCGCATATTTCCGGTAAGATGCGTAAGTTCTATATTCGTATTTTGCCCGGTGATAAGGTAAAGGTAGAGCTTTCTCCCTATGACCTTACACGCGGTCGTATTACGTATCGTATGAAATAATTTTTTGCATTGCCCCTTGATTGTTTCGAAATAGTTAAGTGGTATGTGCCAAAAAGTGTTCCTTATGCTAGAGCGTAAGGAACACTTTTTTTGTATTAATGAGCATTTTTTTTGGCACAAAAAAAAACCGCCTAAATGTGTAAAACTTTTGAGCGGGCTTTTTTTTTAAATGCGTGAGAACACATTTTTTACGTAGTAATTAGATGCTTTTAAAATACGTATATTTAGGGCATGAAAAAGCGCCAAGCACCAAGGCAAATCATAGCCATAAGGGCAGCCACCACATCGTCTAGCATAACGCCAAAACCGCCGCGCATGCAATGTTCTGCGGCGCATACAGGCCAGGGCTTTAAAATATCAAAAAGACGAAAGAGAGCAAATGCTAAAAAAAGTTCCGTGGGGCTTACGTTGGCAAAAGGCAAAAGCACTAGCCACACGCCCACAAATTCGTCAATAACAATTTGTGAGGGGTCTTTGCAGGCAAGGCTTTGTTCAATGCGTGTGCTTGCCATGGCGCCTAAGAAAAAAAGAAAAATTAAGAGTAATATCCTTCCCATAAAGGGTAGAGGTAAAAACCATATGGGGGCAAAAAGAGCGGCCACTAGGGAGCCCCAAGTGCCAGGGGCGAGCGGCGCAAGGCCAGCCACACCCACTCTGGCAAAAAGAAGACAAAGGGTGTCTACCAAAGATTCACCCCAAGCGCAATTTTTCATGAAAAAACCTTAGTCTTGCATAAAGGTATATGTGCCCACACCTAGCAAGTGCTTATTGACGTCAAGGGCCTTTACGACATATTGATAAGCACGGCTTTGGTCGGCAGGGGGGCAAGGGCCTGTATAATACTTGGTTAAGGCGCCCTCTACAATAATGACGTCGTCTTGAATAGAGTTTGGCTCCCACACACCGCCGCCGTGGTTGCGCTGTGTATCTTCCATATCTTTAAGGCTTATTTCAAAAGATTTGACGCCTTGCGGGGGAGAGGGAATTTCAATTTCTGGAGAAATGCGCGAGCAACGATGCAAATCGTGCAAGTTAACAGAAATTTCCATATTTTTTTCAATTTTTTGTGGTGAAGGTGGGGTAGGGTCTCCACCGCAGGCAACTAAAAAAGCGGCGCCTAACAAGGCGAGAGGTAAAAAACGCATGATACTCTCCTCAAACAAATATGTTTGAGCATATGCTAGAGTTGTAAAAATGGCAATACGCCAATATTGACCTAATGAAAGGAGTTTTTATGTCCATTGTTTCAGAACGCGTGGCAGGGTATATGAAAAATGCGTCTTGGATTAGACGTATGTTTGAAGCTGGTGCCCAGCTTAAGGCTGAGTTTGGTGCCGATAATGTGTATGATTTTAGCTTAGGTAATCCCGATTTACCCCCACCTCCTGCCGTGGCTGAAGGTTTACGTGCCTTGGCAGATAAAGCCTCTGAACCCTTTTCTTTTGGCTATATGCCCAACGGCGGTTATGCCTGGGCGCGCGAAATGTTGGCTAAAGAAGTAAGCAAAGAACAAGGCATAGATATTAAAGCTGAGCATGTGCTACTTTCTTGCGGCGCCGCTGGTGGCTTGAATGCTTTTTTCCGCGCTGTGCTTAATGAGGGCGAAGAAGTGCTCTCTTTTGCGCCTTTTTTTGTGGAATACGGTTTTTATGCCGCTAACCACAGCGCAAGCTTTGCCCCAGTGCCCACACAAAAAGATACTTTTGCCCCAGATTTAGCTGCGCTTGAGGCAAAAATTAACGAAAAAACTCGCGTTCTTATTGTGAATTCTCCCAATAATCCCACCGGCGTTGTGTATAGTAAAGCGCAATTGCAAGGCGTCGTGGATGTGCTGAAAAAAGCCAGTGAAAAATACGGTAAGCCCATTTGGCTTTTGGCTGATGAGCCGTATCGCTTTCTTGCCTTTGACGATGTAGATGTCCCCTCTCTTTTGCCCATGTATGATTATGCTGTAGTAGTGAGCTCTTTTTCCAAAAATCTTTCCTTGCCAGGCGAGCGTCTTGGTTATGTGATTATTTCGCCTAATTTAGAGCAAGGAGCAGAGCTTATGGGCGCCCTTACCTTGACTAATCGTATCTTGGGTTATGTGAACCCTCCTGTGGTGGGGCAGCATATTATGGCTGCTGCGCTGGGTTCGCAAGTGGATGTGGGCATTTACAAAGCACGCCGTAACGCCATGGCTGAGGTGCTTAGCGCTGCTGGCTATGAATATCAGCTGCCACAAGGGGCTTTTTATTTCTTCCCCAAAGCTCCCGGCGGCGACGATGTGGCTTTTTGTCAGCGTCTTTTTGAACAAAAAGTCTTGGCTGTGCCCGGTACAGGCTTCGGATGCCCTGGGCATTTCCGCTTAACTTTTTGCGTTGGCGAAGAAGTTATTCGCGCTTCTGCTCAAGGTTTTGCCAAGGCCATTGAAGGTTAAATAAATGTATACGCAAACAGCTTGGCCATGGGGCTAAGTTGTTTGCGTAAAAAATACTTCAACACAAGAGAAAGCTTGACGGCGTCCTGCTATTGGTGTAGAGGACTCATTCTATTTCTCGAAGGAGTTTGATAATGAAAAGAA
>CAYJND010000006.1:0-33178 GCA_964371565.1 uncultured Desulfovibrionaceae bacterium
TAAGGGCGGCGCTCTACCAGCTGAGCTAACTGCCCGCGAAGAATGTTCTATAAGACATGCCCTCTAATGTCAACAAAAAAAATACTATTCTTTTACATTTTTTTGTTTTTTTTACATAAAACAAAACCCCATGCCTACACATGGGGTTTTGCATAAATTCTTAACGTTTTAGCGTAAAGAATTAAGCTTCAAAAGCACGCATGACTTCTAAAGTATCTACAAGAACTTTACGCAATTCTTCGATGGCAGGCTCAATGCCATTGCCTTCTTTAATGGCAGTTTCTAAAACCTTGCCAGCTTCTGCTAACACTTCAGCGCCAAGATTTGCGGCAGTGCCTTTAACGGTATGCGCTTGCATTTGTGCATCTTCTAAGTTACCCGCTGCCACAGCCGCAGCTATTTTTTCAGGGGCATCAGCAAGGCTATCAGCAAAGCGTCCTAAAAGTTTTGCATATAACCCACGATTATTAACAACACGCGCTACACCATCTTGCCAATTCAAAATTTCAGGTGCCATTATATCCTCCAAATCAAGAATATTTTACAACCTTAGCAGGTTTCGTATTCATTCATAGTTTTGCAAATTACAAAAATCATTCAACTCACATTGATAGATAGTACACATCATTGCAAGACTAGGCAAGAGTAAATCCCACAATTTTTAAATTTGTATTTCTGGTGGAATAAATGTCCATCTTGCTGCTCCGCCTACCTGTAACGAACCAAAAAAATTATCACTTTGTGTATTATGTACCCCTAAGGCAAAAGCGCCATTTACTGTAAGCATGCGCAGTAAAGCCCTGCCCTGCACAGAGAAATGTTTTTGTAAATAGAGAGCCTCTTGCCATACATCCAATGAGGTATTTGACGAAAGTCCATCGGTACCCAAACACAAATTCACCTGCGAAGATAGGTAAGAGTGTACCGGCGCCTGCCCTACGGCTAAGTGTGCATTGGAACGCGGACATAAGCAAACAGAAGCGCCCCTTTGAGCCATGGCTTGCACATGTTTTGGCTCGCAATGCACCCCATGAACGGCTAAAGTATTTTCTGTAATTACTCCAAGATCCATGGCAAAATCTACAGGATGCATCCCGGGTGCTTTCCAAGATTTTGGCAAAACACTCTCGCGAAAAAGGTCTACCAAAGCCCCAGTTCCTTGTGTTAAAGCCTCTACTTCTTCGCTAAACTCTGCTAAATGCAGCACAAAAGGCCGTTTATGCGATTTTTTTTGATTAGAGCACCATGCGTGGATTTTTTGTACCAATTGCGATGCTGTGGAGTACAAAGCATGAGCACAAGGTATGCAATAGTCTTTACTTTCTTGAGGGATAGCATCATACAATGTACGCATTCTAGGGGGAAGAAAGGCAGCCTCACTTGCATGCAATTGCTCTTGAATTGACAATTCAAAATACTTCCCCTCAAGCCAAGCATCTTCAAAACCTAACCACTCACCTAAAAAAAGCCCTGACATGGCGTATTTTTGCGCCGCAGCAGTCACTATATCCATGCCGCCATGGCCATAATCAGCAAAATAGCCCGTACCTGCCTCATGCAAGGCACGAATACTTTGTGAAATAGCTTTGGCATCATAAGGCAATGACAATAAAGCAATAAGACTCTTGAGCCAAGGCACAAACCCCTGCCCCCAAAGGGTTTTACCCTCAAGATGCGCCAATTGAACATGGGTATGCGCATTAATAAGTGCAGGCAACATATCTTGCTCACCAAGATCTTGCACATCTTTAGCATCAAGACCCGCCGGTAAAGCCTTGGGGGTATAGGCACCTAGCCAACAAATACGTCCATTTTGTGCAAGTAATAAGGCATTGTGCAAAGGTTTAAGTGGCGCTTGTAGGGCCGCCCCTCGAGCACAAGGTTCTTGCATGGTATAGCAATTACGTACTCTAAATGCTGTAAGTGAAGAATTTTTCATTGTATGCACCATAAAAAAAACCTGCCAAGAAAAACTTAGCAGGTTTACATGTATCTTTTAAAACATGCCTACTCTTGGCATAATCTTTCGGCAGAAATAATAGCAATATTATTTGCAGTTAAAGCTTCAACAGCCTTTTCAGCCTTATCAAAGCGAAAAATCATAGTGGCGTTATCTGTATCTTTTTGAACAAAGTTATACATATATTCCACGTTAATGGCATTTTCAGCTAAAATTTCTAAAATATTATGCAAACCGCCAGGCTTATCTTCTACTTCTACAGCCACCACCGTGGTACGTCCTGTGGTGAAACCTTTTTCTTTCAGAATATTTTTTGCTTTTTCATGGTCTTGTACAATGATTCGTAAAATACCAAAATCAGAAGTATCGGCCAATGATAAGGCACGAATACTAATATCAGATTCACTCAAAGCACGGGTAACCTCGGCCAAACGTCCAGCTTTATTTTCCAAAAAAATAGAAATTTGTTCCACTAACATGACATTCTCCTGTGGCTAAAGCAAAGTTATGCTTGAGGTTTATCGTCGGATTTTTTATCTTTTGGGGTAATATCCACTTCATCAGGCTCTGTGGAAGCACGCTTGAAGTTTCTAATGGCCTTACCAAGTCCATTGCCTATCTCGGGTAATTTAGGTGCGCCAAATACCACCAAGGCTATCACAAGTATAATTAAAATCTCTTGAGTTCCAAACCCAAACATACGACCTCCAAAAGTCATTCAAGCGTTACATAAACTATACGCGGGCCATGACCTAAGGTCAAGGGGGATGGCTTTGCTTTTTCCATTTGCGCGTAAATAAATAACATAGAGAAAATGCCCCCCCTTACTCTAACACATCATTATTATCCTTTTTCATTCGCGCACATTAGAACAACATATAATAAATATAATATACTATTTTTATAGACTTTTTCTACACATCAAAAAAAAAACAAAATTACTTTATAAGCACTTCAAAATGTTATAAGTATATTTGGGATATACTTGACAAAATATTTTTTTTTACATAAAAGATACGTAAGCACTTTCGCTAATTTTTTTATCTAACGGTGAACCCATGAATAAAAAATTTTTTGCACGTATTTTACTGTGTTTCGTATGCTTAAGCTTTATAGCCGCAAAGGCTACCACGCCTCAAAGCTATGCTGCTAAGGCTACCACAGTACAAGACACGTTAAATTTTGCCTTTGCCTACAGCCCAAACATTAAAGCTGCTCAAGAAGCACGCCAACAATCTGTTCACAATGTACGCATGGCAGAAGCTGGCTACTACCCCACTATCGGAATTTGGGCAGGCGCCGGAGTGCAACAAAGCGACAATGTAAGTACCCGCGCTGCAAGTGAAAGTGAAACCGTTGTGGGCGCCTTTACCACTGGCATGAATATTAGCCAAACCCTATGGCAAGGCGGACAAACTGCCGCTAATGTGCGCATGGGCGAAGCAGAAGTAAATCTTCGCGCTTGGCAACTTATGGATAGCGCTAACTCTTTAGCTTACTCTGCCATTAGCGCTCATGCTGACGTTATTCGCCGCAAAGAATTAGTAAACCTTGCACAAATCAACGTTCGTGAAAATCAACATATTTTAAGCTTGTTAAATACACGTGTAAATCAAGGTCTTTCTAGCGACGGTGATGTAAAATTGGTGCAAGGGCGTTTGGCTCGCGCCAAGGCATCTTTAAGTGTGCATACCCAAGGCTATAATAATGCTCTTGCTACATATACCCGTATTACTGGGCAACCTACACCTAAAAACTTAGCCCCTGTAACTTTGCCTAAACGCATTATTAACGATGTTAACGAAGCGCGTGATGTGAGCGTTAATAAAAACCAACGCATTCAGGCTGATCTTGCTGCCATTCGCAATGCTTCTGCCGATGTTGATGTAGCAAGCTCTCAATTTGCTCCACGTGTTAGTGTAGACGCAGGCCCAAGCTACACCACACAAACTTACGAAGAAGACTCTCACCAATTCACATGGTCTGCCATGCTCAACTTACAGTGGGAAATTTATAGTGGCGGCCGCGATGTTGCCAATGTAAAATCTAAAAGGTCACGTGTACGTGAATTGCGCCACGCCTTACATCAAACCATGGATGGCATTAACGAAGAAATTTACGCTACCCATGCAGCTACGCAAAGCTCTTTAGAACAAAGCAAATACTACACCCAAGCGGCAAAGGCCTCGAAAGCTGCAAAAGCCAATTACAATACCCAATTTAAACTAGGTCAAAGAGATTTACTTTCTGTGCTTGATGCAGAAGGAGAATACTTCTTTAGCGCCACAGAAAAAATTGTTCGTGCTACCGATGCCGTGCTTGGCCATTACCGCATGTTAGCCCTCACTGGCGATCTTTTAGAAGAGCTTAATATTCATAGGCAAAATTTACAAATTGACACCACCAAGAGCACCGGCGCCGATACTCACACACCCTGGTCTTTTCAGCCAACCACTGTAAATGCGCAAGAAGTGCTTTCTGGTTCAACTTTAACTGATAAGCGTTAGCCGCTTATTTAAAACATGCACACATCTTATTCATGGTTTTGGGGGTATATCGGCAGATATGCCCCCTTATATCGTCATGTACTTGTGGCTTCAGTAGTCGTTAACTTACTAAGCCTGTCTATGCCCCTCTTTGTTATGAATGTCTATGACCGCATAGTACCCAACAATGCGTTTGAAAGCTTGTGGGTGCTTGCCATTGGGGTAGCCATAGCAGCTTTTTTAGATTTTACTTTACGCATAGCACGCATGCGCTTTGTGGATGTAGCGGGGCGAAATGCCGATGTTAAATTACAAACGCTTTTCCTTAAAAGACTTATGGACGTGCGTTTGGATGCTCTTTATGCTCATAGCGAAACACGCTCGGTGGGAGCCATTATTTCTCGTATACGTGAGCTAGAATATGTACGCGACTTTTTAGGTTCAGGTACCTTAATCAGCCTTACTGACCTTCCCTTTACTCTATTTTTTATCGCTCTTATATTTTACCTTGGGGGCAGCATTGGTTTTATCCCCCTTATAGCCATTCCTATTTTAGTGGGTTTTTCACTCCTCATTCAAAGAACATTTGCCGAAAACTCCCGTTCGCAAATGCATACCAATGCTATAAAGCAATCTTTTTTAACTGAAATTATATCTAGCCTTGAAACCATACGTGCTACACGCATGGAAAAGGTATTATTAAGCCAATGGGAGCAAACTGTAGGCGTAGCCTCTGACGCCACCGTTCATGCGCGTACACAGTCAAGTATTTCTTCTTTTGGTATTGTGCTGTTTAATATGGTCCTTAGTGTTTCTGTGGTGGTAGTAGGTGTATATCGCATTTCAGAAGGCCTTATGACCACAGGCGGCCTTATTGCCTGCGTTATTTTATTTGGTCGTTGTGCTGCGCCCCTTAATGGTCTTGTAAGTATTTTAACTAATTTTCACAAAACCTTACTGTCCATTAAGCAGCTAGACACTCTTATTCATCTTCCCAGTGAAAATCCGCAAACAGATACAGACAATAAAAACTACTCTGAACAGTTCAGCGCCCTGCCTCAATCATCTTTACCAGTACGCATCGCTTTTGAAAAAGTAGCCTTTGCCTACCCTGGCGCTCAAGTGCAAAGTATGGCCTTACATGATATTAATATGCAAATTTTTCCTGGGGCTAAAATTGGCGTTGTAGGCGCCTCGGGCTCTGGTAAAACCACCTTAGCGCGTCTGCTAGCCGGTATTTATGTACCCACCGAAGGGCGCGTACTTTTAGGCCCCTTAGATACAAGACACGCCCCCATGCGTCCCTACCGTAGCAAAGTGGGCTTTTTACCCCAAGAAATACGTATTTTCCGTGGTACATTACGCCATAACATAACCCTTGCATGGCCTTTCGACACCCCCTGCACAGAAGAAGATTTGCTTAAAGCTGCAACCATGGCAGGTGTTATGGATTTTGCCAGTGAACATCCTCTGGGTCTTGATATGCCTCTTGGAGAACAAGGTTCAGGCCTTTCAGGTGGGCAAGCCCAAAGCATTGCCTTGGCGCGTGCTCTTTTGGGGGATCCGCATACACTTATTTTAGATGAACCTACAGCTCAGCTAGATCCAGCCTCAGAGCAGCGCCTTATACAGCGCCTTGCCCCTTATTTAACTGATAAAACACTTTTTATTTTTACCCATAAGGCCCCTATGTTGCAATTGGTACAACGTGTTATTGCTATGGAAAAAGGGCGCATTATTTGGGAAGGCCCACAACAAGAAGCTGTATTGCAGAAAAAACTATGATGCAAAAAGAACACCCTACCCCTGATAATGGTGAAAAGCCTACCTCTGCAAGCGTTTTCACCAAGGTTAAAGCATTACTTTTTAGCTCTTTTGTACCAGATACAAGCGAAAAAGATGTGCCTAAAAACTCTGTGCGCCTTGTATGGTATAGCGCTGCTTCTATTATAATATTGCTTATATGGGCAGGTCTTGCACAAATTGACCAAATTGCCCGTGGCCTTGGACAAGTGGTACCCTCGCAACGCGTGCAGCTTATTCAAAATCTTGAAGGCGGTATTGTTCAAGATATCTTAGTACACGAAGGGCAAACGGTAGAAAAAGGCACTATAGTTTTACGCATTGATAATGAAATGGCCGATAGCCAATACCGCGAAGCGCAGGTGCGCTCTTTAGAGTTGCAAGCATCCATAGCTCGCCTTGAAGCGCTCATTCATGGCGGTGATCCTAAATACAGTGAAGACGTGCAGCAAGAACCAACACTTATGCACAGACAAAATGATATGCTTCGCGCATCACGTACACAAAATACTTCTGAAATTGACGTTTTAACCTTGCGCGCAGAGGCTACATCTCGCCAATTGGCAGAACTTAAAGAAGTAAAACAACAATCTCTTAAAGCTTTATCCTTGGTGCAAAGACAACGAGACCTAGCCTTACCGGCATTACGCTCTAAAGCTTACTCTGAAGTACAATTTTTAGATATTGAACAGCGCCTACAAAGCATTAAAACCGAATTAGCAGGCCTTGAGCACTCCATCCCTCGTCTAGAAGCTACAGCTAAAGAAACAGCAGAACAAGTGCGTTTGCGCAAAGCTGAGTTAGAGTCACAATACAGGCGCGAACTCAATGAAGCCCAAGTGCAGCTTTTATCTTTGCGCGAGCTTATCACTGCCGGCGGTGATAAAGTACAGCGCACAGAAATGCGCTCTCCCGTCAATGGCATTATCAAAGCTATTTATGCCAATACTGTGGGCGGCGTAGTAGCACCTGGGGCTACTGTTATGGAAATTGTTCCCCTAGACGATACCCTTATTATTGAAGGGCGTTTTAATCCTGCAGATATTGCTTTTCTCTACCCAGGCCAGCAAGCTCTTGTGCGTATTACTGCCTATGACTTCTCTATTTATGGCGGTATGAAAGCACATGTAGAAACCATTAGCGCCGACACTTTACAAGATCAACAAGGCACAACCTATTACAAAGTAAAGGTACGTACCGAAAAAGCCCATCTCAGCCATGGCGAACAAAACTTACCCATTATTCCCGGTATGCAAGCAGAGGTAGATATCCTCACAGGTAAGAAAACCATTCTTGATTATTTGCTAAAGCCCTTGCTTAAGGCGCAGCAACGCGCTTTTCGCGAAAAATAAAACCAGCCTAGTTTTTTGCATAGCCCTGTTAGCTACAGACAAAAATATCCGTAATTGCTCCCGCCTTTATTTATGTGTATACAACAAATGTAGGTAAACCTTTGTTTATTTCACAAGTATGTATCTATATCTACTTGATAATCAACTATAAAATCTTATACTTCTAGCACACAAGGTAGGAGAAGAAAATGCTTTCAGGCAAGTCCTTTCATTGTAGCATGGAATTAACGCTAGATCTTATTGGCGGTAAATGGAAACCTATTTTAATTTACCATATTGGTACCCATGGCGTGGTGCGGTATGGCGAATTAAAACGGCTTTTGCCTGCCATTAGCGAGCGAGTGCTCTCAAGGGAGCTACGCGCTTTAGAAAATTCTAACATTATACATAGAAAAGTCTATGATGAAAAAGTGTTACGTGTAGAGTATTCTCTCACAGAAGTGGGTAATGAGGTTTTGCCTGTGTTAAATGCTTTAACCCTTTGGGGACAAAAATATAATGAACAATTTCAATATGCTCAAATAATTTTAGAATAAAATTTATGTAAAAATACTATTACTTGCATGACCTGCCTCTTAATGACTACAGACAAAATTATCCGTAATTGCTTATTCTAGCGTCATGTTTATATAAAAAAGCATCATTGAATCGGAGGTTATTCATGCATTATACAGGTCAAGTATATAGACACCCTATAGAAGCTCATACACACTTACTCGAGGTTACCGCGGGTTGTTCACATAATAAATGTTCTTTTTGCACCATGTATCAAGAAACGCCCTTTAAGGTTTCGCCCCTTGCGCATGTGGAAGAAGATTTGCAAGAGCTTAAATCCATTGGCCGTCCCGTAACGCGCATTTTCCTTGTCAATGGGGAACCCTTTGTTCTTTCAACACCCAAGCTTATAAAAATTGGTGAACTTATACATTCCTACTTTCCTGAAATAGAAACCATTACCTGCTATGCGTCTATTAAAGGATTAAAAAATAAAAGCGTAGAAGATTTAAAAAAGCTACGAGCTCTGAAATTTAACGAATTACACATTGGCTTAGAGTCAGCCTATGATCCGGCTTTAGCGCAAATGAATAAAGGTTTTACTGCCAAAGAAGCCTATGAAAACATAGCAAAACTTGTAGAAGCTGGCTTTGATTGGGACGCCATTGTTATGACAGGGGTTGCAGGTAAAGGTAATGGCGAAATTCATATAGCCCAAACAGCAAAGCTTTTAAACACCTACCCGCCCTATTTGCTTTCGCTTATGACCACCTCCATATCAAAAGGCACGCCGCTGGAAAAAATGCGAGATCAAGGTAGCTTTATAGAGTGCACTGAAAGGGAAAAAATTGAAGAAGAAATTCTTCTTTTAGAAAATATTACCTTTGATGATGCGTATTTTTTTGGAGGCCATAATTATAATTTAATTCCCATCAATGGCCCTTTATCAGAAAAGAAAGAAATCATTAAAGCCATAAAAAACAACTTGTCTAAAATTGACAATACCATTTTAGACAGCGTGGTACAGCGCGCTAATATATAAGCATTTTGGAGAAAATTTATGACCATTTTCATTACCGGAGCCACTGATGGCATTGGCCTTGTCACTGCAAAAATGCTGGCCGAAAAAGGCCATAGCCTTATATTGCATGGACGTAATATTGAAAAACTTCAAAATCTTACGCAAAATTTACAAAGCTTGTATCCACAAGTGCACATAGAAAGCGCTGTGGCAGATTTAGCTCATTTAGAGCAAGTAAAAAACATGGCCGATGCCCTTGTGGCCAAAGCTGTAAAAATTGATGTGCTTATCAATAATGCTGGGGTCTTTATGACAAACTCAGGCCTAAGCCTTTATGGCATTGATACACGTTTTGTGGTCAATACCATTGCCCCTTACTTGCTCACAAGACTTTTAATGCCTATATTTACTCATGGGGTGCGTATTCTTAATCTTTCATCACGGGCACAAATGTCTATAGATTGGCATGCCTTTCAGCAAGGGGGCGAGCTTGAGGCCTCTTCTGCTTATGCCCAGAGCAAGCTTGGCATTACCCTTTGGTCCTTTGCCCTAGCACGTGAATTAGGAACGAAAGCCATGGTGCTGGCCATTAATCCCAAATCCTTTTTAGGAAGCAAAATGGTGCAAGAAGCCTATGGTCAAAAAGGCTATGATGTAAGCATTGGCGCCGAGCTTTTATGCCGCGCGGCTCTTTCTGAAGAATTTTCCGCCGCCAGCGGACGCTATTATGACAATGATATAGAAAGCTTTGCTCAGCCACATCCTGACACGCTATCCACAGCGCAGCAAGATACCTTATTGCAAAGTATGAATACTTTTTTGCGTCAAAACCATTTGCTCTAAGAGCAAAATATATCATAACAACCCTATACATGTGAGGAAAAAAATGCAAGGCATTGAACTTTTGAAAGGACGCCGTAGCGTACGCGCGTACAAAGATGAAATTGTATCCAAAGAGGTTATGCAAAACATTATGGAAGCAGCACGTTTTGCCCCATCGTGGGCCAATTTTCAAATTGCTCGCTACACTTTTATCACCAATCCTGATAAAATTGCCCAACTTATCACCGATGGTGTTAATGATTTTGCCTACAATATTAAAACCCTTGAAAATGCCAAAAATGTAGCTATTTTAAGCTTTGTAAAAGGTAAGAGTGGCAAGCTTGATCCAGAAAAAAATGAATTTGCCACCAGCAAGGCTGGCGTTTGGGAAGTTTTTGACGCTGGTATTGCCTGCCAAACCTTTTGCCTTGCCGCCCATGCTCATGGCGTTGGTACCTGCATTATGGGTGTTATCAATGATGTGGAATTAGCCAAAATTGCCGGTCTTCCTGAAGAGGAAACCGTAGCCGCCCTTATTGTTTATGGCTATCCTGAAGGTGAAACCGCCGCTACACCACGTAAAAGCGTAGAAGAACTCTGCAGTTTTATTGACTAACCCCTCTTATATATCTGCACATGTAGAGAAAACCTTAAATCATCTCTACATGTGCAGTGTAAAATACAATCTTTATAAAACAAAATTTTGCATTGCTAAGCTTGGGTGATGCAATTCTTTTTGCCCCTGTGAGTAGCAGACCTGCATGCCCCATTTTTGCAAACAACGCAGGGCTAGCGCCACCATATGCGCTACCCCTCTTTCTTGTGCTTCTGCCGATAGAGCAGCCCCTAGTTCTAAGCAAACAGGTTGCATACCTATGAGCTGTATGTCTTGCGGCTCAGCCCCTCGCAAAGTTGCCAGCGCCAAAACTTCAGAAAATGAGCCTTGATGCACAGAATGCTTTTGCGCCGTAAGATAACGCGGCACTTCCTCTGCACCTTTACACACCACCGTACCCGGCTTGAGAGAAAAATCCACAGCATCTAAAATGAGCAAACGCTGCGCTTTTTCCACAAAACCTAATAGGGCAATGCCTTGCGTACCCCCATCCACAATTTCTACCTCTGGGGGAAAGTCATAGTGCTTATACAAATATTGCGCCGCACGTACCCCTATACCCTCATCGGCAAAGAGCACATTGCCAAGGCCTAAAATAACTGTAGAGGTATTCATATTCACCTCTTTTTAGTACTGCTTTTAGGCTCACGCACCTGCCTATAGCCACTACATATGGTAGAAAGCAAGGTCGTTCTGCCCATAATCTCTTCTCGTATAACCATATATACATGCACTATAACAAAAGCGAGAATAAGCTTCATGCCCAGTCTATGCCAGCTATGTAAATCAATGCTATTACCGCCCAAGGCATAGGCCATATGCACCACCACATGAAAGGGCTGTAAATACCATACAGGGCCTTGCTCATAATATAAGGCTAAGCCTGTGAAGCACGTAAACACCAAGAAGAGAAGAAAAGAAAACATGCCCAGTTGTGCCAAAGGATTATGCCCCTTATGCACCACAGGCTCTTTAAGTAAAAAAAGGTACCAGCATATATCTTGCCACAGGTCTTGCCACCAGGCCTTTTTCCAAAAAGGAATAATAAAGACCTCTCGCGCATACGTATTTCCCACAAAAGCAAAGAGAATACGCCCCAAAAGTCCTATAGCTAAAACATAGCCAGCTATAAAATGCGCCATGCGCGTATAGCCAAAATAAAAAAGGTAGGTAGGGTCACCCGTAAGAGAGTGCCACGGAGTGCCTATGGTATATCCTGTAATGGTTAACACGCCGATGCTGAGTGCCATGGACCAATGCCATAAGCGTACCGGTAATTCATACACATAATAGCCCTTACAGCTTTCCATTGTCGATACGGTGCTGGTATTTTTATGCATAAAAAATCCTTATTATATGTAAATAGCACGTTATTTTACGAGGCGTTTATGTCACTTGAACTTTAATAAGCTCCGAGCCATCGGGCCCTAAAAGGTGCGTAGCGCAGGCTAAACAAGGGTCAAAACTGTGCAAGGTGCGCAAAATTTCTAAAGGTTGTTCAGCATTAGCTAAGCTGGTGCCTAGCAAAGACGCTTCATAGGCGCTCAGCATGCCATCACCGGCTCTAGGGGCTGCATTCCATGTGGTGGGCACCACGCATTGATATTTTTTTATGCGTGTATCTTCAATAATAATCCAATGCCCCAAAGCTCCGCGTGGGGCTTCGCAAAAGCCCACGCCCTTGGCTTTATGCGCCCAAGTGCTAGGATGCCACTTAGCACCATTGACCACGCTACTATCCCCGCTGATAATACGCTGTAAAAGCTTATCATAAAAAAATTGCATGGTACGCGCGGCCCACTCTGCTTCATAACTGCGCGCTATAAGACGCCCCAAGGTAGATTGCATGGCACTAAAGGGTACTTTTAACTGCGCGCAAATTTTATCCATATGTTCTACCACGTCAGCATTTTTTGTAGCATAGCCCACCAACACCCGCGCTAAAGGCCCCACTTCCATGGTATGCCCACGCCAGCGCGGTGTTTTTATCCAAGAATACGGCCCTTGCTCATCTAGCTCTTCAATATGTGTAGAACTGCCCTTGGCGTTTTTACCCAAAGAAAAATGCGGTAAAGTTTCGCCCTCAAAGGGGTGTAGAGAGGTAACGCCCTTAGGATAAGTATACCAAGAGTGTTCTACAGCTTCCTGAATTTCTTCATTATCAAGCAAATCAACAGCATGTACTTCTTCAAAATTTCCTTCAATAATAGCGCCGCGCGGCATGAGTAAGCTAGCATTGCTATGATCATTGGCAATATGTGGAAAATCCCCATAACTTAACACATTACGCTTTGCTAAGCCGCCCCCATACTGAAACCATTCAGGATAAAAAAGCCCTAAGGCTAAAGTATCTGGCATAAGAACTTGCTGCGCAAAATCTTTGCAACGTGTAATCAATGCTTGCACAAGGTTTAACCTTTCCATATTCAGCACCGTATCACCGCCCTTACCATCCACATTAATAGCCGTGGGCACGCCTCCTACCAGCCAATTGGGATGTGGATTTTTACCACCAAAAATAGCATGAATACGCACGGCATCTTTTTGAAAATCAAGAGCTTCTAAGTAGTGTGCAAAAATCATAAGATTTGCTTCTGCAGAAAGCTTATAGCCGGCATGCCCCCAATAGCCATTTTTAAAAATACCCAATTGCCCTGACTGTACTAACTTAACTAATTTTTCTTTTATTTCAGCGAAATACCCTGGAGAGCTTTGTGGCCAAGAAGAAAGCGATTGCGCTAAAGCTGACGTAGCCTTAGGATCTGCGCTTGCGGCAGAAATAACATCCACCCAATCTAAACCAGCCAATTGATAAAAATGCACTAAATGATCGTGATACCAAAGGGAAAGCTGCATAAGATTGCGTATACTATTAGCATTGTCTGGTATGGTAATATCAAGAGCATTTTCCACAGCACGAATGGAAGCTAGAGCGTGCGTTCCCGTACATACACCACAAATACGCTCGGTAAAAGCCCACGCCTCACGCGGATCACGCCCCTGCAAAATTATTTCTATGCCGCGAAACATGGTACCCGAAGAAAGTGCGTTGGTAATTACATTATCTTCATTCATGGTAACTTCACAGCGCAAATGCCCTTCGATACGTGTAATAGGATCAATGACAAGGCGCTTACTCACGCTAGAGCTTGCTTGTTTTGCTGTTACTTGTGTCATGCTTAGTCTCCCCTTGTAGGTGCTTCTAAGGTATGGCTTTGTTCTTTTTCTTCCACTAAAGATTTTGATTCGTTACTAGGCTGGATCTTACTCTGCTTTATATGCTGCACAGCCGAGGCCGCAGCGTGCACAGCTACACCTGTACCCACCGCCGCCAGCACCGCGCCGCCCACAGTATTAGCCGTGGCATGAACGCCCAGGTGCGGAATATTTGTCACGCGATCATACAAGCCCCACCTATCCCAAAAGCCTTGCTCTGAGCAGCCAATACAGCCATGCCCAGATTGGATGGGGTAAGATGTTCCCTCGTTCCAGCGCGTTATAGGACAAGCATTATAGGTAGTTGGCCCTTTACAGCCCATTTTATACAAGCAAAGCCCAAGTTTAGCCTCTGGATCATCCCACGACTCAACAAATTGCCCTGCATCAAAATGTGCCCTGCGCACACATTGATCATGCACGCGCTTACCATAAAAAGCTTGTGGCCTACCCTCAGCGTCTAGCTGCGGCAAGCGATTAAAAGTGAGAATATAAGAAAGCACACCGCTCATGACATTGGGAATGGGCGGACAACCAGGAATATTTATCACGGGTTTGTTATGTATAAGTTCTCGCACTGATTTAGCGTCACTGGGATTAGGGTGTGCATTTTGCACGCAGCCCCAAGAAGCGCAATTGCCCCACGCAATGATGGCCTTGGCATGCTCTGCGCCGACATAAAGCTTTTTTAAAAAAGGCTTACCATTATCAATACAGCACATGCCATTAAAGCCTAGAGGTGCATTGCCCTCTACAGCAAGAATATATTCGCCCTTATGTTCTGCGAGGCTTTGCTCAAAACATTCATTGGCTTGTTTGCCCGATGGCGCCATGAGAGTATCTTGATAATCTAAAGAAATCATTTGTAAAATAATATCTTGAGCTAGCGGATGTGATGTACGAATAAAGGATTCTGTACAGCAAGAGCACGAAAGACCATTTATCCACAGCACCGGTAAACGTGGTTTTGTCTGCAATGCATGCGCAATTTCTGCATGCCCCATGGGGCCAAGACCTAAAGCTACAGCAGTAAGGCCGCAATACCGTAAAAAATCTCTCCGGCTTACCCCCCTGCTACGTAAGCTTTCATAAAATGTATAAGATTTTTTCATGCACACATCCTTTTTTAAAAGTTATATGCGCATAATTCCAAAAAAAGCATTATAATACTAGATGTTAAAGAGGCATATACACATGCGTTTATACGGACAAATTTCTAAAAATATGCAAAGTAATTTTCATTTTTAATCTCTAAATGCATACATTTTGACTTTTTACAATGAGTGATTACTGTCATAGGGTAAGATTTTTTTTATTGGATAAGCAATATCTCAGACTAGGGGGAAATATGCATAAATCCAGCCGTAGGCAATTTCTAAAGCTTGCCACTGTGGCTTGTGCCATGAGTGCTTTTGGCACAACCGTAAATGATTTTCTGGCAGGCAGGGCTCACGCCAAACCACCTTTGGCCCCCATCCCGCAACAATTTTTTTACTGTGTCTGTAGCAATAACTGCGGCAGTGCATGCGTGCTCAAATGCTACACCAAGGATGATATGGTTATTCGCATAGAAACCGACAACTTGGTAAAAGACAATTGGGACGCGGGCGTTTTTCAAGTGCGTGCCTGTCCACGCGGACGCTCTTTACGGCGCTATGCTTATTCAGAACATCGTCTCAAATATCCGCTCAAACGAGTGGGCGCTCGCGGTGAAGGTAAGTTTGAGCGCATTTCATGGGATGAAGCCCTAGATACCATTGCATCTAAACTGAAAGAATGTATAGAAAAACATGGCAATGCCTCCATTTATTCGCATTATTCATCAGGGGTACAAAGCGGTGCCTTATTGCGACGTGAATCTTTCTTCCGCCTTATGAATATGCTAGGCGGCTTTACCTTTCCCACCGGAGATTATAGCTCAGCGCAAAACCAATACGCCATGCGCTATATGTATGGTATGGGCGGCTATAGCGGAAATGCCATCACCGACATTCAGCATACTAAACTAGCCGTATTTTTTGGTTTAAATGTTGTAGAAAACAGTATGAGCGGTGGCGGACAACAATATGAGCTCTTACAAGCCAAGAAAAAATCCGGTGCAAAAATCATTGTTATTGATCCGCGCTTTAGCGAAACTTGCGTTACCGTAGCCGATGAATGGATAGCCATTCGCCCTGGTACCGACGCAGCTCTAGCCTCTGCCATAGCCTATGTGCTCATACAAGAAAATATGGTAGATAGAGACTTTGTACGTCAATACGTGCAAGGTTTTGATGCCAGCCAAATGCCAAACAGCGCCGAAAATAATAGCTCTTATTCTGATTACATTTTGGGTACTGGCTATGATAAAATACCCAAAACCCCTGAATGGGCAGAAAAAATCACCGGTATCGCAGCCTTGCGTATTGTGCAATTGGCACGTGAAATTGGTCAAGCTAAACCGGCATATATTACCCAAGGCTGGGGTTTGCAACGCCAAGCTGCCGGAGAGCTCACCACCATGGCTGTGGCTTCACTGGCTGTTATTACAGGTAATGTGGGCATTCGTGGTGGCAATAATGGCGATAGAGATGCGTATTTTCCCATTTCTGTGCCGCGTCTGCCCATGGGTACAAATCCTAATAAAGCGCAATTTCCCATTTTTCAATGGTTACATGCCATTGAGCGCGGACACACCTTAACGGCAGAACATGATGGCGTTACCGGAGCTGATGTCTTCCCCTCTGACGTAAAATTTATTTGGAGCTATGCCGGTAATGCGCTTATCAATCAAAATGCTGACATTAACTATACTAAAAAAATATTAGCCGATGAAAGCAAATGCGAAATGATTGTGGTTATGGATGCTTTTAACACAGCCAGTGCTCAATTTGCTGATATAGTTTTGCCATCCTGTGCCTATTTTGAAAATGCAGATATTTACGGCGCATCGTATGGTTCTGACATTGATTATTATGTCTTTTCTGGTAATGCCAAGCCCTATTTTGAATCACGCAATTTATACGATGTGTGCACTGACCTTGCCAAACGATTTGGTATAGAAAAAGAGTTCACCGAAGGGAGAGATCATGAAGGCTGGCTTGAGCATAATTACCAAACTATTTGCCGCAAGCTCATGCCGTCCTTACCGCCAACCCTTAAAGAAGCACGTGAAAAGCATGTTTGGCGACAAGAAAAATCTCGTGACTTACCCATTAAAACCCAAGCCTTTAGAGATAATCCTATTGATAATCCTCTTCAAACGCCGTCGGGTAAAATTGAGCTCTATTCAGAAATTCTGGCAACCATGGCAAAGGTGCGCGGTAAAGGTGAGCTATTAGGAGAAGTCATCTATCCCATAGGTCAATATGTTGCTACGTACGAAGGTTTTGAAGATGTTAAAACCAAAGAAAAGTATCCATTGCAAATGATTGGGCATCACTATAAAGGGCGCACACATTCTACCTATGCGGCCTGTGATTGGCTTTTAGAAGTCTTACCGCAAACATTATGGATAAACCCTGTAGATGCACAAAAGCGTGGCCTAAAACATGGTGATAAAGCTTTAGTTTATAACGATAGAGGCCAAGTTAAAATTTCTATCAAAGTTACCCCGCGCATTATGCCAGGTGTTATTTCCATGCCTCAAGGGGCATGGTATCGCCCCAATGCCCAAGGCGTGGATACAGGCGGCTGTGTAAATACGCTCACCTTTTACAGACCCACCATGATTGCCAAGGGTAATCCGCAACACACCAACCTTGTAGAAGTTCGCAAGGCATAAGGAGCGCTTAGATGAAAAATTTAGCCTTTTTCATGGATACATCCCTGTGCCTTGGCTGTAAGGCCTGTATGATTGCTTGTAAAGATAAGCATAACTTACCCTTGGGGGTTAATTGGCGCAAGGTTATTGAAGCTAGCGGCGGGCAATGGATTGAAACAGCAAAGGATGTTTGGAATCAAAACGTTTTTACCTATTATATATCCGTATCGTGTAACCACTGTGAAGAACCTGCTTGTGCTAAAGCTTGCCCTACAGGAGCTTGTGCTAAAGATGAAGATGGTATTGTTTCCATTGACGCTGATAAATGTGTAGGCTGTGGGTATTGTAGATGGAATTGTCCCTATTCGAGCCCCGTAGTAGACAAAGAAAAAAAACATATGACAAAGTGTGACTTTTGCCGAGACTACCTTGCAGCAGGCAGAGAGCCAGCCTGTGTGGCTGCTTGCCCAGCACGCGCTTTACAATTTGGGCCACGCGAAAAAATACTAGAAACTTATGGCATGGCGCACATGGCCCCCCTGCCCTCTAAAGAAATGACAAAGCCAAACCTTAGCCTTAAACCACATCGTGACTCCAAACCTGTTGGTAGTGATGAAGTGTCCTTTGCTAATAAGGAGGAAGTATAATGAGTAGCATACAACTCTCTGCTCTGTACGCCGACTGGACCTTAATCATTTTCACGGTATTTGCACAGTTTTCTGCTGGCACAGCGCTTTTTGCCTCCCTTGCTCAGCATGATAATCAAGCCCCCTTGGCGCAAAAATTATGGAAAATAGCCTTTGGACTTGTATGTATTGCAGGTATTGTATCCATGCTGCATTTACAAAATCCCCTCAATGCCTTTTATACCCTCACACAAGTGGGAAACTCTTGGCTTAGTCGAGAAATTGCTGTAGTGGGCATTTTTGCAGGCCTTATATTTGTGCAGCTTATTAAAACTCATAAAGGGCTTGGATACTTGGCTAGCTTTATGGGATTTGTGTTAGTATATGTTATTTCAAAAGTGTATAGCTCTGTGGCATCCATGCCTTTTTGGTCTAATATGGGTACAGTTATAGGCTATTATGGTACCTATTTTATGCTGGGCAGCGCCGCATATCTTTGGGCGCAAACAACCATAAAGACCTGTGAAGAAAAAACTTGTCTCAAAAATTGTGCTTTAGTTGCTATCATATTAGGTATTGTACTTTCCTTAGCCTCAAAGCTCAGCTGGATTACCGTTTTTATGCAAGGTAATACTCTTGAGGTGCCAGCAACGTTCACACTTTCCCTTTGTCACTTAGCCTTGCAAGTTATTTTCATTATCTTAGGGCTAGTCACAGTAACCCTGCAAAAAGTGCGTAATTCACCAACCATAATAGGTCTAGGCTTACTCTGTTTTGTATTTGCAGAACTGGCTGGGCGCACGGTCTTCTTCCTTGCCCAGTTAAAACTTGGTGTATAACTAATCACGTAATTAAAGCGTGCGACTTTACGCAAAGTCCACGCTTTAATTTTACACAAAAGTCACTCTAAAGTATCTCTTTGCTCGCACAGCAATTTACCCATGTGTAATATTTGCTTTTTTATTTAACAATACTCATCAGTTAAAAAAATTATTTCTTTATATCTACTCCCTCACTTTCCTTGATGCACCTCAATGAACAAAATACAATACCCATCTACAGCTATACCATGAGATATATTTCACTTGAGATTTTGCAAAAACACCTCTATATTACGCCACTTCATACAGTTTAACCAGTTTTTTTGGAGGAAAAGATGAATATCTCTTGGATTATGGAAGTTATTAACACCTTGGCGCAAATGGGACGCACAGAAGATGGCGGTTCCAATCGCATGGGCTTTACCGATGCAGATATGCAAGCTCGTGATTATGTTTTAAGCCTTATTACAGACATGGGCTTAACATATACATTTGATAACTTTGGAAATATATTTGCTCGTTTAGAGGGCAGTAATCCTGCCGCACCTGCCGTTGCCACAGGTTCTCATATTGATACCGTGCCCAATGGCGGACATTATGACGGAGTCTTAGGTAGTGTGCTCAGCCTTGCTGCCCTGAAAAAAATTCAAGAAGAAGGCTATGCGCATAGCCACCCCTTAGAGCTCATCATCTTTCAGCTCGAAGAATCTAGCCGTTTTTCCCACGCTACCATGGGCAGCAAAGTTATAGCAGGAAAAGACCTTATGGCAACTTGGGCCAAAGCGCAAGATAAGGACGGTATAAGCCTGAAACAAGCCCTAGCCTCACGCGGTTTTGATTTTGATAAAATTCCCGAATCAGCTCGTAAAGGCGAAGAGTTTAAAGCCTTTATTGAATTGCACATAGATCAGAGTAAAGATTTAGAACGTGCTGAAAAACCCGTGGGCATTGTGGAAGCCATTGCTGCGCCCATTCGCTCAAAAGTAACAGTGCAAGGGCGCGCCGACCATTCTGGTTCTACCCAAATGGAACATAGAAAGGATGCCTTGGTGGCTGCCTCTGAATTGGTATTAGCCATTAACCGCATTGCTTGTGAGTATTCATCTAAAAAAATTGTAGCCACCGTGGGCAATGTGAAGGTGTACCCTGGCGCCATGAATGTGGTGCCCGGTATGGCAGAACTTTTTGTGGATTTACGCGGTATTGACAAAGAAATCATGGATGAAGTCTTTAATCTATTTCAAGCTGAAGCTCAAAAAATTGATACAAAATATGACACTACCATGTCCTTTGAACTTTTAAGCGCTGAAAAACCTGTAAGCATGGATGCAGAAATTCGTGATACCTTAGCCACTGTATGCAAAGATTTGAATATAGCCTATGAAGAAGTCATTAGCGGCGCTGGGCATGATGCCATGAATATGGCTCCGCTTACTCCCACAGGGATGATTTTTGTTCGTGGTAAGGGCGGCATAAGCCATAACCCCGCAGAATTTGCCTCTGAGCAAGATATCGAGCAAGGCTTTGAAGTATTATATGAAACGTTAAAACGCCTAGCAAAATAACTTTTTTTACATAATAGTTGAAAAAATCCATCTGGGTAAAAGGCTAGACGGTATAAAAAAAATAGTTTATTTACCCCAATCATTTATTTTAGAGGAGTTTCCTATGACCGGAGCACTTGGTATGATTATAGGCCTGCTTATTGTAGCCGCTGTAATCTATCTTTTGATCAAGCAATACGACACACGCTTGGTACTTATTGGCGCTGGCTTTGCCATGTCTATTCTATCTTTAAACCCCATTATTGCCCTGGATGCATTTTCAAAATCCATGGTATCTAGCGGACTTATCCAAAGCATATGTTCGGTAATGGGTTTTGCCTTTGTGATGAAATACACAGAAGTTGACAAGCACCTTATTCACTCTCTGGTAAAGGGCTTGTCTAAATTACGTTTTGCTATCATCCCTGGCGCCACTGCCATTACGTTTTTAGTAAATATTTCTTTAACTTCTGCAGCTGGTGTTACTTCTGCTGTGGGCGCTGTGCTTATCCCCTTACTTATGTCTTTAGGTGTGCACCCTGCCACAGCAGCTTCTGCTGTTATTTTAGGCACCTTTGGTTCTTGCATGTCTCCTGGCCTTTCGCACGCTCCCATCATTGCCAAATTAGCGAATATGGAAGTTATTGACATTGTAACGACCTTTGCAACTCCCTCTATTATTTCTATGATTATTGGCGCCTTAGCCCTTACAGTAATAGCAGTTGTCTTAAAAGAACATAAAGGCTATGTTCTGGAAGATTACGATGACAGCCATATGCAATTTAAGGTTAACCCCCTCTATGCCATTTTGCCTCTCTTCCCTGTGGCTATGCTTATCATCTTAAATATCACAGAAGTACAAGCTGCCCTACCTTGGGCAAAATCCATCAAAGTACCGCACGCCATGATTATTGGCGCCGCCGCTTGCCTTGCTGCTACTCGTGTAAATCCTGCCAAAGCCACCACAGAATTCTTTAATGGTATGGGCAAAGGCTATGGTGATATTATTGGTATTATCATTGCCGCAGGTATTTTTGTAGCCGGTATGAAGTCTCTTGGTATGATTAACGAACTTATTGCCATATTACAAAACACCAATGAGCATGTGGTAAAAGTAGCCGCCGTTTTTGGGCCTTTTCTCTTGGCAGTGCTTTCAGGCTCTGGTGATGCCGCCGCCATTGCCTTCAATGAATCTGTTACCATTCATGCACCAAGCTTTGGCTTAGAAGTGTCTAATATGGGTGTTTCTGCTGCATTAGCTGGTGCACTTGGTCGTGCGGTATCCCCCATTGCTGGGGCTACCATTGTGGCTGCTGCCCTTGCCAAGGTTAACCCACTAGAAATATCAAAGCGCACTGCACTGGGCATGTTTATAGCCGCCGTGGTGCTTATCCCCGTGCTTTTATAATATATAACACATAAGCGCTTTGCGCATAACAACCTTAGACCTTTGCGCCCTCATAAGTGCAAAGGTCTTTTGCTAAAAGGAGCCTACTATGTCTGATGCACTTCGTACCGCTATACAAAATATGGAAAAAACCATCATTGCTTGCCGCCGTGATTTGCACAAATTTCCAGAAGCTGGCTGGACAGAGTTTCGTACCACAGCGCTAGCCATACAACGTATGCAAGAATTAGGATATACCATCACTTGCGGTGAAAAATGCCTCAACAAAGCCTTTATGATGGGTGTTCCCAGCGCTGAAGAGCTAAAAAAACATGAACAAAGAGCTCTACAACAAGGAGCAGACCCTCAAATTATTTCTCAAATGCAAGGTCTTACAGGTTTTTGGGCAGATTTAAAATGCAGCGATGACCCTATTACAGTTGCAGTGCGCTTTGATATGGACGCAAACGACGTACAAGAAAGCGCAGAAGCCGCTCATAGACCCAAGGCAGAAAATTTTGCTTCTGTTAATGATGGCGTTATGCATGCTTGCGGTCATGATGGTCATGTAGCCATAGGTTTAGCCGTAGCAGAAATTATGGCTAGCATGAAAAATTCCCTTAAAGGAACCCTTCGCTTTATCTTTCAACCTGGCGAAGAGGGCTGCCGTGGAGCTCAGCCCATGGTAGAAGCTGGCGCCATGGAAGGCGTAGACTATGCTTTAGGTTTGCATGTGAGTTTTCAGGCTGCAAAAAATGGACAACTTATTTGTGGTACTGTAGGATTTTTAGCCACAACCAAGTGGGACGTAAGCTTTACAGGCAAGCAGGCTCACGCGGGCGCTGCCCCGCAAGAGGGCAAAAATGCTCTTCTAGCTGCTGCAGTATGCGCGCTTAATCTCCATGCCATTTCACGTCACGGCGATGGCATAACCCGCATTAATGTGGGCAAGCTCATAGCTGGACAAGGGCGCAATGTTTTGCCCCCCAATGGGCTGTTACTTATGGAAACACGCGGCGCTACCAGTGAGCTTAACGAATATATGACAGAGAGGTCAGAGAGAATCATTAAGGCCGCAGCAGATATGTATGAATGCCAATACAGCATTACTGCCGTAGGATCTGCCCAAAGCGGTGAAAGTGATGCTGAGCTTATAGCCATGGTAGCAGAACAAGCTAAGTCCATTCCATTTTATACAGACATTGTGGAAAGTAAGAATTTTGGCGCGTGCGAGGATTTTACACACATGATGCGCGCTGTGCAAAAACAAGGTGGCAAAAGTACTTATGTGCAAGTAGGTATAGACAGAACAGCCGGTCATCATAATGATAAATTTGACATTGATGAATCTGGTCTAGCTCCAGCCGTTGAGCTTGTGTGTAAATGCGTGCTTAAACTTTTAGGCTAAAAATAAAAAAAGGGAAATGCACCAAGGTACATTTCCCTTTTTTACATTCTATTTCTAATCCATATATTTACGCAATAAGGTAAAAAGCTCATTAAAGTTAATGGGTTTACCCACATGAGCATTCATACCTACAGCAAGGCAACGCTCTACATCTTCGCGAAAAGCATTGGCTGTCATGGCAATAATAGGTATAGTGTGTGCCTGCGGTATCTCCATAGAGCGAATGGCCTTAGTAGCCTCATAGCCATCCATCTCTGGCATGCGAATATCCATAAGAATAAGCGTGTAAGCATCAGGATTTGCAGTAAATTTCTCTACAGCTTGTAGGCCGTTTTCTGCGATATCAAAAGTAACCCTCGTATCTTCAAGCAAAGCCATCACAATTTCACGGTTAATTTCAATATCTTCTACTAAAAGAAATGTTTTTCCCTCAAAATTGAGAGGTGAAGAATTATCCACATGATAATTCTCATGCTTTTCCATCACTTCATTTTCACTAGGCAAAGCACATGGTAAGATAAAGCCTATGCACGTGCCTTGATTTTCCTCTGACTCAAAAAACACTTCTCCATGCATAAGCTCTACAATTTGCTTACAAATGGATAAACCAAGCCCTGTACCGCCATATTTATGCGCAATGCTACTATTAGCTTGTTGAAATGGCTGAAATAAATGTCCTTGTTGATCTTTTGCTACTCCAATACCTGTATCTATAACAGAAAGTTTAAGGCGACACGTAGTTGATTCTTTTTCCAAAAGCTCTGTTTTCAATGTAATAGTTCCATTTTCAGGAGTGAATTTTTGAGCATTAGAAAGAAAATTTGTCACAACCTGTGCAATACGCTGTTCATCAGAGATAATCATAGATGGAATAAGAGGATCTTGCTCTAGTACGAATTTTTGCCTTTTTTCTGCCATACGAAAACCCATTACATGACTGACGCGCTGCACTGTCTGCTCAAAACTCATAACATCCTGCACAATCTCGATTTTTTTCGACTCAATTTTAGACATATCAAGCACATCATTGATAATACCCAAAAGATGACTAGAAGCATTTTCTATTTTACCTAGACAGGCATGAGCTTTACTAATTTCATGGGCATCTTTGCCAATTTTTGACATACCAATAATGGCATTCATGGGCGTGCGTATTTCATGAGACATATGTGCAAGAAAATTACTCTTGGCTTCACTGGCAATTTGAGCTTTTTCGGCTGCGATTGAAAGCTCTTTATTATTAGCAGCTAAATTTTTACGAAGATTTTGTATGGTTGAGGCAAGTTCACCCAGCTCATCCTCGCGCGTTATACCATATATTTCAGAGTTTTTTTCATTTTCTCCATCTGTCAAATGATGCAGATCCCTATCTATTTCATCATTAGAGTCATCCATAGACTGAGAACTAGCCTTAGAAGGAAGCAAGCTTTGTAACATTTTTGCTAAAGGCACAAAAATAAGTCGTCTGCTTATAACAGTTACCATAAGCACATAAGCCACAAAAAGCCCTAAAGAAATCCATAAAATAGGAACAATTTGCTGTAAAGAGAATAAAGACGAAGAGTTAAAGAACGTTAATACAGTCCAATCTGTTCCCTCGATAGGAGCCATGGCTACATAGGTATAAGGACCACCAGAATCAAGCTTTAGCAATGAGGGGCGTTCTGTAACTCTAAAGTAACCTGAAATAGAAGCTAAATGCTTCTCTATTGTTGCAGTAAATGTAGGCCCAGAAAAAATATCAGAAATATGCCAAGAGCTATCGTGTACTAATTGCGTGTATTCATCAGCACTATCCATTTGAACATAGCCATTTTTATCAATAACTATGCCACGAATATTATCAACATTATATTTTTCAAAGGCAGAGAGCAAAATTTTATCAAAGTTTACCCCAGTACAAATAACGCCTAAAAATTCTCCTGTATTTGAAAGAACTTTATAATTTATCCAAACGTGCGTACGATGTAAAATTTTATCGGTGTCAATATTTAACTCATAATCTGTTTTGGCTTTTTCTGTTTGAAAGTACCATTCATCTTCAGGGCTGCCTCGAACTAAGTTCCCCCCTGAAACAAAGTCATCCCATGTACTTTGTCGATTTAAATTATATTCTCGAGTTGATGACAATACGCCGTAATAGATAAAACCATTATGTAGTCTTCTATTGTATTCTTTTGTTTCTTCAAAAACTTTCCTTTTTGCATCTTCATCTTGGTCATTTTTCATCCATGCGCGAACATTTTCAGAAGTTGCTACAGATTTCATTATAGCTAAATCATGCAGCAAATACGAGCTCAAAGAAGATGCAGTTTTAAATGAATATAGTTCGGCATAATCTTTTGAAAGATCGTCAGTTAAAGACATAAGTATGTGATATATAATTACAAAAAGAATAGAAACTATAGTTATAAATATAGAAATGTTTATAAAACTAAACTTAAATTCTAAAGTATTTTTCCAAGCAATCTTACGTGAAAAAAACGTAGTTGACATAGGTTATCCTTTATAAAGCGATAAAGCATTCAAAAACATTTACAATGCTATTTTATAAGCAAAAACAGCTCATACAAAATATCTTATATTTTTTTACCTTGCAAACATTGCCTAAGAGTTATCAAAAGCTCATTAAAATCAATAGGTTTGCCAACGTGAGCATTCATACCAGCAGCTAAACATTGCTCTATATCTTCACGAAAAGCATTAGCTGTCATGGCAACAATAGGAATCCGCTTAGCATGTGGAAGATTCATGCTGCGTATGGCTTTAGCAGCTTCAAATCCATTCATTTCTGGCATGCGAATATCCATCAAAATTAAATCATAAGCTTCAGGATTTTCAGAAAATTTCTGCACAGCCTGTAAACCATTTTCTGCTTCATCAAAGCTTACACCCGTATCTTCAAGCAAAGCCATGGCAATTTCGCGGTTAATATCAATATCATCTACAAGTAAAAATTTCTTTCCGCGTAGCTCTAAAGATTCGGCGTCTAAAACGTCAACTTGAGCTTTATCTATGTATTCTTGAGGCGGCAAGGTAAAAGGCAAGACAAATCCAATGCGCATGCCCTCATTTTCTGCAGAATGGAAAAAAATCTCCCCCTGTAACAATTCAATCACATGCTTACAAATAGAAAGCCCAAGGCCAGCACCACCAAAGGTATGCGAAATAGTACTATTAGCTTGTTGAAACGGGTTAAAGAGGTTTTTTTGTTGGTCTTTAGCCACGCCAATTCCAGTATCTTCTACCGTTATGCGCACTGCATTTTGCCCATCTGTATGCGCAACTAGTTCTGTGCGCAGAACAACTTCTCCACCTCGAGGCGTAAATTTTTCAGCATTAGAAAGTAAATTTCCAAGGACTTGCAAAACACGTTGTTCATCAGAAGTAATATATGCAGGCATATTTGCATCAAATTCTTGGCAAAAACTCAATCCTTTAGCATCCATAGATCTAGCTATTATATTTACAACACCCTGTAGCATAAGATGAAAATTAAAAGGCATTAATTGTACATCTATCTTTTGTGCTTCAATTTTTGACATATCCAACACATTATTGATAATAGTCAATAAAGAAGCTGAAGAGGCTTCTATTTTAGAAAAGCAATCCTGTACCTTTTCTAAATCAACTGTATTTTTAGCAATTTTAGACATACCTATGATAGCATGCATAGGAGTGCGCATTTCATGCGACATATGAGCAAGAAAAAGGGATTTTGCCTCATTGGCAGCATCAGCTTGTTGGGCTGTTAGGGCTAATTCTTTGTTTTTACCTCGCAGTACTTTCTTTAAATTTTGTATAGTCTTAGCAAGCTCACCTAGTTCGTCATTGCGCTCAACGCCATAAATTTCTTGTGTTGATGTAAAAGATGTGGCTGGCTTCAAAGAATGCACCAAACGAGCTAAAGGTCTAAAAACTAAGTCTTTACTTACAACACTTACTGTAACCACATAAACAAAGAGCAATACAAAGACAGCCCAAAGCAAATTGGCAAATTTTTCTAAAGAAAATAAGGAAGAAGAATTAAAAAAAGTAATTACAGTCCAGTTGGTGTTTTCAATGGGGGTCATCACCACATAATCATACTTTGCATCATCGGTAAGATCCAGCACCATAGGCTGCATCATCCCAGAAAAATACCCTTTTATATTGGGAAGATATACATCAAGTGCAGCATGAACAACAGGATTTTTTACAAGTTCTTTAAAATGTAAAGTACTATCATCCACTAAGATATCTTTGTCCGCAGCACTATCCATTTGAACAAATCCGCTGCTATTTATAACAATTCCGCGAATATTTTTCACATCATACGAATCAAAAATACCGTTTAAAATATGCCCAAAAGGCACGCCTGTACAAATGACGCCAATAAGCTCACCATCAGCAGACAAAATTTTGTGATTTATCCATAGCAAAGTGTGTCGCAATACTTTATCGGTATCAACGTTCAGCTCGTATAAATTTTCTGAACGCGCCACTTCATAATACCAAGAATCCTCTACATTGGTAATGTCTAAGTGAGCCTTAGAGTAAAATTCTTCTAAAACTATGCCCTTGGTATACACATATTGCCGCCTAGAATTGGGAAAAGCCATATACAATGTTTCATGGTACAGCTCTCTGCCAATTTTTTTAAATTCAGCAAAAGCTAAAGCTTTTTTTTCTGGATCATTTTCATCCAAAAACCACTCTTGTACAGCTTGTGTTCGAATAATATTCTGTAATACATGTATATCTTTGATAAGATACTTATTTAAAGCTGCAGCTGTCTTAAACGAATATAATTCTGCATAGTCTCTAGATACGGTTTTCCCTACACGGGCGGTGGTGGTGTAAATGAAAATAAAAAGGATAAAAATAATAAGTAAAAAGAAAGAGATATTAAAGAATGAAAACTTTAACTCCATATGACGATGCGTCGAGCGTAAGCGAGAAAATAGTGCTCGTATCATGATATACCACACAGCATAGATTCCATATAAAATTATCCAAGAAATCTATGATTAACTAAGGTTATATTTGGGAGAAAAGAAAAATACCCTTCACTAAAAATAAGCATAATTTTATGCTTTGCAAGAAAAAAATTAAAATCCGTTATTTTTAAAAAATTTCAAGGCAATATCTTTAGCATAAGGTGCACTATCCTTGGCATCTTTTACATAAAAAGCAAAATAATTTTTAAATATACCGCGTTTTATAAAACCAACGAACCAGCTTTGTCCTTTACCATCAGAGCCCGTTTTTCCGTAAATAAGACTAGCATCTACCTGCATAAAATCTTCCACTAACTGTATGTTTTTTTTATCAAAAGCACTCCCTAAAGAAAAGACTTTATACAGAGCAAGAGCTTGCTCGTATGGCGAAATGCGTAAAGAAGAATTTAGCCAAAACCCATTTAATTCAGGCTTACTATTACTCTCGTTCCCCTGCCATGCCGAAACATCGGCATTACCATAATCCAAATCTTGCAAGTCTTTTTGCATATTTTGCACGGGTATTTTATCTATAAGCTGACGAAAATACCATACTGCAGAGTTTTGAAACGCTTGCTTGAAAGTAATATTGCCATTCCACGCTGGGTGCCAATACTCTGTGCCATTATAATGCATGGTACTTTTTGCATTATGTACCACATTATATTTTAAACCTAACATTGCTGACACAATTTTAAAAGTGGAAAAAGGCGAGAATCTCTGCTCAGCCAAAGAAGGATTATAAACCCGAAAAGTTTGCTTGCCGGCTTCAAAAAGCACAGCGCAGCCCGTCATACCCTCAAATTCATTCTTTAAATCCCAATGAACTCGCTGAAAATCATCTACATTTTCCATTATAAGAGTGCTATTAGCCCATGCGGTAGATACGCACAAAAATAGAACAATATATAAAATCCCCCCAACTTTAAAACCTAAACTCATACGCCATTCCCTTTAGCTTCTCCCATACAAAAAGCTCCTATCATCCCCACACAACCAGCACCTACATATAACCAACATGCTGTTCCATAGGCTTCAGCAGGAAATATACCATTAACTTTTGGAGATAATTCTAAAAAAAATCCTGTCAAAGGTTGAAAGATTAACATGCCCACAGAAGGTAAACAGTTAAGTAATCCACATGCTGACCCCGTGGCAGCTAGACCAAAAATAGAACGCATGGCAGAAAAAGCTACCGACATGGCTGGAACGCCTAATGCAGATAACATAAAAAACCAAATGTATAAAGACCATACAGGAAGCTCATCACCCCATAAAGCCAAAATAATAAAATTTACCGTAAGCACAATCGAGGCAAAAATCATGGTCAATCGACTGGACTTAAATACCTTTTCACTCAGCCACCCCATGGCAAAACCACCAGCAACCACACCAAGGCCAGCCATATTCAGCACATTCCCCGACTCTACCAAGGTCAAACCATGCACATGCTGCAAATAGGTGCCGCCCCATAAGCCGCCAAAGCTCATATGCAAATTAAATTGACAAAAGCCCCATACACAAGCGCACCAAAAGTTACGATTTTTTATAATAATGGCAAAATTATGGCGCATAAGCTGCCAATCTACAAGCTTTGCCGCAGAATTTGCATCGCTACTATCTTCTGAAATAGCATCACTGGGCACATCACGCACCACAAAAAATAAAATCACTGCCAGCATAATACTTGCCACAGCAAAACCATAAAACATGGCTCGCCAGCCCCATATTTCGCAGCCAAGAGCCAAGGGGGTAGCAGCCAAAAACATGCCTACGCCGCCCATACCTAAAAAAATACCACTTAAACGTGCAAAAATAGCGGGTGAAAACCATTGTCCAATGAGCTTCATGGCACAAAGAAAAATAACAGAAACGCCCATACCAATAAGGCCGCGCCCAAGCACTGCCATAAAAAGAGAATCTGCCATGCCAAAAATCACTGCCCCCACAGCAGAAAGAGCCACCATGCAAGGAAGCAAACGTCGCGGCCCTACCCCATCGGTAAGCAAGCCACCCGGAATTTGCATAATGCCATACACCACAAAAAAAACCGATGCCAACAAACCCATTGCCGGTGCATCAAGATGTAATGATGCCATTATGTCTGTGGCCATAATGGCAGGGCTCACCCTATGAAATGGGGTAAGCATATACGCAACGCTCATAAGAGCAAACAAAGCATATGCGTAAGCACTGCCCCGAGTAAATTTGTATGCAGGCACTTTGCACTCTCCTTTCTATCTATCCTAAGCTCTAGAGAAAGAAGCACGAGCTGTCAAGAAAAAAGGCGTTATAACACATAGATAACTACTCTTACCCCCTCATTTCATCATAGCACAAAAAGCTTGCATATAGTTTTAAAAAAAGCCAAAATGCTCCATTCAAATTCCCTACAGGATACTACATGACCACTACAGCACTAGATGCCCTTTTAACGCAAATACAGCAAAAATTTACTGTTGATTTTGAGCCTTTACATGTGGATGACCAGCCCCTTGAAGTGCTCTCTATCACTAATATGACAGAGCACCTTGATAAACTCATCGATGGAAAAGCTATACATAACCCCTTAAAAGACCTACCTTTATGGGCTAAGGTTTGGCCAGCATCCTTTGTGCTTGGTCGATATTTACGCAAACTTTCTCCAGAGGGAAAAAGCCTACTAGAGTTAGGGGCAGGTTGCGGCACTTTGGGACTTTTAGCCAGCAGATACGGTTTTGCCTCAGTATGCATTAGCGATATTGTGGATGATGCCCTGCTTTTTGCTAAAGCCAATGTGCTCAAAAATAATCTGCAAGATATTGTCAATGTTCGCCGGGTAGATATTACCGATAGCCGCGCCACCTTAGGCGAGCAACGCTTTGATATGATTGCTGCCTCTGAGATCCTCTATTTAGAAGAACTGCACCGCCCCTTACTCAAATGTCTGCAAAGGCATTTAGCCTCTGGCGGTAAAGCCATCTTATGCACTGACATGGCACGCAAACGCCCACGTTTTTTCAAACAAGCAGCTAAAGACTTTACTATTCAAGAGCTCCTTGTTGGTGTGCGTGGCACTGCAGAAGACGGAAAAGAAGAAAAACGCGTCTATGCCCTTCATATTTTGGAGAAAAAATGATACAATTACAGTCTTGCCCCAAAGCACATAGCCTTGAATTAGACAAAGCCAAATCCCCCGCAGATACGGTAGCTCATGTACGTAAGCGCTTACAAGAGCTTGATTTAGACATTTTATCTAGCACCACACGCGTAGATACTGGTCGTCTGGGTATTCCTGTTTTTTTAAGCAATTGCGGCGCCGATGCCAAACGTGTTATGCCCACACGCAAGCAAATGGGAAAAGGAGCCTCCCCCATTCAAGCTGAAGCCTCTGCCCTGATGGAACTTATGGAGCGTTTTTCTTTCTTTAGTTTTTGGGATGCACTGCCACAATGCGTCACCTGCACATGGTCTAAAGCTCAAGAAAAGTTTGGTGAAAAGCTCATCCCCATCGAGCATATGCTTAAGGCAGTACAAGACGACCTTGCGCCAGAAAAAGCTGAAGCTTTGCTAGACTTACTCCCTTGGCAATTTTTCCCCGTCACCGATTTGGTACAGCAAAAAGAAGTATGGGTTCCCCTTAATTGGTTTAAAAAATTAGGGGAATTTAATGGCACATCTGCAGGTAATACCGAAGAAGAGTCTTTACTTCAAGGTTTATGTGAATTGGTAGAACGCCATGTATGCTGCCTCATTGACAGAGAGCTGCGCACCTGCCCCACCATAGACCCTGCCAGCATAGACGACCCTACCTTATTAGACTTGCTGGCGGCCTTTGAGCGTGAAAATATAACTCTCATCCTCAAAGATTTCTCTCTCAATATGCCAGTACCCACCGTGGGAGCCGTGGCCTATGATGCGAGCACCTTTCCTCAAAGCTCAGAAATTGTTTTCACCGCAGGCACCGCTGCAAGCCCAGCCAAAGCCGCCATTCGTGCTGTTACCGAAGTGGCTCAACTAGCAGGAGATTTTTGCACCTCGGCATGTTACGAAGCTTCCGGCTTAACAAAATTTGAAAAACTTGAAGACATCCAGTGGCTTAAAAATGGCAACACCTGCGCCTTATCCGCTTTGCCATCAGTATTAAGCTCAGATATTTATACAGAGGTGCAAAGCCTTATAAAAGGTCTGCACGACCTTGGCTACCCTGTATATGCCATATCCACAAAACATAAAGAGCTTGATATTCCTACTCATTACTGTATCGTGCCGGGTCTTGCCTTTCGCGAAAGAGATAAAAACCAAAGTTTGGGTTTATTTGTAGGACGTATTTTAGCCGAAGAATGTGATACAGAGCAAGCGCTCGCTGGTCTTGAGCTTTTAGAAAAAGCCTACCCTAAGGCGCATTTTATTCCCTTTTTTCAGGCCATGCTCGCCTTGCGTCAAGAGGATTATATGCGCGCCCACGCTCTGTTTGCCGCTGCTGAACCCTTGCAACCTGAAAATGATGCCAAGGGGCTTGCAGCCTTTTATACTGGCTACAGCCTTACCCTTGAGCAAAAATGGCAAGAGGCCTTGCCTTATTTAACTCGTGCTGTAAATTATTGCCCAGATATGAAAGAATACGGCAACTTGCGCGGTGTTGCTCACTTTAAATTGCAAGAATACGCTAAAGCTGCCGAAGACTTTATGCAAGTATTACGTATTGATAAAGGTTCCATTATGGACATTGCCAATCTTGGCCTTTGTTATAAATTTTTAGGGCAAAAAGAAGAGGCCGTGCACTATTTAAGTGCAGCTCTTGAGCTAGACCCCCATCTAGACTTTGCCCGTACCCATTTACAAGAAATTATTAAACCATAAATCGAGGTTAGTATGAGTAATGAAGTAGATAAAATTATTTACTCCATGATACGCGTCA
>CAYJND010000007.1:0-32465 GCA_964371565.1 uncultured Desulfovibrionaceae bacterium
TCAAAGCTGTCTACAATATTAAAATGAGCAGCTAGTTCTGGTCCTTGTACGGGAAGGTCAGTGGCAGAGCCACCGCAAAGAATAAGCACGTCAATATCTGCTTTTTTTTCAAGCAGGGCATCCATGGTGTAAACAGGCACCTGACTGTTTATGGGGCTGATGCTTGAAGGGTCTCTTCTGCTAAAAATTCCCACAAGTTTCATATCAGGGCTTTGTGCTAAAGCAAGTTCTGTACCACGACCAAGGTTACCATACCCCACAATGCCAACGCGAATGGGGTCTTGTGCTGAATTCATAATTCCTCCAATGTGTAGTAATTCGACGAAAGTGTAAAAAAACTTAAGTGCTTTGCATAAGTAGGCAAGGCGGTTTTTTTATAAATATATCTGCGAGTTGTATAACGTGTTGTTAATATGTAACAAAGTGTAAAGCTAAACAACGCTGCGAATTCTACAAATAATAGAGTAACTTTTCAAGACTTTAATATGATCATGTAGATTTTTTTCTCAGAGTCTTTTTAGTGTGCAGAAATACACAGGATTTTTATTGTAAAAGAAAGACTTGTGTGGTACATAATACCATTGTGAATTTATTTTTAGAGTAAGGGCGTACAGCACAGTAATGAAAAATTCTCGCATGCAAGATATAAAATATCCCACTTTAGAAGCTGAAAATACAGCTCTACGAGAGGAGCTTGAGGCAACACGCAAAGAATTGCGTTTTATGAATGCCCTTGTGGATAATATTCCTTTTCCTGTGTTTTCTAAAGACGGTGAAGGGCGCATGCGCACGGTCAATAAAGCCTATGTGGATTTCTTTCAAGAACGTCCAGAAGATATTTTGCATAAGACTATTAAAGAATTAGAATACTTTACCCCTGAAGAACAAGATTTATATCACGAGCAGGCCGTGCAAGCCGCCCAAAATTTGAGCAGCACTAATTGTGAACGAGTGTACTCTGTGGCGCAAGGTGAAGTGCCTACTCTTTTTTGGAGCCAAGGCTTTGCTATCGATCAGTCAGGCGAAAAAGGGCTTGTGGCGAGCATTGTAGATATAACTACGCAAAAAAAACTTGAAAATGCTTTAGCTCACAAGGTAGATGAACTGCATCAAGTGCAAAAAGATATGCAGTTAGCCAAAGAGCGTATGCAGCTTATGCTAGATACCATGCCTTTAGCGGCGCAAATTTGGTCTGCTGATGGTCGCATGCTTGATACAAGTATGGAAGCTGCTCGTCTGTTTGAATTTTCTAATAAAGAAGAATATTGGGCTAATTTTGCAGATAATATTCCGGAATATCAACCAAATGGCAAAAAAAGCCTTGATTATATACGAGAGGTTTTGCAGCAAGCTTTAGATACAGGCACATCACATACAGAGTGGCTTCATGTGGATAGGGCAGGAAAACCTGTTCCCATAGATATTACCTGTGCACGTTCTTCCCTACACGGAGAAACGGTTATCCTTGTTTTCATGCGTGATTTACGCGAACATTACGCCCATTTAGAAAAACTACGTGAAGCGGATCTTTATACCAAATTAATGCTGGATTCTAGCCCCTTGGGCACGCTTATTTGGGATAGTAGTTTTAACTTAGTGCATTGCAATCAGGCCGTGGCTACAACTTTTGGCCTTGAGAATCAACAAGAATTTATAGAACATTTTTTTGAACTCATACCAGAGTTTCAGCCTCAAGGTGAAAATTCTGTAGAGGTGATGCAAAAGGCTTTGTTGCACACTTTTGAGCACGGCTTCGTGAATCTTTCATGGCTTGGAAAAAGTATTACTGGGGAAGAAATACCTTGCGTTATAAAGGGGGTTCGCACCAAATATCGCGGGGAGTTTATGCTCATAGCTTACCTTGAAGACTTGCGCGCCTCAGAAGAACAGAAAAAGAAATTAAAGATGGCTGAACAACGCACCGAGGCTATTTTAAGCGGTGTGCCCATGAGTATTAATCTTTTGCGCCCCGATTTTAGCGTAGTAGACTGCAATGACGTAGCTGTGAAATTGACCGGACATGCTGATAAAGAGTCTTATATGGCTGAATTTGCAAGTGTATTAGCCCCAGTGCAGCCAGATGGTAGAGATCCCATAACGCTTATTCAAGACGTACTTTTGCAAACACGCGCTGAGGGGCAAACACGCTGTGAAGTTATAGCTGTAAATGCAAAAAAAGAAGAATTTCCTATAGAAATTACAGCTGTAGAAGCGCATTTGGATTATGAAGAGCTTTATATAGTCTATGCCCATGATTTAACAAAAACCAAGCAAATGCTTAAAGAGATTGAGCTCTCAAAAGAAGCTGCTGAGCAAAGTGCCAAAGCTAAAAGTGAATTTTTAGCCAATATGAGCCACGAAATTCGTACTCCCATGAATGGAATACTTGGGCTGCTTTATTTGTTGAATGGTACACCTTTGTTAGCCGAGCAGCAAAATTATGTGAGCAAAATCTTGTATTCGGCCAATAATTTATTGCGCATTATTAATGATATTTTAGATTTTTCTAAAATCGAAGCTGGTAAACTTGAAATAGAAGCTACCCCCTTTGATATTCAGCACGTTTGTAAAGAGGTTCAAGATTTATACTCGGTGGCAGCGCAAGAAAAGGGGCTTACTCTTTTTGTAAATGTTTGTAATATTACTAGCACATGTGTTTTGGGTGATCCCTTACGCCTTAAACAAATTCTTTTCAACCTTGTAAGCAATGCCATTAAATTTACCCAACAAGGCCATGTAGAGCTGATTGTTGAGGCTGTTGAACAACAGGGTGAAAGCATTACTTTGCAATTTTGTGTAGCCGATACTGGCATTGGCTTAACTGAAGAACAAATACAAAGATTGTTTTCTGCTTTTTCTCAGGCAGATAGTTCTGTTACACGTAAATATGGCGGTACTGGGCTTGGCCTTGCTATTTCACGCAATATTGCCCGTATGATGCACGGCGATATGTGGGTAGAAAGTGTGCCGGGGCAGGGGGCGCGTTTTTATTGTACGGCGGTATTTAGCATTTGTGGCGAAGCTCTTACACCAAAGCTAGAAAATAGCGAACAAGTTGATGCTATGCAAGAAGTGGGGCATATTCTATTAGTCGAAGATAATGAAATAAATCAACTTATTGCAGAAGAGCTTCTTCACAAGGCGGGCTATACTGTTGATACGGCAAGCCATGGCCAAGAGGCTCTTGAAATGCTGAGTAAAAAATCTTACGACTTGGTACTTATGGATATTCAAATGCCCATTATGGATGGTCTTACTGCCAGCATGAAAATACGTGAGCAAGAACATTTGAAAAAACTTCCTGTAATAGCCATGTCTGCCCATGCCATGAGCGGCGATAAAGATAAGAGCCTTGCCCATGGTATGAATGATCATATTACAAAGCCCATTATACCCGAAATATTGTATAGCACCTTACGCTATTGGTTAAAGGCAAAATAGATCCTAGGCATATGTTGCGGCAGTAAAAACATACTTTTGTTATGAAGATGTCGCATAGACACCTTACAAAGAATCAAAAAAATGTAAGGAATATCTATGCTTCAAGAACAAGCCACTCTACATGCTACAGCTGTGCTTTGCGGTACAACCTTAGGAAAATATACTGAAATAGGGCAAGACTCAGAGCTGTATGACGTGCAGCTTGGCGATTATAGCTATGTGTGTGAACGTTGCCATATTATGTATGCGCATATTAAAAAATTTGTGAGTATTGCCCAGCATGTACGTATAAACCCAAGTAATCATCCTACATGGCGTGCAAGTCAGCATCATTTTACCTATAGAGCCAGTAAATATGGCTTTGGTGAAGATGATGCTACTTTTTTTGCTTGGCGCCAAGAACATGCCGTCACCATAGGGCATGATGTATGGATAGGGCATGGGGCGCAAATTATGCCAGGGGTTAGCGTGGGCACAGGGGCAGTTATAGGGGCTGGCGCCATTGTGACAAAGCCTGTACCGCCTTATGCTGTGGTGGCAGGCGTGCCTGCCAAAATAGTAAAATATCGTTTTCCTAAAAGTATACAAGATGCCTTACTTGACATGGCATGGTGGCATTGGGATCATACAAAACTTCAATCTGCCTTGCCTGACTTTCAGCAATTACCTCTAGAAGCCTTTTTAGAAAAATATCAATCACGTTAAATACACCTTGTTGTCACTTGCGAGCCTGTTTTGACACATAAAAGTGCTTAAATTAGTGTGAAAAATGTAACATGCTGATATAAAATAGTAAAAAATAGTTAAGCCCGTCACGGGCTTTTCTTGTTTTTGGCACTTTATTGTCATCTATTCTCCCTTAAAGCTTTGTCATCAAAATTTCGTAAGAAATTGCTTACTACTTCTCTTGGAGGATACATGCAGGCTCACATAAATAATGAAATGCCACGTCAACGCTGGATGCGTGCCTTGGCATTGGGTGACGAAAAGGCTTTAGAAGACGCTTTGCGCCATTACCCAACTTTACCTACATATACATACTTGCGCCAGCCAGAAACAGGCATGCTTATGCTAGAGGGCAAGGCCGGTAGCACAGGGCAACGCTTTAATATGGGTGAAATGCTAGTAACACGTTGCGCCATTGCTTTAGAACATGACCAAGTAAAATTTGAAGGTCATGCCTATATCATGGGTAATAAACCGCGTCATGCTGCCATGGCGGCGGTGCTAGATGCGCTTATGCAATGCCAGAGCTTTAGTCAGGATTTAGAGACACGCCTAGTAGCGCCCCTTTTAGAAAAACATGCCCAAAAACAACAAGATAAAGCTGCACAAACAGCAGCCACCAAGGTGGACTTTTTCACCATGGTTCGCGGAGAAGATGCATGAGTACTACCATTGCCAAACCTGGCTTTGAAAGCCCCGTGGAAGCGGCTCAAGATTGCTTTCGAATTTTACTGCAATCCCTTTCTCGTCCTGGTAAGATAGAGCGTTTACGCATGCTTGCGCCCAGCATTGACCACGGCTGCCCTGTGCAAGATACAACCATGGCAGGTTTTTTGACCATAGCCCTAAGTCTTTGCGATGCTGATACCACTATTTGGTTAGATGAGCAGTTGCAATGCCCTGAGCTGAAACAACATATACGTTTTCACTGTGCAAGCCCCTTGGTTACTTTGCCAGAAAAAGCCACCTTTGCCTTTATACATCAGGTGCAAAATATGCCGCATTTACAAGATTTTTGCCAAGGCTCTGCAGCTTATCCTGATACTTCCACAACCCTTGTTATGGCGTGCCCATTTGCGCAAGACCAAGAAAATAGCGTGCCGTATACGCTTACAGGGCCAGGGGTTAATCCACAAGAAGCGCCTTTGCGTTTAGCATTGGCACAAAACCACTTGCCTAAGAACTTTTGGCAAGAATTACAAGAAAATACCGCGTCTTACCCCTTGGGTGTGGACATTATTTTTATAAACAGCGCAAGCACAGAAGCCGTAGAAATTATGGCCTTGCCACGCTCGGTACAACTTAAAGATTTATAAGAGGATACATTATGTATGTTGCTGTAAAAGGTGGGCAAGAGGCCATTGCCAATGCCCATAGCCTTTTGGCCGAGGAGCGCCGCGGCGATACCGAGGTGCCAGAAATTGGGCTTGATCAAATATATGAACAACTTTCCCTTGCTGTGGATCGCGTTATGCAAGAGGGCTCTTTATATCATCCGCCAAGCGCGGCCCTTGCTATTAAGCAAGCTCGTGGTGATATGGTAGAAGCCATATTTTTAGTGCGTGCTTTTCGTACCACTTTACCTCGTTTTGGTTCAACTTTGCCTTTAGAAACTGAAAAAATGCGTATTCGTCGCCGTATTTCTGCCACCTATAAAGACATCCCCGGCGGGCAACTTTTAGGGCCTACCTTTGACTATACCCACAGGTTGTTAGATTCATCTCTTGCCAGCTATGCCAAGGATAGTACGGGCGCACAGGGTGCAGCTTCACAGTACACAAAGGCAGATAAAGCACAAAAAGGCTCAGCTGATGATGTGAGCTATCCTTGCCCTAAGGTACTTTCTTTTTTAGAAAAAGAAGGGCTTTTGCCAGAAGAAGTAGGTAATCCTCATGCTTGCCCCGGTGACTTAACACGCAATGCCTTACAACTGCCTGCAAATCGCGACATTCGCTTACAAAATCTTGCTCGTGGTGATGAGGGGCTCATTTTAGCCTTAGCGTATTCTAGCCAGCGCGGCTTTGGTTCTACCCACCCCTTTGCCGGTGAAATTCGTATGGGTGATGTGGAAGTAAGTTTTGTGCCAGAAGAGCTGGGCTTTCCCATTGTGGTGGGCGAAATACCCCTTACTGAATGCGAAATGGTGAATAAATTCCATGGCGGCGGAGATAAACCAGCGTGCTTTACACGCGGTTATGGTCTTGCCTTTGGCGAGGGCGAGCGTAAGGCCATGAGTATGGCTATGGTGGATCGCTCTTTGCGCTCTAAAGAGCTAGGTGAAGCCTTGGTGGGGCCAGCGCAAGATGAAGAATTTGTGCTTTATCATAGCGATAATGTAGAAGCTTCTGGTTTTGTGCAGCATTTAAAGCTCCCGCACTATGTGGATTTTCAGGCAGAATTAGAATTATTACGCTCTTTGCAAAAATCCCATGCCAAGCGTAAAGCCGAGGAGCAGGGTGAGCAAACAAGTGAGGAGAGTAGCCATGAGCGCTCATAATGATATTTTTTCTTTAGAAAGTGTGCCTTTAGGTTATAATTATGCCTATTTAGATGAACAAAGTAAGCGTATGCTGCGCCGTACTTTATTAAAAGCTGTGGCTATTCCCGGTTATCAAGTGCCCTTTGGCGGGCGTGAAATGCCCATGCCTTATGGCTGGGGTACTGGCGGTATTCAAATCAGCGCTGCCATCCTCGGCAGGCAAGATGTGTTTAAGGTTATAGACCAAGGCTCTGATGATACGACCAATGCCGTATCCATTCGGGCTTTTTTTGAAAAGGTGGCAGAGGTTACGGTTACCATGGATACTGCTGAAGCTAGCATTATTCAAACCCGTCACCGTATACCTGAAGAGCCTTTGCAAGAAGGGCAAATTATGGTGTATCAAGTGCCCATTCCTGAGCCTTTACGCTGGATGGAGCCTAGCGAAGTGGAAACACGTACCATGCATGCGCTAGAAGAATACGGCGTTATGCATGTGAAATTATATGAAGATATAGCTAAGCATGGCGAAATTGCAACTTCGTATGATTATCCTGTATTGGTGCATGGGCGCTATGTTATGAGCCCCTCGCCTTTACCAAAATTTGATAATCCTAAAATGCATCAAAGCCCAGCTTTGCAACTTTTTGGGGCAGGGCGTGAAAAACGTATTTATGCCATTCCGCCTTATACCGATGTAAAGAGTCTTGATTTTGAAGATTATCCTTTCAGCGTGCAAGCTTGGGATAAGCCTTGCGAAATTTGCGGTGCCACGGATACCTATTTGGATGAAATTATAGCCGATGATCAAGGTACACGTATCTATGTCTGCTCTGATTCGGACTATTGCGCTAAAAATCTTGCCCGTCAGCAGTCTAAGGAGTCACAAAATGACGCTTAATATTCAAAATACGGGGCAAAATGTGGGGCAAAATGTAGCACAGGATACACGCAAGCCTCAATCTGCCCTTATGCAAAGTGTGTTGCAAGTACAAAATATGAGTAAATATTACGGCGATCGCATTGGTTGCAAAGATATTTCCTTTGAGCTGTGGCCTGGTGAAGTATTAGCCATTGTGGGAGAATCTGGCTCTGGTAAAAGTACCTTATTAAACCTTATTTCCGGTCGTATGGAACCAAGCTCTGGCTCTGTGATGTATCGTTCTGTCAATGAACAAGGGCAAGAATCCTTACTAGATATTCACAATTTGTCTGAATCCTTACGTCGCCGTTTGTTGCGCACCGAATGGGGTTTTGTGCATCAGCACCCGCGCGATGGTTTGCGTATGCGTGTTTCGGCAGGGGGCAATATTGGTGAAAGGCTCATGGCTTGTGGTTCACGCCATTATGCCAATATTCGCCAAACGGGGCTTGAGTGGTTAGATCGTGTGGAAATTGCCGCCGATCGCATTGATGACATTCCTGCTTCTTACTCTGGCGGCATGCAGCAGCGCTTGCAAATTGCGCGCAATCTTGTGTCTTCGCCGCGTTTGGTCTTTATGGATGAGCCCACGGGCGGGCTTGATGTGTCTGTGCAAGCGCGTTTGCTTGATCTTATTCGTACCCTTGTGCGAGAGCTAGGGCTTTCCATAGTTTTGGTAACGCATGATCTTGCTGTGGCAAGGTTACTGGCGCATCGTATTGTGGTTATGCGCAAAGGTCATGTGGTGGAAACAGGGCTCACAGACCAAGTGCTTGATGACCCTCATCATCCGTATACGCAACTTTTGGTTTCCTCTGTATTACAAGGTTAAAAGGATTATATATGTCACTTATACCACAGGTAACAGTACGCAATTTAAGTAAGAATTTTGTACTTCATGCACAGCAAGGCGCTGTCATTGAGGCATTTGATAATTTAAATCTTGAAGCGTATGCCGGGCAGTGCTTAGCTTTGCACGGCCCTTCGGGATCGGGCAAATCTACGCTTTTGCGCTCTTTGTATGCCAATTATAAGCCCACGTCAGGCTCCATTGTGGTGCGTCACCAAGGGCAAGAGGTGGATATGGTTAGCGCTTTACCACGCACCATTGTAGAGGTGCGTACCCATACCCTTGGTTATGTAAGCCAATTTTTACGTGTTATTCCTCGTGTTTCTTGCCTTGATATTGTGGCAGAAAGACTTATGGAAAAAGGCAATAGCCAAGACTTTGCCCGTAAAAAAGCCGGTGAGCTTTTAGAGCGTTTACGCATTCCGCAGCGTTTATGGAATTTAGCCCCTGCAACCTTTTCTGGGGGAGAGCAACAACGTGTGAATATCGCTCGTGGTTTTATTTGGGAATATCCCATCTTACTTTTAGATGAACCCACCGCATCCCTTGATGGGTATAATAGACAAACGGTGGTGGAACTTATCAATGAAGCTAAGGGACGCGGTGCTACGGTTATTGGTATTTTCCATGATGAAGAAGTCCGCGAGGCTGTGGCAGAGCGTACCTATTCTTTCATGGAGCAGCGCATGCTTGTGGCTAAAGCTGTTTAAATTTAATTAAAAGAGAGTAAAATGAATATTTTTCGCGTTTGTAAAAAAATTCTTACATTGTCAATTTTTGGCGCCATGTTTTGCACGTTAAACATGGCACATGCTCAAGATATTACCTTAAATTTTGGTATTATCAGTACTGAGTCTACGCAGCATTCGCGCCAGCACTGGGAGCCTTTTTTAGCTGCCATGGAAAAAGAAACCGGCTATAAAATCAAACCTTTTTTTGCTTCTGATTATGCAGGTATCATTACAGGTATGCAATATGGTAAAGTGCAATTGGCTTGGTATGGTAATAAAGCTGCCAAAGAAGCTGTGGACCGCGCCAAGGGCGAAGTGTTTGTGCAAGTTATTAATAAAGATGGTAGTGATGGCTATTATTCCTATATTTTAGCCCGCGCAGATTCTTCCATTAACTCTTTAGACGACATGTTTGCTAAAGCTAAAGAACTTAATTTTGGTAATGGGGATCCCAATTCTACTTCAGGATATTTAGTGCCCAGTTACTATGCCTTTGCAAAAAATGGTAAGGATGCAAAACAGATATTTAAGCGGGTAATTACAGCCGGGCATGAAACCAATGCTCTAGCTGTAGTCAATAAGCAAGTGGATGTGGCAACTTGTGGTAGCGGCGCTTTAGATCGTTTAGAAAAAAATAATCCTGAAAAGCATAAATTACTTAAAGTTATCTGGACTTCACCGCTTATTCCTCGTGACCCCATCGTATGGCGCACCGACCTTTCTCAAGAGATTAAAGAAAAATTACGCACATTTTTTCTTGAATACGGCGTAAAGGGCGATGATATTGCAGCAGAAAAGCAAGTACTGGCAAAACTTGGCTGGTCTCACTATAGAGCCTCTAACAATGACCAGCTCTTGCCCATTCGCCAATTGGAATTGTTTAAAAGTAAAAATGCTATTCAGCAAAATACGCATTTGAGTGAAGCAGAAAAGAAAGCTCAATTGCATAAAATTGATGCAGAGCTGGCTAAGTTAGCAACGCAATTAACCAGTGAAAAATAAATATTCCTAAGTAATATTATATTACAAGGTGTTAGGGTGGGGAGAGCTTTTTGTAAAAAGTTTTTCCTGCCTTTTATTTTTAGAAATTTATATGGAAATATAAAAATATGCCCTTGTGACACATTTGACGCACAACAAACACTTGGCGGACATTTTATGCACACATTGCTTTTTTATAAAGAGTCATCTTGTGCAGAAAAATATTTTAAAAGTTTTATTCATCCCCAAGGAGACGGCTCATGCTACATATTAAAAATTTCAATCGCACCTTTGGCACTACTAAGGCCTGTGATAATATTAACCTTACTGTAGAGCGCGGTGAAATGGTGGCTCTTATTGGTGCTTCTGGTTCTGGTAAGTCTACCTTGTTACGCCATATCTCTGGTCTTATGTGCGGCGATAAAGATACTGGTTCTATTATTACCATGGGGCAAACCTTGCAAAGCCATGGGCGTTTGCACAGCGATATTCGTAAAATGCGCACTAATATCGGTATGATTTTTCAGCAATTTAATTTGGTTGACCGCTTAAATGTACTTACTAATGTGCTTTTAGGCGCCCTTGGCAGAACACCACTATGGCGCACAGCTTTTGGGCTTTTTCGTGCTGAAGATAAGGTGCTTGCTTTAGACGCATTGCAGCGCGTAGGTATAGGCAGTAAGGCTCATCAAAGGGCGTCTACGCTTTCTGGTGGGCAGCAACAGCGCGCCGCCATTGCCAGAGCCTTGGTGCAAAAGGCGCAATTGCTTTTAGCTGATGAACCCATCGCTTCCCTTGATCCAGAGTCTTCACGCAAGGTCATGCAAATTTTAGCAGATATTAATAAACAAGATAATATTACCGTTATGGTAACCTTACACCAAGTGGATTATGCCATTAAATATTGCCCGCGCACTGTGGCCTTAAAAGATGGTAAAATTGTATATGATGGGCCTTCTTCTGCCCTTACGCCTGCTTTCTTGCAAGAACTCTACGGCGCAGAAAGTGAAGAGATGTTCGCACCCAATATGGCACCAACACATGAAAACAGCAGAGCTTTTGTTGAGCCCATGCCTACTTTACCTAGTGCCGGATCTATGGGAGAACCTAGCCCCGCCTTTATGTAAAATAAATTATAATTACGCTGTATTACTAAAGAGAATGTATTCTTTAGGTCTTGCAGTGTGCTTAAAATAGCAACCTTTAACCCCTATATTGAACTTTTGGAGAATACAATGGCTTTTTTTAGTTTTAAAAAAATGTTGGCAGTAGCTGCCCTTGGTACCATGGTTTTTGCAAATACAGCTCAAGCTAAAGATGTGGAAATTAATTTTGGTATTATTAGCACTGAGTCTTCGCAAAACTTGCGTAAAAATTGGGAGCCTTTCTTGGCTGAAATGGAAAAGAAAACCGGCTATAAAATTAAGCCTTTTTTCTCTTCTGACTATGCTGGTATTGTAACCGGCATGCAATATGGCAAGGTGCAACTTGCTTGGTTTGGTAATAAATCTGCCAAAGAAGCTGTGGATCGCTCTAATGCAGAGATTTTCTTAAAGACCATCGCTGCTGATGGCACTGACGGTTATTATTCTTATATCTTAGCCCATGTGGATTCTCCCATCAATAATCTTGATGACATGTTTGCCAAAGCTAAAGAGTTAAATTTTGGTAATGGCGATCCTAACTCGACTTCTGGTTTTTTAGTACCTAGTTATTATGTATTTGCGCAAAATGGCAAAGATGCTAAAAAAATCTTTAAGCGTGTGCTTACTGCCAGCCATGAAACCAATGCTCTTTCTGTAGCCAATAAGCAAGTGGATGTAGCTACTTGCGAAACAGGAACCTTAGGCCGTCTTGCCATTAATAACCCAGCTAAGCATAAGCAATTAAAAATTATTTGGACTTCACCTATTATTCCTAGTGACCCCATTGCTTGGCGTAAAGACTTACCTGCCGATGTAAAAGAAACCTTACGTAAATTCTTTTTAGAATACGGCGTAAAAGGTGATAATGTGGAAGCTGAAAAGAAAATTTTAGCCTCTTTGAGCTGGGGTCCTTTTAGAGCTTCTAGCGATGATCAGCTCTTAACCATTCGTCAGCTGGAACTTTTCAAAAACAAGAATGCTCTTTTAGCCAATGAAAATATGGATGCAGAAGAAAAGCAAGCTAAGATTGAAGCCATCGACAAGCAATTACAAATGCTTGAAGCTCGTATCAAAAGCCTCGGCACTTCGGTATCTTCTAGCAAATAACCCTTTTTAGAATACAATGCCCCTAGTGTATACTCACGCTAGGGGCGTATATTATAGAGAATAACATGAGCACTATTGTAGCATCTTGCGAAAATACTTCTAAGCGTACCTCTTTTTTAAGCATGATAGGCTGGGCTTTGGGCCTTGCTGTGCTGGTATGGGCTTGGGAGGGGGCAGAAATGCGCCCCATGGCTTTATTTACCGATGCCGGTAATATGGTAGAATTTAGTAAGGAATTTTTTCCGCCAGATTTTAGCGACTGGCGCCTGTATATGGAAGAAATTCTCATAACCATTCAAATAGCTTTATGGGGATCGGTATTGGCAGTGATTTTTGCCATCCCCTTTGGCATTTTAAGCTCAGATAATATTGTTCCTTGGTGGGTGTATCAGCCTGTGCGCCGTCTTATGGACGCTTGCCGCGCCATTAATGAAATGGTTTTTGCCATGCTTTTTGTGGTGGCCGTAGGCCTTGGGCCTTTTGCCGGCGTTATGGCGCTTTTTGTGCATACTACAGGTGTGCTGGCAAAGCTTTTTTCTGAAGCTGTAGAAGCCATTGACCCGCAGCCTGTAGAGGGCATTCGAGCCACTGGGGCTAATCTTTTTGAAGAAGTACTCTACGGCGTTATTCCGCAGGTTTTACCCCTTTGGATTTCTTATGCCTTATACCGCTTTGAGTCGAATATTCGCTCTGCCACAGTGGTAGGCATGGTGGGCGCCGGCGGTATTGGTGTGCTGTTATGGGAACTTATACGCGGTTTTAGTTTTGATAAAACCTGCGCTGTTATGGCGCTCATTATTGGCGTAGTGGTTATTTTTGATATTCTTTCACAATATTTACGTAAGCGCTTTGTATAAGGTGTAAACATGGCAACACAAAGTTTTTATAATGGGCATATTCTTTCTGCCGCAGGGCAAGTAGATACTATAACCTTTGACGGCAATGCTATTCACTCTGTGGGCAACGGCGCACAGGCTTCTAAGGCTTTAGATTTAGAGGGCGATTATCTTATTGCCGGCCTTGTAGAATTGCATACAGATAATTTAGAAAAGCATTTTATCCCGCGCACGGGTGTGAGCTGGCCTTGCGGCTTATCTGCAGCCATGGCGCATGATATGCATATGGTAAGCTCTGGTGTAACCACGGTTTTTGATGCCATTACCGTGGGCGAGCCCTTTGGTAAGCATATGCGCAATGAGCTTTTTGATGTAAGCCTTGGCGCTTTAAAAAAAGCGGAAGAAGAAAGCCTTTTACGCGCAGAACATTTTTTACATTTGCGCTGCGAATTAGCTGGTGACCATCTTATGGATAGGGTGGATCCCCTCATTGGGCATGAAAAATTGCGCCTTTTTTCTGTGATGGATCATACCCCAGGTCAGCGCCAATGGCGAAATTTAGATGCGTATAAACGATATTGCGATATGACAGATACCGCAGAGCATATTTTTAATGAACGTGTGCAAAAATTAAAAGATTTACAAGCAAAAAATGCCCCCAAGAATTTGCAGAGCATTTTAAGTGTTTGTAAAGAAAAAGGCTATGCCTTAGCCAGCCATGACGATACCACGGTTATGCATGTGCGTGAGGGGGCAGAACAAGGGGTGTGTATTTCTGAATTTCCCACCACCTTAGAAGCTGCGCAAGAAGCTCGCGCACAGGGTTTATCCATTATTATGGGCGCGCCCAATATTGTACGCGGCGGATCGCATTCGGGTAATGTGGCTGCCATTGAATTAGCTAAAGCAGGTTTACTCGATATTTTCTCATCAGATTATATGCCTGCAAGTTTATTGCATGCTGTTTTTCTTTTACCAGAGCTAGCTTCCATACCCCTTGGTGAAGCCATTAAAACTGTAACGAAAAATCCAGCCCATGCTGTGGGCATGTTTGATAGAGGCGAATTGGCTGAGGGTAAAAAAGCCGATGCTGTGCGCGTGCGTTTGGTAAATGGTGTGCCTGTTATTCGCGCTGTTTGGCGTGATGGCAAACAGGTTTTATAAAATATGCGTTATGCTTTGTATTATGTACCTGAGCAACAAAGCCCCTTAGCTATGCTGGGGGCGAGCTTGCTTGGGTGGGATGTGTATAAGGCACAAGCCGCCCCTATGAAAGAAGCCTTGTGTGCTTTTGAAAATGCGGGGCTTACACTTAGCGAGGCGCAGCTTGAAACCATGACAAAGGAGGCGCGTCGCTATGGTATGCATGCCACATTAAAAGCTCCTTTTCATTTAGCTGATGGTTACAGCGAGGCGCAGTTGATACAAGCGGTGGAGAGTTTTGCTGCCACGCAAAAAGTTTTTGCTTTGCCCCCATTACAGGTGCAATGCATAGCAGACTTTTTTGCTCTTACGCTACAAGAGGACACAGCCCAAGAAAGACATGATAAAGAAATGACGCAAAACTTTGCTACGCAATGTGTGCAATATTTCGATGGGTTTAGGCGCCCGCCCTCTGCTGTAGAGTTAGCACGGCGCAGACAAAAAAAGCTTAGCGCCCGCCAAGAAGATAATTTACTGCGTTATGGTTATCCTTATGTTTTAGAAGACTTTCGCTTTCATATAACCCTATGTCATGTGCCTCTTAACTCTTTATATAGCAGCGAAGAGGGTAGCGCCCTTTTACAAAACGCTTTAACGCGCATGTTTTCTGCATTTTTGCAGCATAATAAAGTACACTATGTGCATCTTTGCCGTAGTGATGCCAGTGGGTATTTTTCTCTTTTGCACAAAGCGCCTCTAGCAGGCTAATGTGCTTTACGAATACTTGCTTTGTAATAAGTGTAAATTCAGCTCTTTTTTGGTTTTGAGTAAGTGGTCAGGGGCTGTAAGTAATAAATTCATATTTAAATCTTCAGTATAGCGCAGAGGACGATGCACCTTTTTGGGCTTATACAAATGCTCAGGCACCGTAAGTAATAAACACATATTCATTTCTTCATCTTTATATAAAGCAGGCTGTGGCTTGGAGCGGGAAAAAGATGAGGCCTTATCTTGTGCTCTTGGCTTTAGTGGGTTTTCTGCAATATATTTTTTTAATTGCATAACTTTTCTTTGCTTCTTAGAGGCAAAGAGTAAACGTAATTGAAAATAGAATTCCTTGAGCATAGCACATATCCTATAATTATGGTGATTTGTTCCCCCTCATTGCTGAGGCGATGCTGTATGTGCCTTAAATATAACGCAGTAAAAGTAAGATGCAAGGCTTTATTTTTTATTTACTGCATTATAATTTAAAAATTGCGTTTTATTTTTGTAGAAACAAGCTTGTAATATATTGTAATGATTAAGAGATTCTCTAAATAATCCCGTCTTGACAAAAGAGTATAAAATTGTAACTTTCTTTATTTGCTATAATATTTTTTTGGGGAGCATATGCAGGAAAGTCAAAATTCTTTATACCATGAATTACAATTTTACTGGGAAGATACTCTTTGGCTAGAGTATTTAAGCCAAAAAAATATTGAAAATCGTATTGCTGCCTTGCTTCATGGCATGGATTCTATTTCTGTAGAATATGTGCAAATGCACATTCATCTACTAAAATTATTACCGTATAAAAAATATATTTTACTTAATAAGCATTTTGGATGGACGCGTAAGGATGCTCGTTACATGGAGTTGGCACAACAAGCAGCTGCATCTGAACAAAAGAAAGTAAAAGAAGTATTTATTCATGTAAATAAATACGGTATGGGTGATTTACCTTCAGAGGTTTTTGATTTTATTAATGGAAAGTGTATTGTGGATGGCGGAGCCTATACCGGTGATACTTTACAACTTTTCCATACGCTTTTTCCCCAATCAAGAATATTTGCTTTTGAACCGCAAAAATCTGCTTTTGCGCAATTACAAAAAAATATTGCGCGCCATGCCATGACAGCAAGAGCTGTGCCTGTGCATAGGGGGCTAAGTCATACTGACGAAACGTTAACGCTGTATACTGATGAAGATCTAGATGCAGGTGCTACCTGTAATAGCTTGGCAAAATACCATAAAGTACCCACCGATACCATAAAGGCAACTAGCATAGATGCGGTTTTTTCTGCTATGAAAATGCCTGTGGGCTTGATTAAGCTTGATATTGAGGGACTTGAAATGAAGGCCATAGAGGGTGCTAGACAAACCATACAAAGTCATAAACCTGTTATCGTGGCAGCCATATACCATAGGCCAGAAGATTTTTTTGAATTAAAGCAGTATATTCAAGAAATACACCCTGAATATAAATTTATGATTAGAAGAAGTGAGATGGCTATTCCCATGGCAGATTTAGTGCTTATAGCCTACTAATATAGAAGAATTTCTTTGTACTGTATTTTATTTTATGCAAAAGGTCATGCTTCTTGTATAGGGTATGACTTTTTGCATAAAAAATATGTGTAAAATTTATTGTTTTTTCAAGCGTTCAGCTACACTTTCACCGCCAACGCCCCAATTGGTGGTGGGTATTTCTTCAATAACTACCATGGTGCTATTGGGGTTTTTACCTAAGACGCGCACGAGCATGTCGGTGGTTTCTTGTATAATTTGCGCTTTTTGAGCATCAGATGGTGCTTGGTCGCCGCCAGTAAGCTTAATGGTTACAAAGGGCATAATTCCTCCCAAAGTGGTGTTATAAAATAATCTTGTTTGTAAGAGCTTTTGTCTTTTACCTATGGCAGAATATAATTATAAAAATGCTCTTGTAAAGCCTCTTTTACTGCAGGGTATTTCTTTCTTTTTGAATGAGTTGCTTTACAAAATCTGTCTTTGGGTTGTGCAAAATTTGTTCAGGGCCTGCGTATTGGTGTAATATGCCCTTATCCATAACTAAAACCTTAGTGCCCAGCATAAGGGCTTCGGCTATATGGTGGGTAACAAATAAAATGGTAATGGGGTTTTTTTCATGAATGCGCTTAATTTCTTGCTGTAGGCTGGCACGCGTAATGCTATCTAAAGCACCAAAAGGTTCATCCATAAGTAAAATTTGCGGAGCGGCGCTTAGCGCTCTGGCAATGCCTACACGTTGCTGTTGTCCGCCTGATAATTCATGGGGATAACTGTTAGTATAATAGGAATCAAGCCCCACCATATCTAGGCAATGTTTTACAAGGTCATTATGGTTATTACTTTTGCTTTGCTTTTTTAAATTAGGTACATAACAAATATTTTGCGCCACAGTCATATGCGGAAAAAGCGCATTGCCTTGCACCACATAGCCAATGCTACGCCTGTGTTCAATGATATCTTTTTTAAGAATATTTTCTTCATGCACATAGATGTTCCCACTGCTTGGGTGTATAATACCGTTGATCATTTTCAGTAATGTGGTTTTGCCACAGCCAGAAGAGCCAATAATGGTGACAAATTCCCCTTGGGCAATGGAGCAGCTAATATGGTCAAGTACTCTTTGCTGTGCGTAATCTTTTGTAATATTTTCATAACGTATAATGGCATTCATGCCCATAACTCCTTAGGGTAATAAACCTTGTTGTTGTAAAAAAATCTTAGCTACTTCTTTAGGATCTTTACCTAAGCTTTCCACTTGATAGTTCATATGCGCTATGGCTTTGTCAGAAATACGCCCTTGGAGTAAAGATAAAATATCATGCAATTCTGGATGTTTCTCTAACACGTCATGACGAACAATATTGCCGCATTTATACGATGGATACATATGCCTATCATCTTCTAAAACCACCACGTCGGCCATGCTTAATTGTCCATCGGTGGTAAAAATATTCATAACATCAATTTTACCTTCGTTGATGGCTTGATATTTTAAGCCTATATCCATATCAATGGTGTCCGCAAATTGTAAATCATACACTTTGCACAACATATCAAAGCCATCTTCTCGCCCAAAAAAATCATATTCCGCGCCAAAGGTAAGCTGCGTGCTGATGGCTTTTAAGTCGGAGTAGGTTTTAATATTATAACGCGTGGCAATATCTTTGCGCACGGCAATGCCAAAGGTATTGTTAAAACCAAACATGCCAAGCCATTGCATATTGTGTTTCGATGTATAGTGCTTTTGTAATTCAGGAAATAAATCTTCTGTATAGAGGCTTTCTTTTTTAAGTATCATATTCCAACCAGTGCCAGTATATTCCATATACATATCAAATTCACCTTGCTCCATGGCGGGGTGAATATTGGCTGTGCCGCCGCCTACCCCTTGTGTTATTTTTACCTGTATATTGCTTTCATGCTCAATAAGCATGGCGAGCATTTCAGATAATATATATTGCTCTGTCATGGGTTTAGAGGCAATATGTAGCGTTTTAGTGCTTTGCGCTTGCATAAAGTGCATGCCCCCTAAAGAGGCTAAAAGTGCTAAAAAAAGTAGCCCCAGACCCAAAAGTTTTTTTCTTACATTTTGTTTTTTTGCTTTGATACAGCGCTCGAGCATACCCATAAGAGCGTCAACGCCAAGAGCCAGAAAAGCAATGAGCAAACTACCTATGAGGGTCATGGCGGTATTGTTGGTGGTGATGCCGCGATAAATGGCAACGCCAAGGCCACCGGCGCCAATGAAAGATGCTATGCCTGCAAGCGCTATGGTCATGGTCATCATATTACGAATGCCAGAAAAAATGTGCGGAAAGGCCAGCGGAAGTTTTATTTTATAGAGTAATTGTAGCCTTGTGCTGCCCATGGCTTTGGCAGCTTCTATAATGGTGGCATCAAGCTCGTTTATGCCTGTATAGGTATTACGCACCATGGGTAAGAGGGCATAGATTGTTAGGGCAATAATGGCTGTGACATTACCAATGCCGGAAAAGGGAATGAGAAAACCCAGCATGGAAATAGATGGAATGGTATATAAAAAATTGACAATGCCAAGGGTGGGGCGCGCGGCTTTTGTATACTCACTTATAGCTATACCAAAAAAGCCGCCAACCAATACGGCTAGGGTAAAAGCACTTAGCGATATTTGCACATGCTCAAAGAATAATTGCAAAAAAAATGTATGTTGTTTCACTAAGACGGCAATGATTTCCTCGAGCATGCTTGTATATCCTTAAAGGTGCCTGTAGAGCATTTAGTATACAGGGTTTGGAATCGTTGACCATAAAAATTCTAGAAGTAAGTTAGCATACTTTTTCCCATGTATTTTGTACAAAGATTTATCCTAAAAAAAACATATATCATTGTGGTATTTTTTTCTTCCTTCTTACTATACAAAATAAAGTATACACTGTTTTCACTGTGGGTGCATGCTCACTTTTTTTGCTTTTTGGTAGAAATTAAATTCACAAGCTTTTGATATAAAAATTAAACTTGAAAATTTAATATAATGTGTTAGTATTTTGAATACAGAAAAATGCTTTTGAAGTGGCACTTTTCTGCATGTTATTTTATTTTTGGAGGAAGTGTATGGCAAATGACACAAAAGAAGCGAAAAGAGTGCAAAATAGTGGTAACACTTTAAGTATTCTTATGGGTGCCACCTTTTTGATGGCAACCTCAGCAATTGGACCTGGTTTTTTAACACAAACAGCACTTTTTACAGAAAAGCTTATGGCAGCCTTTGGTTTTGCTATTTTGATTTCTGTAATTATTGATATTATCATTCAGACAAATATTTGGCGTATTCTTGGGGTTACCGGTTTACGCGCGCAAGATCTTGCCAATAAGGTTTTTCCAGGTCTTGGGTTCTTCTTAGCCTTTGTTATTTGCTTTGGCGGTCTCTCTTTTAATATTGGTAATATTGGCGGCGCGGCTCTTGGCCTTGACGTACTTTTTGAAATGCCTCATGCCTACGGCGCTATTATCAGTGCTATTGTGGCCATTGCTTTGTTCTTAAATAAAGAGTTTGGGCCTGTTATTGATAAATTTGTAAAGGTGCTGGGCGTCATTATGATAGGTCTTGTACTTGTTATTGTGGTAAAAACAGCCCCTCCCATTGGTCTTGCCCTTAAAGAAACTGTGGCTCCCTCAGAAGTGGATTGGTTTACCATATTAACTCTAGTAGGCGGCACTGTAGGCGGCTATTTAAGCTTTACCGGTGTGCACCGTATCATCGACGGTGGTATTGTGGGCCCCGAAAATATTAAACGCATTACCATGGGTTCTATCAGCGCCATTGTTACCACTGGTATCATGCGCTACTTGATGTTCTTAGCCATCTTAGGTGTTGTGGTAGGCGGCGCAAGCTTAGATCCTAGCAACCCTGCCGCTGCGGCTTTCCGCTTGGGCGCCGGTGAGCTTGGCTATAAGTTTTTTGGTATTGTGCTTTGGTCTGCTGCTGTAACTTCTGTGGTGGGCTGTTCGTATACGTCGGTATCGTTTTTACGTACCCTTTCTCCCTTTGTGGAAAACAATTACCGTTACTGGATTATTGGTTTTATTCTTTTATCTACCACGGTTTTTGTAACCATTGGTCGCCCTGCACAAATCTTAGTTGTGGCTGGTTCTTTAAATGGTATGATTTTGCCACTGTCTTTAGCGAGCGTGCTGTTAGCTAGCCATCGTAAGGCCATTGTGGGCGATTATAAGCACCCCATGTGGATGACCGTTTCTGGCTATCTTATGGTTATTTTTACCGCTTGGATGAGCTATAAAGCTTTGGGCGGTTTAATGAAGCTACTTGGATAATATTGATTGAAATAGTTTATGAAAAAACCCGTTGGGCTTTGTGCTAAACGGGTTTTTTTGTATACATTGACGCTGTGTTGAAAAAATACTACACCATGGCTCGATTTATATGAGACCTTAGCATAATTCATTATGCTAAGGTCTCATGGAGCGTTAACGATAGTTAATGCCACCGAAAATCAAGAATAGGGGGAGCTTTGCTTCACCGTTAAATGATTGATTTTCGGGCCTTTACATCTGCACGTTTATTTTTAAACTTTGTGCAATTTAAAAAAATTACTGGTAAAGTCATATTTGAAAATGATTGTGCAGAGTTTTTTATACAGAAAGGGAGAAATACATGACCCTCATAGAACAAGGTTTTGTGGTTATGTTTTTGGGAATGGGCATAGTTTTTTTGCTTTTACTCTTACTTGTGCTGGCGGTGAATTTGCAAGCTAAGGCCGTGGCCTATATGAATAGAATTTGGCCTGAGCCTGAGACTGCAAATTTGCAAAAAAAGCCTGCATGCCAAGCGCCAAGCGCTTCAGATATATTAAGTGAAGATGAAAAACTCGCCATTATTATTGCTTTAGCTATGCACGCCAAAAAGCAAGCCTTAGCCAAAGTATAAGTGCTTAAAAAAGATCAAAGGAAAAAAGTATGACAGAAAATAGTTCAGCCGCTGTCTATAAAGTGACCGTTAACGGCAAAAGCTTTATGGTGAGCATTGATGATGATAATGCCATAGATATTAAAACTATGGATGCTAACTCAGCTTCTGGCGCTGCACCTGAAGTGAGTAAAGCCGTAACCCCTGTATGCGCCCCCTTACCTGCCACTGTGGTGCAGATTTTAGTAAGCCAAGGGCAAGCAGTGCAAGAGGGGGATACCCTTATGGTGGTAAGCGTTATGAAGATGGAATCCCACATTGTGGCGCCTGTGGCAGGTAGCGTGCAAAGCATCGCTGTGCAAGTGCAAGAGCAGGTAGAAGTGGATCAAGTGTTGCTTACCTTAGCGTAGGTAGATGTAAGATCTCTAGCCTATTGATATGAGAGAAAATATGACCCCTGTTTCTAGCGAAAGTTCCTGGATGGAAATTTTACATACAAGCTTTGACGCCCTTGTGGCTTCTACAGGTGTGGCTAATTTAATAAAGCCAGCGGCTGCGCATCTAAGCGGTATGGAACAACTTTTTCACATGTTTGGTACCCCTATAATGCTTATGGTGTGCCTATTTTTACTCTGGCTTGGCATAAAAAAGCAATTTGAGCCACTGCTCTTGGTACCCATTGCCTTTGGGGGCTTTTTGGCCAATATTCCTGTGGCTGATATGGCTGGCCCTGATGGTTTTTTATACTTAATTTACTCCATGGGTATTAGCACGGGGCTTTTTCCCTTGTGTATTTTCATGGGGGTAGGCGCCATGACAGACTTTGGCCCTCTTATAGCTAACCCTAAAACAGCACTTTTAGGTGCCGCGGCGCAATTTGGTATTTTTGGTACGCTTATTTTGGCGCTAGGTTTGGGTTTTTCTTTGCCAGAAGCTGCTTCCATAGGCATTATTGGCGGGGCAGATGGACCTACGTCTATTTTTGTTTCCACAAGGCTTGCGCCAGATTTATTAGGCGCCATTACTGTGGCAGCCTATTCGTATATGGCTTTGGTGCCGGTTATTCAGCCGCCCATTATGCGCCTTTTAACTACCAAGGCGGAGCGCAGCATAGTAATGGGACAATTACGCCCTGTAAGTAAACGAGAAAAAATACTTTTCCCCTTATTGGTACTGCTCATTTGTACGCTTTTACTACCCGATGCCACCCCGCTCATTGGCGCCCTTACCTTTGGTAACCTTGCCAAAGAGTCTGGTGTGGTAAATCGTATTTCTGATTGTTTACAAAATGAATTTATTAATATTGTCACCATACTTTTAGGGCTGGCTGTGGGTTCTAAATTGCAAGCTTCGCAATTTTTAACGGTGCAAACTTTGTATATTATTCTTTTAGGGCTTATGGCTTTTTCATTTGCCACCGCTGTGGGCGTGCTTTTTGGCAAGCTTATGAGCCGCTGTTCCAAAACGCCTATTAATCCGCTCATTGGCGCAGCCGGTGTGTCTGCAGTGCCCATGGCGGCGCGTGTGGTTAATAAGGTAGGATTAGAAAATAATGCGCAAAACTTTTTGCTTATGCATGCCATGGGCCCCAATGTGGCGGGTGTTATTGGCTCTGCAGTGGCAGCTGGTGTGGTGTTGGCATTGTGTAAATAGTCTTGAAAATGGGCAGGAAAAACACGGCTTGGCCTTATTTTTCCTGCCCACAGAAAAGTAGATTTATTTATTTTGCTTTCTTTTTTTCTTCCAAAAAGTCATTAAGCTCTGCATTTAAAATATCAGTAATAAACATATGCCCTGGCGAATGCGCAATAACCAAAGGCGGCGCAGCTTTTTCAATAACTGATTGCGGCGTAACCCCACAAGGCCAAAAGACGGGTATTTCTCCCTCGCGAATTTCCACAGCATCGCCATAATCGGGCTTAGATACATCGGCAATGCCAATGGCGCTAGGGTCGCCCATATGAACAGGGGCGCCATGCACATTGGGTAATTGCGCCGTAATATCATAGGCAATTTTGGCATTTTCTGGGGTCATGGGGCGCATACTGCACACCATGGGGCCTTCAAAGGGGCCTACCTTTTCGGTGGCAAAATGGGTTTTATACATGGGTACATTGCGCCCTGTGGCAATATGGCGCATTTCTATACCGGCTTTAATGAGCGCTTCTTCAAAGGAAAAACTGCAACCAATAAGAAAGCCTACAAAATCATCTTGCCAATATTTCTGGGCATTGTGGCAGCGTTCTACAAAATTTCCGTGCTTATATATAAAATATTCCGGAATATCTGTCATAATATTGCCGCCTTGCCCCATATCCTTGGTGAGAGGACTGCCTTCTACAATTTCAATGACAGGGCAAGAAAAGGGATTGCGCAGGGCAAACTCTTTAAAATCCTCGGCGTAATCACCCGGTAAGACAATTAAATTTGCTTGCGCATAGCCGCGGCACATGCCCGCGGTGGGAAAGGTGATTTCTTCTTCACGTACACATTGACGCACATCTTTGGGCGCCATATCTCTATATTTTGTGATATCAAAATTTGTCATGTATTTTTCCTTATATTTTATATATAAATAGCATTGTTATTGCATTTTTCGCTGCTTAAAAATAGCGCTGAGAACGTTATTTTATAAGGCTTCAACACTTACTTTGTACTCTTTACCCTCTAGATTTATCACATAATGTGAAATGGCTTGATGAGTTGAAGAATCTTCTGCAAACGTTGGTAAAGCGCCATTTTGGGCATCTTCTTGCCACTGGGCCAGCTTTTCACGCTCTTCAAGGTAGAGCTTTTGCGCCTCTTCTATGCTTATGGCTTCAAAACTGAAAGTGTCACCAAAATTACCTTGGGCAACGAGGGGCAGATCCACGGTGATAATATGGGCAATTTTAGCATAGCCCCCTGTGGTTTGCCTATCCGCCATAAGGATAATGGGCTTACCTTCGCCGGGCACTTGAATGGCGCCCATGCAAATACCATCAGAAATAATATTGCCGTCACCGTCATGCTCAATGGGGTCACCCTCTAAACGGTAGCCCATTCTATCACATTGCGCCGTAACGGAATAGGTGCTTTGCATAAACGTATCTATACCCTTGGTGGTGAAGTGATCGTCTTGTGGCCCCATGATGATACGTAAAACCTTATGCTTGGCAGAAAAATCTTCTTCTTTAAAAACGCGACTTTCAAGATGAGGCACGTTATGGTCTGCTTGTTTAAGGGCAATTTCATCCCCTTGTTGCAGGGCTCTGCCTTCAAAACCGCCAAGCTTTGCCTTTACATAGGTAGAGCAGCTTTCCATAACAGGTTGTATATTCATGCCGCCGCCAAAGGCGATATAGGCACGACAGCCAGATTTTTTTGCCCCAAAAGAAAGAACATCGCCAGCTTTAAAGGCCTGCGCCTTATACATGTCTATGGCTTTGCCATTTTTTTGCGGGCTTAAATTACCCCCTGTAATGGCTATGACGCAGTTTTTGCTAAAGCTTAATTTAGGCCCCATGACGGTGGCTTCAAGCACAGCTTGATTTTCTGCATTATTCACTAAAAGATTAGCTATTTTTGCAGAGCGATAATCCATTACGCCAGATACAGGCACACCTAAAGATTGATAACCCACACGCCCAAGGTCTTGCACTGTGGTCAGTAAACCTGCATTTTGCACTGTTATTGCCATGATTATGCCTCCACCTTGTCGTAGTATGCGTATGTATAGGTTCCAGCTTCTTCTTGCTGCACAATGGTGTCATATTCTTCTTGGTTTATGGAGGTAAATTTCACATAATCACCGGGGCTGAGTAAGATGGGGGAAGGGCGATAGGCATCGTAAAGTTTAATGGGGGTTCTGCCAATGAGCTGCCAGCCGCCGGGGGAGTCTAGGGGATAGGCGCCTGTTTGTTCACCGGCAATACCCACCGAACCGGCAGGGATTTTTATGCGCGGCGAAGTTAAACGCGGGGTGGCAATTTCTTTGCTCATGCCGCCCAAATAGGGAAAGCCAGGGGCAAAGCCAAGCATATATATAAGATAGTCTTGCGAAGTGTGAATATCTATGACTTCTTGTACCGTTTTATTATTATGACTTGCCACAAAATCAATATCGGGGCCGTAGTCTTTGCCATACATAACGGGAATTTCAATGACCTTAGCCGCAGGCACACTAATGCTATCTAAATTTTCTAGCAAATTTTGCATATGCGCCACAAGGGCTTCATGCTGTATACTTTCAGGGCGATAGTGCACTATTAAAGAGCGATAGGTGGCTACGGTTTCTACCAAGCCTTCAAGGCCACTTTTTTTCAAAACGATATCAAAGGCGCGGATTTTAGTATTAATTTCGGTGGATATGGCATTACCAAATTCTACCAAAATAGATGTATCTCCGGTGAGTAAAAATTTTACATTGTCCATAAATACTATACCATGGCGTCTAGGTTCACAACGTGCACACCGGCGCGCACTAATTCTTCACGTATGGTGCGTACAAAGGCTACAGCCTGAGGGTTATCCCCATGCACGCAAATGGAATCTGCTTTGATGGCAATTTCCTTACCTGTAATGGCTGTGACTGTGCCCTTGGTTACCATGTTAATAACACGTTCAATGGCTATTTTTTCATCATGAATAACAGCGCCTTCTTGATTTCTGGGTACAAGGTTGCCATCTTCTAAATAGGCTCTGTCGGCAAAAACTTCGCTAGCTACGCGCAAGCCTACATCTTGAGCTGCTTGTACCATTTGGCTATTGGCAAGGGCGAGCATAATGATATTTTCATCTATGGCGGCAATGCCCTCTGCCAAAGCGCGGGCTAGGGTATAATCTTTGGCTGCCATATTGTAGAGGGCGCCGTGGGGCTTTACATGTTGTAAGCTGAGCCCATGACTTTTGGTAAAAGCCATAAGCGCCCCAATTTGATATTGTATATAAGCTTTAGCTTCTTGAGGGGAAATCACCATATTTCTGCGCCCAAAACCTAAAAGGTCAGGATATCCTGGGTGCGCACCCACAGCGGCGCCAGCTTCTTTGGCAGCGGCAACAGTGCTTTCCATTACCATGGGGTCGCCGGCATGCCAGCCGCAAGCCACATTGGCAGAGGTAACGTATTTGATTACTTCTGCATCTAATCCCATAGTATAGGCACCAAAACTTTCACCAAGGTCGCTGTTTAGGTCTACTTTAAACATTTTTCTCTCCTCAAAAGCGTAAAAAAATAAATAACGCACTTTTGTCGCTAAATTTAAGCTTTTTGTCAACCATATTCCGCGTATACAGATATCTGTATACTAAAGACTTAAAGTTAAGGGTTCTTTTTTAGAGATTTTTACAGAACGCAGTACGCAAATTATTTCCCCTGTGTGCATTGTGATTAAGGAAGCATCACGCTTGCTAAAGCGCCCATAAAAAAGCCCCCCTAGGTCTGAGCCTAAGGGGGTATTTTTAGATATATGCGTGCTATTAGATGTCCACAGAGGCTATTCTAACAAGAATGGTAATATCCTCATGGGTATCGTTGGTATATTCTTTAAAGGTAACGCCATTAATATCATGGGTCTTGGCGTCGGCAGATGCGGACCAGCCATCAAGATTAGCATTACCTTCTTCTGGTTGTTGCTCTTGCAAAGCTTTGGCTGCATCTACATTGTCGCCTAACATGATGATATCAATATTGTTAATGTTGGCATTTTTAATACCATCAAGGCTTTCTTCATCCACTAAGAGAATGTCTATACCTTTACCGCCGTCAATATCTGCACTAAAGAGCTCATCAATATTTGGCAAGACAATAAGGTCATTACCACCGCCGGCAAAGACAATATCGTTACCTTCACCGGTAAAGATGGTATCGTTACCGCCAAGGCCTAGCAATACGTCATCGCCGTTGCCACCGTAGAGTATGTCATTGCCATCATCGGCGCTTTCCATACTTTCAATACTTTCGCGAAGGGCATTGAGTTTTTCTTCATCATCCCCGCGAACAACATCTTGTATTTCGTTTACAAGATTGCTCACCAAAAGTGCAGATTCATCACCTGTGATATCTTGTACAGTATCTTTGTGGTATTGCTGTAAAGCTTCACCTTCTATGCCCACCGTGCTTGCCAGGTCATGCAGACTGTCTGTACTGCCATCGCCTATAAGCAAATCATTTCCGCCTTGACCATAAACGGTGTCGTCACCGCCTTGAGCCACAATGGCGTCATTATCTTCTCGGCTACTATTAAGGTTTTCATTGTTCAAAATAAGTTCCGGATAATTTTGCACGTAAAGAATGATATGTGCATCGGTAATTTCTTCACCGGGGAACTTACTTTGTATGTCTTCCATAAGGTGTTCTTTTAAGGTTTCTAAATCAACACCGCCCACAATAACGTCATTGCCATCGGCAGAGAATACAACATTGGTTGTATCGTCACGAATGGTTGAGCTACCATCGGGGGTAAACATACCTGCGCCAATGTTTTCATCGGTAACAATGGTTGCATTTCCATCGGAATCATACTTATCAAGTGTGGTTCCATTGGCGCCATTTCCCATGCCCAAGGCGTGAATGGAGCCATCCTCACCTACAGCTTGTTCTAAAGCGTCAAAAGCTGGGCCGGCAGTAGTTCCGTCGTTAGGTCTGCCATCGGTCATAAAGAAGACTTCATTCTTGGTTCCAGTGCTATTTGCATCATTATTGAGCCAATCTGTGACGTCATTAAAACCTTTAGAATAGTAGGTGCCATGATGGTAATCAGTATTAGCAGAAGATCTGTCATATACAGGCAGGCCGTCTGCGTCTAATTGCACATTTAAAGGAAAGCCCGTTTCTGGATCAAGTATAATCTTGCCGTTTTCGTCATATTGGGCACCAGGCTCGTTAAATTTAAGCTCTTCGTATTTAAGATTTTTAAGTTCTTCTAATGCAGCAACGATTTCATCCACATTGTCTTTATTGAGGGAGAGGTTAAGGACTTCCTGATCCTTTGTGCCAGTGCCCCAAAATTGGGTAACAAAGATGTTGATATCGCCGCCCAAAGCGTTTTCTGTATAGCTTAATAGGGTATTTTGTACCATTTCAATGATGGCATCCACTGCGGCGTCAAGGCGCGTTTCACCAAAATTTTCCGAGTTTTCGTCAGTATTGATAACGCCATCCCAGTGATTATCCCACATGGAGGCAGAGGTATCTAAAATAAAGGCAACATTATAATCTGTACCCGGTTCGATAAAGGTAGAGGTGCCATCAAGGGCTACTATATCGCCTGTGGGCAAGTCAGAATTATTTGCGGTAATGTCAAAGCTTGTTGTATCACCATCAGCGTCGGTGACTTGCACCGTGGTAGTGGCACTGGCACCTGGTTCAAGGTCAGAAACATCTACCTTGGCAATCCATTGCGCATTGTCATTGTAATTGGTAAGGGTGCTGCCATCTGCAGCTTCAAGCACAACCTTGCCATTATCGCCAAAGGTCACATTGCCTGAAGACCCATCGCTACTTGCCCAGCCATCTTCTGTGTAGGTAAAGGTAGAGCCACCAAATTCAAGGCTTTTTCCTTCGCCATCATCGGCGCCAAAATCAATGTTCACAAGGGCGCTTGCTATATCTGAACCTTCAGAGGTAAAGGCCTCTATATTATCGCTTCCTGTGGGTACATCATCTTCAATCTGCACAGTGATAGAGCTAGAAGTGCTGTCGCCGTCGCCATCGGTAATGGTGAAGCCAAAGTTAAGATTGCTGTTTTTTTCATTACTAGCGTCAGCATCATTGCTATTAGCTATACCATCTTTATCTGTATCGGTATTGTAATCTGCATCTACGCCAGCTTCAGGGGCATCATGCATGACGGCTTCTTTGAGCTCTACGGTAAATTTACCTGTAGCAGGGTCCATAACAACAGTAAGAACTTCTGTATTGCCGGCTGTACCTGTAAGGGTAAGGCCATCGCTAGATACGGTCCATTCAATGGGGTCGCCTTCGCTTGACCAGAGCTTTGGCTGATTGCTTGCATCCCAGGTAAAAGCATTGGTGCTTGCTGCACCGTCAGCGCCAAAATCAAGTTCTACTGTGCCTGTTACAGTGCTTACACCGCTGGCGCTGGCTTCTGAACCATCAGCAAGATGTTTTTCATGTAATGTGGCGTCTGCACCTGTAAAAGCTACATCACCAATTTTAGGTTCATCGTCGGTGATTTCGATACCGATTTTGATATCTGTGCTGTCGTCATCGCTGTCGGTGATGGTCAGTGTAAAGTCGTCACGCTCATCTTGTCCGCCAATGTCAGTGGTAGCATCAGTAAGAGTGTATGTATACTCAACAGTGTAGCTGCCATCGCCATTTTCTGTAATACTATTTATTGTGATGGTGCCATGATTAAGCGTGCCTTGGGTAAATTCCCATTCACCGTCATCGTTTAATGTGGCTAGCTTGTTTTCACCAAGGCTTATGTTAGCTAGACCATCTACAGCATTCACTGTTAAAGAGCCTGTGGCGGCTTCGCCAGACTGTTCTGAGCTTGTGCCTGAATCAAGATGTGACTCGTGCACAATGTGCTCAAGCGTGGTGCTAAGAACATCTTTTTGCGTAGCATTAACGCCATAATCAACATCTACCGTGGTGGTAGCGCTGTCGCCATCTGCATCGGTGTATTGAATATCAAATGCACCGTCCGCGCCGCTCATGCTATATTCACCAGTGCTTGTATTTAGGGTTAAAGACCCCCAAGAGAATGTGTAGGTAGATTCATCTCCATTAACTTCACTGGGTTTTTGGCCTAAGATGGTGTACGTATCTGCATTTTTCCAAATTTTAAACTCTGGATCTTCTGCCTGAACGGTATACTCACCAGACGTTGGATCCATGGTTACAGAACCCCATGAGAATTCATAGGTGGTGGTGCCGTCTTTATTAACCGTGCTACTGTCAGCGTTAAGCACCGTATAGGCACCGCCTTCAGCGTCTGCACCTTCATTAAAATAGTCCGATGCTTGATATATGGTATCGTCAGTATCTGAAGCATTGACAGTGGGGGTAGTTCCAGAAAGTGTGGGGCCATCATCGGTAATATTTACGGTAATAGAAGCGTTAAGGCTTTGAGATTCACTACCTTCTTTACCATCCGTGATGGTAACTTTAAAGCTTTCAGCAGTGTCTACCTCTGTGCTTTGTGTTTCACCATCTTTAAGCTCATTGTCATGCCCATGGGCTTTTGTTTGATTATAGGTAAAGTTTAGCGAATATGAATCATTGTTATCATTATATGTTAAGGTGATATCAGACAGATTGCCAGATTGCCCCAAAACGTTATCAGGGCCGCTCAGGGTGAAAGATCCATCGGGATTTTCTGTAACGCTATACTCTACGCCGCCCACGGTAATGGTGCCGCCGTCCATAGTTTCAGCAGATTTGAAAGAAATAGTGCCAGAATCGCTACGCTCGCCTGCGTCAAAGGTTTCAAGAAGTATATTTTCTGTGCCGGGCACAAGGGCAGTGGGCACATCGTTGGTACCTGTTACTGTGACGGTTAAGGAGCTGGATGAGGTGTCGCCATCGCTGTCTTTAATGGTATAATCAAAGACAATTTCCTTTTTTTCGCCCTCGCCAAGGCCTTGATCTTGGGCTAAGAATTCGTAATCGCCTTCTTTATTAACAATGATGATATCGCCAGTTTCAGGATCCCAATAGCCAAAATCGGCGCCAAGCTTATCCCAATCTTCTTGAGATATGCCTTGCTCTGTTAAAGCTTCGGGGGTAATGGGCTGCCAATTATCCCCTTGAGGGCTTACGGAAATAACTTCCTTGCCAGAATGTCCACCATCGGTATCGCCTTGAATGTCATTAGCAATAATATTGCCAGTAACGCTGCCGCCATCTTCGGTGGCGCTTATGTTATCGGCATTGGCAAGGGGGGTAAGATTGTCATCTTCTGCGTCGGGGGTAACGGTGGTAGGATTGGTATCACCGCCATCATTATCGCTGCTAGCGCCTTGTTCTTCATCTTGAAAGTTTGCATCAGGGTAGGCTTGGTCAAGGCCCTCTAAACGGTCAATACCGCCAAGCAATGTGCCTGCAAGGGTGTCTACACTGCTACCGCTGCCTTGCGGGGCGCTGGTGCCAGTACCAGCTGCAGGCATAAGCTCATCACCAAGGGCAGCAAAAAAAGCTTCGCCGTCTACTTCGGCCCCTTCAATAAGAAAGGTAGGCATATTTTCTGAAGTATACGCCACATAAAAATCAGTGAGATTAACGGTAGAACCATCATCAAAGCTCATGACAAGGTTATCGCCATCACGGGTGAGGGTTGCTTCGCTAGAGTCAAATTCAAAGACTAAACGGTCTTCAGCTTGGGGGCTAAGGGTAGTAGCTTGGCCTGCAGCAGGCTTTTGCAATAAGATGTCAGCCATGACAATGTCCTTTTGTTTAAGTCTATAAATGCTTTAAATGCAAAAAGCGCACGGTAATGCATTAATAAAAAATGGGGCAAATGCCTTAATGAACTAGGGAATATAAGGTATGTAGCGCATAGCCTACATAACGAGGAAGACATCCTCAGGCTGCATTTGAACTTGCAACCCACAAATAACATTATGAAAAAAACATTATTTGACATACAAGGAGCCCGCAGGGGCTCACACGCATAATGGCGTGAAATAAAAATAAGGGTGACTGCTTTAATTGTCAAGAGAAAATTAAAAATATTGTCATAAAATAGTATAGTATACACATATATAGCGGTGAGGTGTTATGCGTCTTTTGGTGGTTTTGGTGTGGCGTGAGGCGGCACTTTATGATTTAGCGGGCAGATGAGCGAGAAACTTTATTGCATAAAAAAAAGACAGCCGCCTATGCAATATGCATAAGCGGCTATTTTTCCATGGTGGGCCCAGCAGGACTTGAACCTGCGACAAACCGGTTATGAGCCGGGGGCTC